>NZ_VKJP01000115.1 GCF_007280575.1 Streptomyces benahoarensis
CCCCCGTCCGGCAGCTGCCCCACGCCCCGGAGCCGCCCGCCGCGGTTCCCCCGGCGTCCGCCGGACCCGCCGCCGGGCCGCTTCTTGACGGGCTCGCCGGATGGCCGCCCGTCAGGACCGCAGACGGGCCGTTCGCCCTCGTCCCCGTGGACCGGGCCGCCGACCTCGCCCGCATCGCGGCGTGGATGAACGATCCGGCGGTCGCGGCCTATTGGGAACTCGCGGGCCCTCCCGAGGTCACCGTGGCGCATCTGCGCCCCCAGCTCACCGGCGACGGCCGCAGCGTCCCCTGCCTCGGCGTCCTGGCGGGCGTCCCGATGAGCTACTGGGAGATCTACCGCGCCGATCTCGATCCGCTCGCCCGCCACTACCCGGCCCGCCCGCACGACACCGGTCTGCATCTCCTCCTCGGCGCGGACCACCGGGGACGCGGCCTCGGCTCGGCCCTGCTGGGGGCCGTCGCCGATCTCGTTCTCGCCCACCGCCCGCGCTGCACCCGCGTCGTCGCCGAACCGGACGTACGCAACACCCCCTCCGTCGCCGCCTTCCGCGCCGCCGGATTCCGGTACGGCGGTGAGATCGAACTGCCCGGCAAACGCGCCGCGTTGATGATCCGCGACCGTGAACCCCTCGACCCGCTCTGACCCGGGGTCGCCCGCCGACGGCCCCGCACCGCTGGCCGGACCCCGACCGCCCTTCCCGTAATCGTCCGCGCCACCACCCCTTCGAAGGAAAAGCGCCGCCCCTGACCGATCCCTTTCATCCGATGACCGCCGGCTGTCCCCGCCGTGCCGGTGTGGTCCCACCACGAGGAGTCCCACCGTGACCGCTGAACACCGGCCCGCCGCGCCCCACACCGCCGACGAGCCCCGGCCCGCCCCGCACCTCTGGCGGCGCGCCGCACGCCGCCTGCTCGCCAAGACGCTGGCGGAGTTCGCCTACGAGGAGATCATCCGGCCGGAACCCGAACCGGAATCCGGGCGGGAGTCCGACGGGGCCGTGCCTGCCGAGTCCGCAGCCGCCGTGCCCATGCCTGCGGCTGACGCGGCCGCGCCCGCGCCCGCCGCGTCCGAGCCTGGCACCGGATCCGAGGCGACGCCCGTCCCGTCCGTCCCCGACAGCCGCCCCACCCGCTACCGCCTGCCCGTCGCCGACGACCTCGTCTACCGCTTCACCGCCCGCCGCGGTGCCTACGGACACTGGCGCGTCGACCCCGACTCGCTCACCCCGGACGCCGACCCGCTGCGCTTTCTCGCCCGCGCCCACGACACCGTCCTGGGGCTGTCCGGCGACACCACCGGGCACCTGCTGCGGGAGCTGACCGCCACCCTCGCCGCCGACGCCCGGCTGGACGCCACCGCGCTCGACGCCGAAGCCGTCGCCGACCTGGACTACGCGTCCCTGGAAGGCCACCAGAGCGGCCACCCCTGGCTCGTCGCCAACAAGGGCCGGCTCGGCTTCTCCGCCCGGGACGCCGAGGAGTGGGCCCCCGAATCCCGCACCCCGCACCGCCTGCCCTGGCTCGCCGCCCACCGCGACCTCGCCCTCTACCGTGGCATCCCCGCACTGGCCACCCCCGACCGTCTCTACGGCGAGGAACTGCCCCCCGCCGTCCGCGACCGCTTCGCCGACGCCGTCACCGCCGAGGGCCGTGACCCCGCCGACTACCTCTACCTTCCCGTCCATCCCTGGCAGTGGGACGAGACCGTGGCGCCGCTCTTCGCGCCGCAACTCGCCGACAGATCCATCATCGCGCTGCCCACTGACAACGACCTCCGCCTGCCGCAGCAGTCGATCCGCACCTTCCTCAACATCAGCCGTCCGCACGCCCGCACCGTCAAGCTCCCGCTGTCGGTCCTCAACACCCTCGTCTGGCGCGGACTGCCCACCGAACGCACCGCCGCCGCCCCCGCCGTCACCGGCTGGGTCCACGCGCTGCGCGACAACGACCCGTATCTGCGCGACGAGACGCGGGTGATCCTCCTCGGCGAAACCGCCTCCGTCACCGTCCACCACCCGCTCTACGACCGGCTGCCCGGAGTCCCCTACCAGTACAAGGAGCTGCTCGGCTGCATCTGGCGCGAGCCGCTCATCCGCCATCTCGACCCCGGGGAACGCGCCCGCACCCTCGCCTCGCTGCTCCAGACCGACCCGCACGGCCGCGCCCTGACCGCCGAACTCGTCCGCCGCTCGGGCCTGCCGCCCCGGGTCTGGCTGCGCCGCCTCTTCGCCGCGCTCCTGCCGCCCCTGCTGCACTTCCTCTACCGCTACGGCACGGTCTTTTCCCCGCACGGCGAGAACGCCATCGTCGTCTTCGACGCCCAGGACGTGCCCGTCCGGCTCGCGGTCAAGGACTTCGTCGACGACGTCAACACCAGTGCCACGCCGCTGCCGGAGCACGACGCGATGCCGGACGAGGTCCGCGCGGTGCTGCTGACCGAGCCGCCGGAGTTCCTCACCCAGTTCATCCATTCCGGGCTGTTCGTCGGCGTCTTCCGCTACCTCGCACCGCTCTGCGAGGAGCAACTGGGCGTTCCCGAACGGGAATTCTGGTCCCTCGTCCGGGCGGAGATCCTGCGCCACCACGAACGTTTCCCCACCCTCAAGGAACGGCATGCCCTCTTCGACCTGCTCACCCCGCGGATCGAGCGGCTGTGCCTGAACCGCAACCGTCTGCACACCGACGGCTACCGCGACCGCGCCGAACGCCCGCACGCCACGGTCCACGGCACCGTCCCCAACCCGTTGCACACGCCATGACGGGGCGGGCTGTCAGTGGTCCCGCGTAGGCTGGCCACGCTATGACGAAGCCCTCCCTCAACGATCTGCTGCACGCCGCCGTCGCCGCCGTCGGCGGCACCGAGCGGCCCGGCCAGGTGGCGATGGCCGAGGCCGTCGCCGAGGCCGTGCACGACCAGTCGCATCTGCTGGTGCAGGCCGGCACCGGCACCGGAAAGTCCCTCGGCTATCTGGTGCCGGCGCTGGCCCACGGCGACCGCGTGGTCATCGCCACGGCCACCCTCGCGCTCCAGCGTCAGCTCGTCGAGCGTGACCTGCCGCGCACCGTCGACGCGCTCCATCCGCAGCTGCGCCGCCGCCCCGACTTCGCCATGCTCAAGGGCCGCTCCAACTACCTCTGCCTGCACCGCCTCCGCGAGGGCGTGCCGCAGGAAGAGGAGGAGGGCCTCTTCGACCCGTTCGAGGCGGCGACGCCCACCAGCAAGCTCGGCAAGGACCTGCTGCGGCTGCGCGACTGGGCGGACGAGACGGAGACCGGCGACCGCGACGACCTGACGCCCGGCGTCTCCGACCGCGCCTGGGGCCAGGTCTCGGTCGCCTCCCGGGAGTGCCTGGGCGCCTCGAAGTGCGCCTACGGCGCGGAATGCTTCGCGGAGGCCGCCCGGGAGCGCGCCAAGACCGCCGACGTCGTGATCACCAATCACGCCCTGCTGGCGATCGACGCGATCGAGGGCGCTCCGGTCCTGCCGGAGCACGATGTGCTGATCATCGACGAGGCCCATGAACTGGTCTCCCGGGTCACCGGCGTCGCCACCGGCGAGCTGACCCCGGGGCAGGTCAACCGCGCGGTCCGCCGGGCCGCCAAACTCGTCAACGAGAAGGCCGCCGACCAGCTGCAGACGGCGTCCGAGACGTTCGAGCGGCTGATGGAGCTGGCGCTGCCCGGCCGCTTGGAGGAGATCCCGGAGGATCTCGGCTACTGCCTGATGGCGCTGCGGGACGCCGCCCGTACGGTGATCTCCGCGCTCGGCTCGACGCGGGACAAGAACGTCCAGGACGAGGACGCGGTCCGCAAGCAGGCCCTCGCCTCGGTGGAGAACGTCCACGCCGTCGCCGAGCGCATCGCGAACGGCTCCGAGTACGACGTGGTCTGGTACGAACGCCACGATCGCTTCGGCGCGTCGTTGCGGGTGGCACCGCTGTCGGTCTCCGGGCTGCTGCGCGAGAAGCTGTTCGCGGACCGTTCGGTGGTGCTGACGTCCGCCACCCTGAAGCTGGGCGGCGACTTCAACGGCGTCGGCGCGTCCCTGGGCCTCTCCCCGGAGGGCGTGCGGGAGGACGATGCCCCGGTCTGGAAGGGCCTGGACGTCGGCTCGCCCTTCGACTACGGCAAGCAGGGCATCCTCTACGTCGCCAAGCACCTCGCGCAGCCGGGCCGGGAGGGCAGCCGGGAGGACATGCTCGACGAACTGGCGGAGTTGATCGAGGCGGCGGGTGGCCGGACGCTGGGCCTGTTCTCGTCGATGCGCGGGGCGCAGGCGGCGGCCGAGGCGATGCGCGGCCGTCTCGACATGCCGGTGCTCCTCCAGGGTGAGGAGACCCTGGGCGAGCTGATCCGTACGTTCGCGGCGGACGCCCGGACCTGCCTGTTCGGCACGTTGTCGCTGTGGCAGGGCGTGGATGTGCCGGGCCCGAACTGCCAGCTCGTGGTGATGGACCGGGTGCCGTTCCCGCGCCCGGACGATCCGCTGATGAGCGCCCGCCAGAAGGCGGTGGAGGAGGCCGGCGGCAACGGCTTCATGTCGGTGGCGGCGACGCACGCGGCGCTGCTGATGGCCCAGGGCGCCGGGCGGCTGGTCCGGGCGACGGGGGACCGCGGCGTCGTCGCCGTGCTCGACCCCCGGCTGGAGCGGGCCCGGTACGGCTCGTTCCTGCGGAAGTCGATGCCGGACTTCTGGTACACCACCGACCGCAATCAGGTCCGCCGGTCGCTCGCGGCCATCGACGCGACGGCCCGGGAGGCGGAGAGCGGCGTATGACGCGGACCCGGCGGCGGGAACGCCCGCCGGGCGGTGCAGAGCCCCGGAACCGGCGCAGTGGTCCCGGGGCCCGCTCGTGGGGGCGAGGTCAGACCCGCCGCAGGACCGCCACGACCTTGCCGAGGATGGTCGCCTCGTCGCCGGGGATCGGCTGGTAGGCGGCGTTGTGCGGCAGCAGCCACACATGGCCGTCCTCGCGCTTGAAACGCTTGACGGTGGCCTCGCCGTCCAGCATCGCGGCGACGATGTCGCCGTTCTCCGCGACGGGCTGACGGCGGACGGTGACCCAGTCACCGTCGCAGATCGCGGCCTCGATCATGGAGTCGCCGACGACCTTGAGGACGAACAGCTCACCGTCACCGACCAGCTGGCGGGGGAGCGGGAAGACGTCCTCGACGGACTCCTCGGCGAGGATCGGGCCACCGGCGGCGATCCGCCCGACGAGCGGGACGTAGGACGCCGCGGGCTTGCCCGCCGTCTCCGTGGCCGCGCTGCTGGCCTGGTCGGAGCCGCGGACCTCGTACGCCCGGGGGCGGTGCGGGTCGCGCCGCAGGAAGCCCTTGCGCTCCAGGGCCATGAGCTGATGGGCGACGGACGAGGTGCTGGAGAGTCCGACGGCCTGGCCGATCTCCCGCATCGACGGTGGGTAGCCGCGGCGCTGCACGGAGTCCCGGATCACCTCGATCACGCGGCGCTGGCGGTCGGTCAGCCCCGAGCTGTCGGCCCGGATCCCCGGTGGCCGTCCCGGCAGCGCACGGGTGGGCTTCTGCTCCGCAGCATCCGGCGCGGGGTCGTCCATCGGTGTGCTCCGTGCCACTTGAGGGTGTTCGAACCGGCTCTGGGAGTGGCTCTGTGCGGTGATGGTCGCGCTGTCTGCGGTGGTGGTCACGTCAGCCCCTCTCGGAATGTGCTCCCTAGTTAGCCAACGGTAGTTGCTTTCGAAAGGTTGCGCCAAACACACGTTCGAGTGAAATTCTGCGAATCTGCTGACTCGCTCGGGTGTCTGGTGTATGGACCGGAGACTCGAACGGCGATTCGGTCCGGTGGGCCGCACGCCGCACCCTGTGCGAGTCCGTCGCACCCGGAAAGATCGCAAAGGGATGGCGGCTCCGACGCGGACCCCGAAGGCCGCTTCGCTCCGTATTATCCCCTTCGGCTCCCGGGTGCCCGGAACGGGGTGGAAGGGAGCGGGAGCGGGCCGCCCGGCCGTGCCCGCCGCCCGTGCCGCCATGTGCGGATTCCGCCATTCCGGCCCCTGCGGACCGCCCCGCGAGTGGTTTCCCGTAGGCTCGTGGGTAACCCCGACGGCCTGCCTCCACCGCGACACGCGGTAGGCGGCCATGTGCGTCCCGACACCACATCTAGTGCTTGGATGGCGCCGACCGCCTACAAGTTGTGGTGTCTGGTCCGGCGGGCCCCCGCGGATCACCTATGCTGGTGACTGCTCCGAGGGCCTGGAAGGGCCCTCGTGGGGCCGATCAGTCGTACGCGGATTCCGGCGGCGTACGTCCGCGCAGTTCCGAGGTGAGGAGGGTGGAGCCATGCACTGCCCCTTCTGCAGGCACCCGGACAGCAGGGTCGTCGACAGCCGCACCACCGACGACGGCACATCGATCCGCCGCCGTCGCCAGTGCCCCGACTGCTCCCGCCGTTTCACCACCATCGAGACGGCGTCCCTCACGGTGATCAAGCGGAGCGGGGTCACCGAGCCCTTCAGCCGTACCAAGGTCATCGCGGGCGTGCGTAAGGCATGCCAGGGGCGGCCGGTCACCGAGGACGCCCTCGCCAAACTCGGCCAGCGGGTCGAGGAGGCGGTGCGCGCCACCGGCAGCGCCGAGCTGTCCACCCATGACGTCGGGCTCGCCATACTGGGACCGCTGCGGGAACTCGACCTCGTCGCGTACCTGCGTTTCGCGTCCGTGTACCGGGCCTTCGACTCGCTGGAAGACTTCGAGGCGGCCATCGCCGAACTGCGTGAGCAGCGCGAGCAGGGGCCGCCCGAGCGGGAGTGCGGGGCGGACGGCGGCGACGCCGCGTCCGTTCCCGAGCCCGCCACCGCCGCCGACTAGTGCGGCGCGATCACATCTGACCGGGGCGCGTGCAGGCGCTCCGGCCGCAGAACGACAGACACCGTGCCACGGAACAAGTGTGCACATATGGGCGTTTTCGCCCGTACAGGGAGGCGGAATGACAGAGACGACGAGCGGCCCGGCACGCGGCTCCCGCGCCAAGGGCAGCAAGGCGAGCAAGGGGCTGCGTATCGAGCGCATCCACAC
Organism: Streptomyces benahoarensis; assembly: GCF_007280575.1. GTDB lineage: Bacteria > Actinomycetota > Actinomycetes > Streptomycetales > Streptomycetaceae > Streptomyces > Streptomyces benahoarensis. Next base: position 7,055 of record NZ_VKJP01000115.1, read on the forward strand.
CACCCCCGGCGTGCACCCGTACGACGAGGTGGAGTGGGCGCGTCGTGACGTCGTCATGACCAACTGGCGCGACGGCTCGGTCAACTTCGAGCAGCGTGGCGTCGAGTTCCCCGACTTCTGGTCGGTGAACGCGGTCAACATCGTCACCAGCAAGTACTTCCGTGGTGCGGTGGGCTCGCCGACCCGCGAGTCGAGCCTGCGGCAGCTGATCGACCGCGTGGTCACGACGTACCGCAAGTCCGGCGAGGAGAACGGCTACTTCGTCTCCCCGGCGGACGCCGAGATCTTCGAGCACGAGCTGGCGTACGCGCTGCTCCACCAGGTCTTCAGCTTCAACTCGCCGGTCTGGTTCAACGTCGGCACCCAGCAGCCGCAGCAGGTCAGCGCCTGCTTCATCCTCTCCGTCGACGACTCCATGGAGTCGATTCTCGACTGGTACAAGGAAGAGGGGATGATCTTCAAGGGTGGTTCCGGCGCCGGTCTGAACCTCTCGCGCATCCGCTCCTCCAAGGAGCTGCTCTCCTCCGGCGGCAACGCCTCCGGCCCGGTCTCCTTCATGCGCGGCGCCGACGCGTCCGCCGGAACGATCAAGTCGGGCGGCGCCACCCGCCGCGCCGCCAAGATGGTCGTGCTCGACGTCGACCACCCCGACGTCGAGGCGTTCATCGAGACCAAGGTCAAGGAGGAGGAGAAGGTCCGCGCGCTGCGCGACGCCGGCTTCGACATGGACCTGGGCGGCGACGACATCACGTCCGTCCAGTACCAGAACGCCAACAACTCCGTCCGCGTCAACGACGAGTTCATGAAGGCCGTCGAGTCCGGATCGAAGTTCGGCCTTCGCGGCCGGATGAACGGCGAGGTCATCGAGGAGATCGACGCCAAGGGCCTCTTCCGCAAGATGGCCGAGGCCGCCTGGGCCTGCGCCGACCCCGGCATCCAGTACGACGACACCATCAACCACTGGCACACCTCGCCGGAGTCGGGCCGGATCACCGCCTCGAACCCGTGCAGCGAGTACATGCACCTGGACAACTCCTCGTGCAACCTCGCCTCGCTCAACCTCATGAAGTTCCTGCGCGACGACGACCAGGGACACCAGTCGTTCGACGCCGAGCGCTTCGCCAAGGTCGTCGAACTGGTCATCACGGCGATGGACATCTCCATCTGCTTCGCCGACTTCCCGACCGAGAAGATCGGCGAGACCACCCGCGCCTTCCGTCAGCTGGGCATCGGCTACGCCAACCTCGGCGCGCTGCTGATGGCCACCGGCCACGCCTACGACTCGGACGGCGGCCGCGCGCTGGCCGGTGCCATCACCTCGCTGATGACGGGCACCTCCTACAAGCGCTCCGCCGAGCTGGCCGCGGTCGTCGGCCCGTACGACGGCTACGCCCGCAACGCCGACGCCCACAAGCGCGTCATGCAGCAGCACTCCGACGCCAACGGTGTCGCCACGCGCATGGACGACCTGGACACCCCGGTGTGGGCCGCGGCGACCGAGGCGTGGCAGGACGTGCTGCGGCTGGGCGGGAAGAACGGTTTCCGCAACGCGCAGGCGTCCGTCCTTGCGCCGACCGGCACCATCGGCCTGATGATGGACTGCGACACCACGGGCGTCGAGCCGGACCTCGCCCTGGTCAAGTTCAAGAAGCTGGTCGGCGGCGGCTCCATGCAGATCGTGAACAACACGGTCCCCAAGGCGCTCAAGCGGCTCGGCTACCAGCCCGAGCAGGTCGAGGCGATCGTCGCCCACATCGCCGAGCACGGCAACGTCATCGACGCCCCCGGTCTGAAGCCGGGGCACTACAAGGTCTTCGACTGCGCCATGGGCGCCCGCTCGATCTCGGCCATGGGCCACGTCCGCATGATGGCCGCGGCGCAGCCCTTCCTGTCGGGTGCGATCTCCAAGACCGTGAACCTGCCCGAGACGGCCACCGTCGAGGAGGTCGAGGAGGTCTACTACGAGGGCTGGAAGCTCGGCCTGAAGGCGCTCGCGATCTACCGCGACAACTGCAAGGTCGGCCAGCCGCTGTCGGCGAAGAAGAAGGAGGAGGCGAAGGCGGAGACCGCGGAGCCGGCGCCCGAGAAGGTCGTCGAGTACCGCCCCGTCCGCAAGCGTCTCCCCAAGGGCCGTCCCGGCATCACCACCTCCTTCACGGTGGGCGGCGCCGAGGGCTACATGACCGCCAACTCCTACCCGGACGACGGTCTCGGTGAGGTCTTCCTGAAGATGTCCAAGCAGGGCTCGACCCTCGCGGGCATGATGGACGCCTTCTCCATCGCGGTGTCGGTGGGCCTCCAGTACGGCGTGCCGCTGGAGACCTACGTCTCGAAGTTCACCAACATGCGCTTCGAGCCGGCCGGTATGACGGACGACCCGGATGTGCGGATGGCGCAGTCGATCGTCGACTACATCTTCCGCCGCCTGGCGCTGGACTTCCTGCCCTTCGAGACCCGTTCCGCGCTCGGCATCCACTCCGTCGAGGAGCGGCAGCGTCACCTGGACACCGGCTCGTACGAGCCGTCCGAGGACATCGACGTCGAGGGCCTGGCGCAGTCCGCGCCGCGCCAGACCGAGGCGCCCGCCTCCGCTCCCGCGGTCCCGGCCGCGGAGATCGAGGCCCCGGCCCCGAAGAAGCAGGCGCACACCAACGCCGAACTGGTCGAGATGCAGCTCGGCATCAACGCCGACGCCCCGCTCTGCTTCTCCTGCGGGACGAAGATGCAGCGCGCGGGCAGCTGCTACCTCTGCGAGGGCTGCGGCTCGACCAGCGGCTGCAGCTGAGAACGAGCGGAATCGCATCCGGTGCCTCTGAGCATCCGTTGCTGAGGCCGTTGATCCGCAGGTGAGAGAGGGAGCCGACGCCGAGTCGGCTCCCTCTCCGCCGTTTCCGCCTCGATGTGGTGTCCGGGACCTCGGCGTGGTGCCCGGGACGCTGACCGTCAGTGGTGCCGCCGACCAGGTTCGTGAGCGTTGATGACCTTCACAGCCGCCGGACGCGCAGCACGCCGGTCAGCATCGGGAGGGTGAACTCGCCGTCGGCGGTCTCCGGCCGGCTCGCGAGGTAGGCGCGGATCCGGGCCAGCGTGGCCTCTCGTTCCTGTTCCGGCATGACCAGCATCCCCGCTCTCGTCGCGAGGGTCGCGATGAGGGAGTCGGCGGTGCGGCGCTGCCCGTGCGGGAACGCGGCCTGCTCCGGCGAGCCGAACCGGGCAGCCACGCCCGTCCTGGGAAGGTGCAGGTCAGCCGTCTCGGTACGCCAACTGGTGGGCACGTCACGCGGGCCGATGGCCGCGGTCCCGCTGACCCGCGCGAGCCCGGCCACCCAGTCGACCCGGTCGTCCATGACGTTCCACAGACCGGCCAGGGTGCCGCCGGGCGCGAGGATCCTGGCGATCTCGGGGCCCGCGACGGCCATGTCGAACCAGTGCATGGCGTTGCCGGACAGCACGGCATCGACGGAACCGTCCGGCAGCGGTATCGCCTCGGCCCGGCCCGCGAGGGCACGGACGGACGGCAGCGCGCGGCGCAGCTCGGTCAGCATCGACGGACCGGGCTCGACCGCGACGGTGTCCGAGCCCCGCGCGACAAGCGTGGCCGTGAGTTTGCCGGTCCCGGCGCCCAGGTCGAGCACGCGCGGACCGGGCGCACGCTCCAGCGCCCAACGCACCGCGGCCTGCGCGTAGTTCGGACGGTGCTCGGCGTATGCGGCCGCCGCCGCGCCGAACGAGGCGCTGTGACGGAGCCGGTCGTCCTGGTCCACGCGATCTCCCTGATCGTGCTGCTACCGGCCGGCGATGAGTCCGGCGAACTCGCGGCGCCGATCTCCACCGGTACCGCAGGCGCCGCCGCGCCGGAGAGCGCCTTCGGCGCGGCGGCGCCTGCCGGGTCCCGTACGGGGGCTCCGGTCAGGTCCCCATCAGGGCGGTGAAGGTGTTCGGGTCGGCGTCGAAGCCGCGCAGGCCCTTCTGCAGGCGCCATTCGCCGTCGGCGTCACGGGCGAACACGGCGACGACCGCCGCCGTCGACGGGGCGACCGAGGCGAAGTCGTCCTGGACGAGGTCGGTGTAGCCCTCGCGGATCTGGACCTCGGTGTGGGGTACCTCACCGAAGGTCTTGCGGCCGCCGCCCTGCTGGATGGCGACGCCCACCACGACCCGGGTGTAGCGCTCCGCCAGCCGCTCCAGCTCCAGCGTCATGACCTCGTCGGACCCGAAGCCCTGGCCCGTGCGGCTGTCGCGGTTGAGGGTGATGGTGCCGTCGGGGGAGCGGCTGTCGAAGTGGACGAGGTAGACCGGCTTGCCCGCGAGGGTGTCCGCCTCGTAGGTGGCGGCGATGAGGTCGAGGTCGTTGTCCGGCTCGCCGACGGGGCTGGGGTCCCACTTGAGCGTGACCTCGGCCTTCTCGATGCCTTTGTTGAGCGTGCTCACCGGGCTTGTCCTTCCGTCGCTTTCCGTCTCACCGGACGCGCGGAACGGCTCCGCGCGCGGTCGGCCGCCCCTCCCGGCCCGGGCGGTGAGGCGTACGGCCGGTGGCGGGCAGCCGCGGAGCGTCGGGCGATCCGCCCGTGGTCGTGCGGGCAGCGCGCCGTAACACCCCGTTGGATGTCCATGGTGCCATGGCGATGCGCGTACGCGGTGAGGCGAACTGTGCTTGTGGAGAACTCCGTTGTTCCGGAATCTGGCCGGATCCGTTGCCCCGTAAGGGTGTGGGGGGAGTGCCCCGATGTGCGAGTTCCGCGACCTGCGGACGGGCCGGTCCCAGGGGTGCCCGGTGTCACTTCTGCGGCTCGCCCCACAGGCGGCACAGATGGTGGTCCAGGACGTCCAGCGCGGCGGCGGGCGAGATGTGGTCGATCAGTACATGCGTGGTGAGGCCGTCGACGAGGGCGAGGAGGGTGCGGGCCTCCAGGGAGGCATCGGCCTCGGGCGCCGCCTGGGCGAGGAGCGCGGTGAACGCCTCCTGGAGTGCGGTGTAGTTGGCGCGCAGGATGTCCGCCAGCGGGCGGCTGACGGTGGCCTGGGCGAGGAACGCGAGCCAGACGCGGGCCTCGGCCCGGTGTTCCTGCCGCAGCAGGGAGAGTTCCGTTGCGGCGTGCCCGAGGGTGGTGCGGGCCGACTGCGCGGGGGACTCGGAGATGCGGGCGGAGACCCGGGTGGTGACGCGTTCGCCGATGTAGGTCAGGGCGAAGGTGAGCATCTCGTCCTTGGTGCGGAAGCAGCGCTGGACCGCCCCCATGGAGACGTCCGCGCGGGCCGCGACGTCCCGGAGGGTGACCCCCTCCAGGCCGCGTTCCTCGGCGAGCCGGCAGACGGCGTCGGCGATCTGGCGGCGTCGGCCCTCGTGGTCCACCAGTTTCGGCATGGCACCCCGCTTATTCGATGCGTATGTATCGCCGGTCAGGGTACGGTGTTTTTTCGATGCAACTGCATTAGTACGACTGGTGGGGGCCGGAATGCGACAGCGCCGCCCCCGGGATGCACGCCCGCCCCTAAGGGTGGGCGGTGGGAGGGAGTGAGGCATGCGGGACGCACTGTGGCGAAAGTCGGCGGGCGCGCAGGCGGCGGCCGTGCGCGGGGGAGCGGTGACGGCCACCGCACTGCTGGAGGCGCATCTGGAGCGGATCGCCGAGGTCAACCCGGCGGTCAACGCGGTGACCCAGCTGATCGCCGACCGGGCGCGCGCCGATGCGGACGCCGTCGACCGCCGCCGGGCGGCAGGCGAGGAGCTGGGGCCGCTGGCCGGGGTGCCGTTCACGGTCAAGGAGACCACCGCCGTCGAGGGCGTCCCGACGACCTTCGGCGCGACCGCGTTCCGGCACGCCACGGCGCGCGCCGATGCGCCCCCGGTGGCGCGGCTGCGTGCCGCCGGTGCCGTCCCCGTGGGGCACACCAACATGCCCACCCTCGTCCTCGCCGGGATGCACACCCGCAGCGAACTGTTCGGCGACACCGTCAACCCCTGGAGCCGCGCGGTCACCCCGGGCGGCTCCAGCGGCGGCGACGGGGCGGCCGTGGCGAGCGGCATGGTGCCCCTCGGCCTCGGCAACGACGCCGGGGGATCGGTGCGCATCCCCGCCGCCTTCTGCGGCGTCGCGGGGCTGAAGCCGACCACGGGGCGGTACCCCGCCGACCACCGCATCGGCCCCGACGATCCCGCCCTGGCCGCCCAGGAGTTGGTGGTCGACGGGCCGCTCGCCCGGACCGTCGCGGATCTGCGGCTGGTCCACGGGGTGCTGGCCGGAGCCGCCCCGTGCGACCCGAGGGCCGTACCCGTACCGCCCTTCGGCGCGCCGCTCCCGGGTCCCCTCAAGGTGGCGAAGGTGGCCGACCCCGGGGGCGGAGGGGTGCACCCGTCGGTGCGCGCGGCCCTCGACGCCGCGGCGGACGCCCTGAACGACGCCGGTTACGAGGTGCACGAGGTCCCCGACGTCCCGCGTCTGGAGGAGACGCTGGAGGCGTACGCCCGGATGACGCTCACCGAGTTCGCCTCCGCATGGCCGCGCCTCAAGCCGCTCCTGGGGGAGGGCGGGCACTGCTACATCGAGTGGGGCATGGCGCGGACCCGCCCCGTGGACCTTGCGGAGTACCTGCGGCTGACCGGTGTGCGCCTGGGCATCCGCCGGGACTGGGCGGCGTTCCTGGCGGAGTACCCGCTGGTCCTGGGGCCGGTGTTCACCCTGCCGCCGTTCGCCCCGGGCGAGGAACTGCGCGATCCGGAAAGCTCGTTGCGCCTGCAGCGCGCCATGCGGCTCTGCACCGCCACCAGCTTCGCGGGGCTGCCCGCCGTCGCGGTGCCCGCGGGGACGGCCGACGGGCTGCCCCGGGGCGTCCAGCTCATCGGCCGCCCCTACCGGGAGGACCTGTGCCTGGACGCCGCCGAGGAGGTGGAGCGGCGACTCGCCGTTCCGGTGCCCATCGACCCCCGCCCGTAAGGCGGTTCGTCCGCGACGGGCCCCGGGGCGGCCGGTGGGCGGCGCCCCGCCCGTCGCGCGCGGATCCGCCGATGTTCGCCGGGCGACGGCGGTGATTCCGCCGGTCCCGGGCCGTACGATGGCGCGGTGCTTGTCAAGTGGATTCGCCTCACCGTCGTGGACCGTCGAGGGTTCGAGCGGGGGCAGCGGAAATGGGCGGGACTGCTGGGGGAGCCGGGATTCCGGGGGCAGGGCGGCGGATGGAGCAGAAGCCGCCCCGGGGTCGCGCACTTCGTGGCCTTCTGGGAGAGCCGGGCGTTCTACGACTCGTTCATGGCCCGCTCCCACGACCGGCTCGCCGCCGCCCAGGTGGGCACCTTCAAGGACAGTCAAGTCCGCCTCTTCGAGCACGAATTCGATGTGAAGGTGGGCTTCGAGCCGGTCTTCGCCGACATCGACGTCCTGCGGCTGGCGCACTCCCGGGTGCGCGAGGACCGCGTGGAGCACTTCACGCTGATGCAGGAGAAGGTCTGGAACCCGGCGATGGCCGGTTCGCCGGGCATGGTGCGCGGGATGCTGGGGCGGGCGCCGGGGGAGGAGTTCCTGGTGCTGTCGATGTGGCAGTCGGCCGCCGAACGCGGCAAGTACCGCCCGGAGCGGGTGGAGCGGCTGGCCCTGCGCGCCCAGATAGCGGCCGATGTGGAGGCCCTCGCGGGCGATGTCGTCCAGCTCGAACCGGCGTGGACGGTCTGAGCGCACGCCCCCGGGGCGCGCCGCCCGGGTAACGCCCGCCCTCCTGCGCGCCGCACGGGGCCGACCCTCGCGCCCCGTGTCCGGCGGCCGTGGCCCGCGCCGGGCACTCTAGGGTGGCCGCATGGCACGGCCGCGACGCATCGTCCTCATCCGCCACGGAGAGTCGGCGGGGAATGTCGACGACACCGTCTACGAACGCGAGCCGGACCACGCGCTCAGCCTGACGGACAAGGGGCGCCACCAGGCCCGCGAGGCCGGTGGCCCGCTCCGCGACATCTTCGGCGACGAACGCGTCTCCGCCTACGTGTCGCCCTACCGCCGCACCCACCAGACCTTCCAGGCGCTCGGCCTCGACCTGGACCGCGTCCGCGTCCGCGAGGAGCCACGGCTGCGCGAGCAGGACTGGGGCAACTGGCAGGACCGTGACGACGTACGGCTTCAGAAGGCGTACCGCGACGCCTACGGGCACTTCTTCTACCGCTTCGCCCAGGGGGAGTCCGGCGCCGACGTCTACGACCGGGTCGGCGCGTTCCTGGAGAGCCTGTGGCGCAGCTTCGAGGCCCCCGACCACCCGCCGAACGTCCTGATCGTCACGCACGGCCTGACCATGCGGCTGTTCTGCATGCGGTGGTTCCACTGGTCGGTGGCGGAGTTCGAATCGCTCGCCAATCCCGGCAACGCCGAGCGGCGCATCCTCCTCCTCGGCGCCGACGGCCGCTACACCCTGGACCGGCCGTTCGAGCGCTGGCGGGAACCGGAGCCGTACGGCATCTCCGGTTAGAGTGCGAGCGATGACCGCCGACGACCGTGACGCAGACCGCCGCGCGCGGGCCCTCGCCAGCCTGCGCGGACTCGCCGTGGGCGACGCCCTCGGCGCCCGCTTCGCCACCCCCGCACACCTCCCCGCCCTCCGGCGCCGGGCCCTGCCGCCCGGCCCCTGGCGGTGGACCGACGACACCGAGATGGCCTGCTCCGTCCTGGCGGTCCTCGCCGCCCACGGCCGCATCGACCAGGACGCACTCGCCCGGTCCTTCGCCGACCACCACCACGCCGACCGCGACTACGGCCCGGCCGTCGACCGCCTGCTGCGGCAGATCCGCGACGGCGCCGACTGGCACGACCTCGCCGCCGCGCTCTTCCAGGGCCACGGCTCCTGGGGCAACGGAGCCGCGATGCGCATCGCCCCGCTGGGCGCCTGGTACGCCGGCGACGCCGAGCAGGCCACCCACCAGGCCGAGATCTCCGCGTACCCCACCCACCAGCACCGCGAGGCCGTGGTGGGCGCCATGGCGGTCGCGGCCGCCGCCGCCCTCGTCGCCGACCCGGACCGCGACACCGGCCCCACGCAGCTGATCGACGACGTCATGGCGCTGATCCCACGTAGCGCCGTCCAGGCCGGACTCCGCCGCGCCCGGGACATGCTCGACTACGGCGACCCCGGCACCGTCGCCGCCGTCCTCGGCTGCGGCCGCCGCACCAGCGCCCACGACACCGTCCCCTTCACCCTCTGGGCCGCCGCCCGGCACCTCGGCGACTACCCGGCGGCGTTCTGGGCCACCGCCCGGGCCGGGGGCGACGTGGACACCACCTGCGCCATCGTCGGCGGCATCGTCGCCGCCGCCCCCGCCGGAGCCCCGCCGTCCGACTGGCTCGACGCCACGGAGCCGCTCCCGGCCTGGGCGCCCGCCTGATCCGTCCGGCGCCGCCCGGCCCGTCCGGGGCGCCTGTTGGCGCGCCGGGGCGCGGCGG
>NZ_VKJP01000116.1 GCF_007280575.1 Streptomyces benahoarensis
CCGGCCCGCCCACCCCCGACGACCTCGACGAACTGCTCAGCCGCCGCCGGGGCTCGAAGTTCCTCCTCGCCCACCCCCGCACCATCGCCGCCATCGGCCGCGAGATGAACGCCCGCGGCCTCTACCCCGACCACGTCGACCTGGGCGGCCAGCAGGTCCCCGCCTGGCGCGGCGTCCCGATCCTGCCCTGCAACAAGATCCCGATCACCAAGGAGCGCACCAGCTCCGTGCTCGTCCTGCGGACCGGCGAGGACAACCAGGGCGTCGTCGGCCTGCACCAGACCGGACTGCCCGACGAGTACGAGCCGGGCCTCTCCGCCCGCTTCATGGGCATCGACGAGAAGGCGATCATCTCGTACCTGGTCAGCACCTACTACTCGGCCGCCGTGCTGGTCCCGGACGCGCTCGGCGTGCTGGAGAACGTCGAGATCGCCCGCGGCCGGGACTGATCGAGGCAAGCGGACACGACGAGACGAGGTGAGGCGCAGATGACACAGCCCTTCGTACTTCCGGAGTTCTACGAGCCGTATCCCGCGCGGCTCAACCCGCACCTGGAGGCGGTCCGCGACCACTCCAAGGCGTGGGCCCGCGAGATGGAGATGATCGAAGGGTCGGGCATCTGGGGCGAGCGGGACTTCGACGCCCACGACTACGCCCTGCTCTGCGCCTACACCCACCCCGACGCCCCGGCGCCGGAACTCGCCACCGTCACTGACTGGTACGTCTGGGTCTTCTTCTTCGACGACCACTTCCTGGAGAGCTTCAAACGCGGCCAGGACATGGCGGGCGCCAAGGCGTACCTGGACCGGCTGCCCGCCTTCATGCCGGTGGACCCGGCGGGGCCGCCGCCCGAGCCGGTCAACGCCGTCGAGAAGGGCCTCGCCGACCTGTGGCGGCGCACCATCCCGGCGATGTCCCGGGACTGGCGCCGCCGCTTCGCCGAGGCCACCCAGCATCTCCTGGAGGAGTCGCTGTGGGAGCTGGCCAACATCAGCACCGGCCGCGTCGCCAACCCCGTCGAGTACATCGAGATGCGCCGCAAGGTCGGCGGCGCGCCGTGGTCCGCCGGGCTCGTCGAGTACGCGGCGGGCGCCGAGATCCCCGCGGCGGTGGCCGCCAGCCGTCCGCTGCGGGTCCTCAAGGACACCTTCTCCGACGCCGTCCACCTGCGGAACGACCTCTTCTCCTACCAGCGGGAGATCGAGGAGGAGGGCGAACTCTCCAACGGCGTCCTGGTATTCGAGACATTCCTCGGCTGCACCACCCAGGAGGCCGCCGACGCCGTCAACGACCTCCTCACCTCCCGCCTCCACCAGTTCGAACACACCGCGCTCACCGAGGTGCCCGCCCTCTGCGCGGAACACGGCCTGGACCCGGCGGCCTGCGCCGACATCGCCGCGTACGTCAAGGGGCTCCAGGACTGGCAGTCCGGCGGCCACGAATGGCACCTGCGCTCCAGCCGCTACATGAACGATGCCGCGGGCAGAACGCCGGGTGCCCTCGCCGCCGCGCCCGTCCTCGGCGGACCCACCGGCCTCGGCACCTCCGCCGCCCGTATCGCCGCCTCGCTCTCCGCCACCCTCCCGGCCCGCGTCCGGCAGCACACCCACGTCCCGTTCCAGACCGTCGGCCAGGTGCAACTCCCGGAGCTGTACCTGCCGTACACCACCCGGCTCTCGCCGCATCTGGCGGGCTCCCGCGAGCGGATCGTCGGCTGGGCGCGCCGCATGGGCATGCTCGAACAGCCGCCGCGGCTGCCCGGCGGCGGCACCGCGCCGTCCGTCATCTGGGACGAACACAAGCTCCGCGCCTTCGACTTCGCCCTCTGCTCCGCCGGTATCCATCCGGACGCCACCCCCGACGGCCTCGACCTCACCACCGGCTGGCTGACCTGGGGCACCTACGGCGACGACTACTACCCGGTGGTCTTCGGCCGCACCCGCGACGCGGCCGGAGCCCGGACCTGCACCGAACGGCTCGCGGCGTTCATGCTCGTCGACTCCGGCGCGGACATCCCGGAGCCGCTGAACGCACTGGAGCGCGGACTGGCCGATCTGTGGCGGCGCACCGCGGGCCCCATGACGCCCGCCGCCCGCCGCACCTTCCGCCGCACCATCGAGGACATGACCGGAAGCTGGCTGTGGGAGCTGGGCAACCACTGGGCGAACCGCATCCCGGACCCGGTCGACTACGTCGAGATGCGCCGCCAGACCTTCGGCGCGGACCTCACCATGAGCCTGTCCCGGCTCGGCCACAGCCGCACCGTCCCGCCCGAGGTCTACCGCACCCGCCCCGTCCAGGCGATGGAGAACGCGGCCGCGGACTACGCGGGACTCCTCAACGACCTGTTCTCGTACCAGAAGGAGATCCAGTTCGAGGGCGAGGTGCACAACGCCGTCCTCGTCGTGCAGAACTTCTTCGACTGCGGGCTCCGCGAGGCGCTGGAGATCGTCAACGACCTCATGACCTCCCGGATGCGGGAGTTCGAGCACATCCTCGCCGTCGAACTCCCCGCGCTCTTCGACGAGTTCGGACTCGACGCGGCCGCCCGGGCCACGCTCACCGGCTACGCCGAGGAGCTGAAGCACTGGCTCGCCGGCATCCTCATCTGGCACGAGGGCTGCCACCGCTACGAGGAGGCGGAGCTGCGCCGTCCCGTCGCCGCCCACGGACGGCGCCTCGGCGGGCCCACGGGCCTGGGCACCGCGGCGGCCCGCCTGAGGCCCCGGTCCGTTACGGCGTGAGCGGCGCGGACGCCGGACGTTCCGTACGGGGAGCGTCCGGCGTTAGCGCGACGGCGGCCGACCAGGCCGCGAGCAGCTGCTCGTACTCGGCCTGCTCCTCGGGACCCAGCGGCCGACCTGCCCGAGCCGTCATGAACGCCCTTATGGCGGCGTTCACCTCGGTCAGGGACCGGGCGGGAAACGCCCCAGGTGCAGAAGTTGAGCACATGATGTGCATGATATGTGGAGATGCGTCAGATGCCCAGCGATTTTGCGTCGCCCGCTTGAAGGACCGACGTACCCTCCGCCGCCCCTGACCAGTCCACGACGCCCGGCAATGACCGGAAACCGGCGCCCGCCGCGCGAGGCGCTCCGGGCCCCGTCACCCCTGCCCGCCCGCCACCGGCGGCCACGGAATCTCCATCAGCAGCGGCACGACCGTCTCCTCCTCGTACGCGAGATGCGCCAGCAACTCCGCTGACATCCGCCGCAGTTCGGTGCGGAACCGCTCCGGCTCGGCCACCCCGACACCGGCCAGCAGCGCCGCCAGCCGCTCCTGGACCCCGGCGATCACCCGGTGCTCCTCACCCAGCCGCGCGAACACCTCCGCCAGCTCCGGATGGTGACCGGCCATGACCGGGAAGACATGGCCGTCCTCCCCGTCATGGTGGAACCGCAACGTCTGGCAGAACGCCAGACACCGCTGCCGGATCTGCAGCCCGAGGCCCGGCACCGGCGGCGCACCCTCCCCGCGGTGCGCGTCCCGCGCCGCGAAGTGCGCCTCCGTCTCCGCCGCCACCTGCCGCAACTGCCCGCGCAGCCAGGCATGCACCTCCAGGATCTTGTCGGCCAGCGTCCGCACCTCCGGCGGCCCCGCCCAGCCCTCGGGCTCCGCCGCCGCCAGCTCGACCACCGGCAACTCCCGCTCGGTGGAGGCCTGATAGTCGCCGTACCCGGGGGCCACCCGCACCGCTTCCCGGAACAGCTCCGCCCGCCGCGCCCCCTCGGTCGGCACCGCCAGCGCCTCGAACGCGCGGGTACCGACCTCGACGCGTACGACGGGGTGGGCGAGCAGATTGTGGTACCAGGCCGGATGGCGCGGCGCGCCGAGGTTCGAGCCGACGACCAGGAGCGCGCCGCCGTGCCGGACATATCCGAGGGGCGTCGTCCGGGGGAGACCCGAGCGGGCGCCGGTGGTGGTCAGAAGCAGCAGATCAGCACCCTCGAAGGGGCCACCGACCCGTCCGCCGTGGGCGCGGAACTCCTCGATGACGGACCGGGTGAAGGACAAGGACATACGGATGAGACTCCGGGAATACGGGCGGCGATGGCCGCGGTGACGAGACCGGGCGACCCGCGGCGTACACGGGATGAACCGGCCGGGAACGCGGCGCGGCGGCACGGGGCACGGCCCGCACGACCGCATCGCGGCAGAAGGAGAAAGCAGCTCGACGGAGCGGTGCACGGCGGGCGCCACGGAACGGCGCCGCACGGCGGCCGCGCTACGTCACAGACAGGGCGTGGAGTACATGCTCACGGCAGGCCCCTCACGATCGGGGTGCACGCCCGGCCACCGGCCGGCCCACTGCTCTTTGGCCGGTGCCACGCGCCACCGGGCCCCATTAACGGGCAGCCACCCGCTTCCTGTCAACGCGACTGCTCTCGTGGCAGCCGGCGGCAAACGCCGACCGGCGCCGCCGCACAAGGCGACGACGCCGGTCGGAACGGGCCCGGCCACCGGCCGGACCGGGTCAGCGCACCCGCTCACACCCGATCACCAGATAGTCCATGCTCCCCTCCCGGTAGCCCTCCAGGAACGGCTTCTCCACACCGGTACGCCGCTCCGAATGGTCACGCAGCTCCCAGTAGGGGATCGCCTCGGCGGTGTGCCGCCCCACGTGGAACGGCACCAGCCCGTTGGCCGCCATTGCCTGGAAGTACGTGCCGCGCCGGTGCATCCGGCTCACGTAGTGCTCGTCGATCCGGCGGGAGGCGTCGGAGCGGTCCGCGACCGTCTCGTTGCGGCACCAGGTGACGCAGACGTACCGGCCGCCGGGCCGCAGCAGGCGCGCGAACTCCGCGAAGAGGTCGTGCAGGTCGACATACATCGTCGTCTCGTTGCTGACGATGAAGTCGAACGACTCGTCGGCGAACGGCGTCTGCAGCATGTTCGCGTAGTGGAACTGCACCCGGTCGTCCCAGCCGCGCTCCTTGGCGACGCGCTCCGCGAACGCGATGTGGTGGGCGCAGAAGTTGACGCCGTCCATCCGGCAGCCGAACCGCTCGGTGACCATGAACGAGGTGCCGCCGCGACCCGACCCGGCGTCCATACCGCGGGCCCCGGCCGGGATGTCGCCCAGCGCGTCCAGGATCAGCTCCGTCTCGGCGTTCTCCATGCGGTGCATCTCCCGCAGGATCAGCGCCTCGCGCCGCTCGGGCGGCGCGGCGAGCACGGCGGGGTCGTACCCGCCGACGCCGTAGTGGTGGTGGTACAGACCGTCCTCGGCGCCGAGGAGGAGATTGATGTCGTCGGTGGTCTTGGTGTCCCAGTAGCCCTGGAGCTGCCGCTCGTAGGTGCTGCGGATGACCGAGTTGTCTTCGCCGATGTTCTCTTCGACCGTGCTGGTCATGAGGGTCCTTCGCAGGGTGACGGTGGCGTCCGGCACGGTGGTGCCGTACGGCGGACGGGGGTGTCCGGCTCGGTGGCGTGCGCCGTCCGCCCGGGCCGGAGCGGCGGGCGCACGACGGGTCAGCGGGAGCGGCCCGGCAGGGCGGGCGCCGTGTGCGGCAGCCGCGACAGGACGCGCGCCGCCGCCAACTCCGCGGAGCGCACGGCGCCTTCGCTGCTCGGGCGGAGCATCAGCCAGTCGCCGGCGTACTCGACGGGCGCGGCGTCGCGGGTGAGGAAGGCGTCGCGGTGCGCCAGCGCCCGCGGCGTGGCCTCCGGGATGCCGTGCGGCCAGCGGTGCACAAAGGTGCGGAGCGTGGCAGCGCGCAGCTCCGGCAGATAGCGGGCGGCGGCGTCCCCGATCCGGGCCAGGATCTCGCCCTCGGGCGCGTGGATCAGCTCCCGGGCCGCCTCGGGCGCCGCCATCAGCGACACCAGGCCACGGCCCTCCGGGGCCCGGCCGCAGCCCTTGTTGTGCTCCATCATCAGTCCCGACAGATCCGGCTCCCCGGCCGCGGGCAGCAGCACGCTGTACACCGACTCGCCCGCGCGTGGCGCCAGGGGCCGGTCGAGCGTGTAACTCACCTTCAGGCGCGGGACATAGCCGCAGGCGGCGAGGTACGGCACCTCGGCCTCGGGCGCATTGACGTGCAGTCGCAGCGCCACCGGCGCCGGGACGCACAGCAGCACCGCGCGGGCGGTGAGCGTGCCGGTGTCCGTGACCACCCGGGCGTGGCCCGCGGCCGAGATCACCTCACGGACGGCGCAGCCGGTGGTGACGTCCACCTTGCGCGCCAGATGGCGGGCGAGGGTGTCCATGCCGTCGGTGTAGCTGCGCCAGCGGGTGGTGGAGCCGCAGGCCAGCATGTTGGTGACGAACGGCGCGGCGGCCGAGCGCGTGGTGTCCCAGCCGAAGAAGCACCCGGCGATCGGCTGGAACAGAAAATCGTGCAGCTCGGACCGGTAGCCCCGGGCGTACTCCGCCAGCGTCAGGGTGCCCAGCGGGGTGCGCTCCGGCAGATCCGGGTCGTAGGCGGCCCGGCGACGGCCCTCCGTCGTCAGGAAACGGGCGAGCGAGGCGCGGCCGCGGAGCGAGAGGCCGCCGCCGCTGAGCAGGGCGCGCGGCGCGCCGACATGGCGGTGCGCCCGGCCGTCGCGCCAGGTGGCGACGGGGTGCGGAATCCGCGTGGTCTCCGCCGGGCCCAGCCCCGAACGGCGGATGAGCCGCCAGGTCGCGTCGTATCCGGCGACGGACAGGACCTCGGCGCCGGTGTCCATGACATAGCCGTCCGCGCGGTGGGTGCGCATCCGCCCGCCGACGGCGTCGGCCGCCTCCAGCACCGTGACCGAACGGCCCGCCCGCCGCAGCGTGTCCGCGGCCGCCAGCCCCGATATACCCGCACCGACGACGATGACGTCGTGGACGGTGCTCACGCCCCACCGCCGGCCGCCGCGGCGAGCAGCACATTGGTGACGACCAGCGCCACGACGGAGACGCGATGGGTGTACGTGCCGAGCTTGCGGGCCGTCAGGATCCGGCCGCGGACCACGCCCGCCACGAACTGCGTGACGCGCAGCGCGACGACCGGAAGCATCGCCAGCGGGAACCACCACGGCGCCAGGCCCGCCACCGTCGCCACGGCGATCAGCGCGCCCTCCGTGGCGGAGACCGCGCCGATGAAGACCTTGTTGCCGCGCTCGGAGGTGAGGACGGCCACCGTCGGACGGCCCACGGAGGCATCGCCCGCCCGGTCGTTGGTGTTGGAGTAGACGCCGAACAGCAGCGGTCCCAGACCGAACAGCGTGCCCTGGACCAGCGCGAAGCCGGTGACACGCCCGGCCAGCAGACCGTACGGCGCCACCACCAGGCCCAGGCCCAGGGCGACCATGAAGATCTCCTGCCAGCCGTGGTAGCTGATCTTCAGTCCGTAGGAGTACTGCACCGAGGTGACCAGGCACAGCGCGGCGGTCGCCACCGCCCACCAGGGGGCGTGCGGGGCGACGGCGACGGCCGCGCCCCACAGCAGCACGCACCCGGCGGCCGTGGCCCAGCCGAAGCGGATCGCCTCCCGTTCGGTGAGTGTCCCGGCCAGCAGGGGCTTGCGACGGATCTTGCGCAGCGGCGCGTCGGGGCCGTAGTTGGCCGCGTCGCTGCCGTCGCGCAACCCCGTCACGTCGTCGAACGTGGTCATCGCGGCGACGAGGCAGAGCATGCCGAGGCCGAAGAGCGCGAGCACCGCGAGGGTGGTGGAGTCCGCGGGCAGCGGCGCGGCCAGCAGGCTCCAGGCAATGGCGAGGCTGAGGTAATAGTCGAAGATGTCGAGTTTGGCCAGTCTGCAATAAGCGGCGAATTTTCCCGAGGAGGCGGGTGGCGCGATCGCTACGGCGCCGTGTGAATCGTGGGTCACAGAACTCTCCGTGGTCACGGCGGACCTCGAAAACGGTCCGCCGAATATCAATCGGAAGCGACCGTATGAGAAGGCCGGGACCCGCCGAGGTGCCGGACGGGCATGTTCATCAGATCAGGTGATCGTTTTCAAGGCGACACCCGGAGCGAACCGCCCTGCACGGACCCCGCCCGGCTGCCCGAGGTCCTCCTGTCTGGCCAGTTCGGAACGTTTCTCCGACTCGTCCGGCCAGATAGAGGCCGGTGGCGGGAAAGGGGTGGCGGTGTCACTCGTACGGATCGTCCTTGCTCCATTCGGCGCATACCTAGGCGCCGCTGGGACATTCTTGGATTGCACGAAGCGCCGTGAGAGCGGTGGGTTTCCCAGAGGCGTCGTGCGTATTCACGACACCTTTCCTCGCGTCTGTCATTTGTGAGGCGCAAGGCGTCCGCGTATTTCTTCCGCGGCCGCATTTCCGACGTCCTTCGTCGCTCATTCCGCCAGTCATTCATTCCTCAAGGAGTGTCATGTCCAACAAGGCTCTGCAGCAGGACCGCCTCCGTCAGCGTTTCGCCCTCTACGACACCAACGGCGACGGCCGGATCGGGCGTGCGGACCTGGAGAACGAGGCGCGTCGCATCGTCGAGGCGTTCGGCGAGTCGGTCGACGCTCCCCGTGCGCAGGCGCTGCTGACCGCCTACCCGCAGCTGTTCGACTTCCTCAGCAAGCAGGTCGGCGCCGAGGGTGAGCTGACGCAGGACCAGTTCCTGGAGGCGGCCGAGAAGGAGGTCATCTCCGCCGGACCGGAGGGTTTCGGGCGCGTCCTGCGGCCCAGCATCCGCGCCATGGTAGACCTGGCCGACACCGATGGTGACGGCCAGGTCAGCCCGGCCGAGTTCGAGAAGTGGCTGAAGGCCATCAGCGCCGACATCAACGCCGACACCGCCTTCCAGGCCGTCGACGCCGACGGCAACGGCCAGCTCTCCGTCGACGAGCTCGTCCTCGCGGTCGGCCGCTACCACTCCGGTGAGCTGGACGCCCCGCTGCTCGGCATCTGATCTGGGTGCTGTTCCCAGCCCGCGGTGCGGTCCGGCGCTCCCGGCCCGCACTGCGCGTGGGCCGGACCGGCCCACGGACGGCACGGATGCGGGCGGCGCTGCTCCTGTCGGCCCTGGCCCAGGGCGTTCCGGGCGCGTGGGCGATGTTCCTGCCCCACAGCTTCTTCCGGAACTTCCCGCTGCCGGGCCACCGATGGGTCGCCGTGTTCGCCCCGTACAACGAGCATCTGGTCCGGGACTTCGGCTCGCTCGTGGTGGCGCTGGCGGCGGTGCTGCTCTGCGCCGCCCGCACACCACAGCCGCCGCTCGTGCGGGCCGCCGCGCTGGCACAGCTCGCCTTCTCCGTGCCACACCTTCTTTTCCATCTGCACCATCTCGCGATGTTCTCGCCCGCCGACGTCGTCGCCCAGCTGATCACGCTGGTGCTGCCCGTCGTCGTCGCGCTGTACCTCCTGTGGGCCTCGGCCCGCGACGGGGGCGACCACGGCACGGCCGTGCGTACCCCCGCGCCCTACCAATGACCCTCTCTTGAGAAGGAAGACCCTCGTGACCAACGCCGTACAGGAAGAGCGACTCCAGCGCCGTTTCCAGCTGTGGGACCGGGACGGCGACGGACGCATCGACCGCAGCGACTGGGAGAACGAGGCGCAGCGCATCCTCCGCGCCTTCGAGACCGCCCCGTCCTCCGACCGCGGTGAGGCCGTCCTCACCGCCTACCTCGGCATGTGGGACTACCTCGCCGGTCACGCCGGGATCGAGGACGGCGGTTCGCTCGGCTTCGACCAGTTCCGCGACCTCGCCGGCCGTCAGCTCCTCGACCGCGGCCCGGAGGGCTTCGACGAGGTGCTGCGCCCGACCATCGGCTCCATCGTCGGCCTCTGCGACACCGACGGCGACGGTCAGGTCGACCCCGAGGAGTTCCGCTCCTGGATCCGCGCGATCGGCAGCCCCGAGGAGACCGCCGAGACGGCGTTCCAGGCCATCGACGCCGACGGCGACGGCAAGCTGACCGTCGAGGAACTCGTCCAGGCCGTGCACAAGTACCACGCGGGCGAACTCGACGTCGCCCTGCTGTGACCCGCCCCGGGCCCCGCACCCCCGCCGACGGGTGCGGGGCCCGGCCTTTTCCCGTCACCGGCCCGCCCCGCCGGCACCGACCCCGAGGACCCATGGACCACCACACCACAACCGGCCGCACCGGGGCGCCGACCGCCCCGCCCCGCCCGGTGCCCTTCTTCACCCACGCCCGCTCCTTCGAGGACCGCTGGCCCGCCATCCGCGACCGCCTCACCGAGGTCGCCGACGACGGCAAGTTCTCCCACGGCAGCCAGGTGGGCCGTTTCGAGCAGGCGCTGGCCGCCTGGACCGGTGCCCGCTTCGCCGTCGGCGTCAACAGCGCCACCGACGCCCTCGTCCTCGCACTGCGCGCCTGCGGCCTGCGCCCCGGCGACGAGGTCGTCGTCCCCGCCTTCAGCTTCGTGGCCACCGCCTCCTCCGTTGCCCTCGCCGGCGGCACGCCCGTCTTCGCCGACATCGACCCCGTCGGCTACGGCCTCGACCCCGCCGCCGCGGACGCCGCCGTCACCGCCCGCACCCGGATGCTGATGCCGGTGCACCTCTTCTGCCAGCTGGCCGACATGCGGGGCCTGACCCGCGTCGCCGAACGGCACGGCCTGACCGTCCTGGAGGACAGCGCCGAGGCGATCGGCATGCGCTGGGGCGGCGTCCACGCCGGGCTCCTCGGCGCCGGCGGCGTGCTCTCCTTCTTCCCCACCAAGACGCTCGGCGCGCTCGGCGACGCCGGGGCCTTCCTCACCGACGACCCGCAACTCGCCGAGACCGTCGCGGCGTTGCGCCACCACGGACGCCACGGCCGCACCCTCGGCCACTTCCCGGGCATCTCCCGCCCCACCGACCTCATCGGCGTCAACAGCAAGATGGACGACCTCCAGGCCGCCGTTCTCCTCGGCAAACTCCCGGCCCTCGCCGAGGACATCCGCCGCCGCGCCGCCCTCGCCGCCGCCTACACCGAACGGCTCCGCGACACCCCCGGCGTGCTCCGCCTGCCCACCCTCGTGCAGCGCGAGGTCCCCACCGAGCCGGTCTTCTACGTCTATCTGATCGAGGTGGAGCGCCGCGACGCGCTCGTCGCGTACCTCGCCGACCACGGCGTCGGCACCGAGACGTACTACCCCGTCCCGCTCCACCTCCAGCCCTGCTTCGCCCACCTCGGATACCGCCGGGGGCAGTTCCCGCACGCCGAACGGGCCTGCGAGCGGACCGTCGCGCTGCCCCTCTACCCGGATCTGCGCACCGACGACGTCGACCGCGTCTGCGACCTCATCCGCCGCTTCGCCACCGGGAGGGCCGCCCGTTGATCCCCTTCTTCCCGCCGGACCTCTTCGAGCAGGACCGCGACGTCCTCATCGACCTCGTCCACGAGATCGGCACCACGCCCGACCAGAAGTTCATCCTCGGTACCCGCACCGCCGCGTTCGAGGACGCGCTGCGCACCTTGTACGGCGCGGGCGACGTCATCGCCTGCTCCAGCGGCACCTCCGCCCTCACCCTCGTGCTGCGGGCCATGGACATCGGCCCCGGCGACGAGGTCGTCGTCCCCGCCTACGGCTGCGCGCCGCTGGCCAACACCGTCGCCGGGCTCGGCGCCACCCCCGTCTTCGCCGACATCGACCCCTGGACGATGGTGGCCGACCCCCAGGCGATGGACGATGCGGTCACCGCCCGCACCAAGGCGCTGATGCCCGCCCACATGTTCTCCGTGATGGCCGACATGCCGGCCCTGCGCAAGCTCGCCGACGACCGCGGCGTCCGCCTCGTCGAGGACTCCGCCGTCGCCCAGGGCGGCGTCCTCGACGGCCGCCCCGCGGGCACCTGGGGGGACGCCGGGGTCTTCTCGTTCGTCCAGGTCAAGACGTTCGGCACGGCGGGGGAGGGCGGCGCCGTCCTCACCTCGGACCCGGCGCTCGGCCGCACCGTACGGGCGCTGCGCAACCACGGTCAGGAGGGCCCGCGTTTCGTCCACCAACGCCTGGGCCACAACAGTCGCTTCGACGAGATCCTCGCCGCCTTCCAGCTGCACCGGCTGCCCGGTCTCGCCGCCCGCCTGGAACGCCGGGCCCGCATCGCCGCGTACTACACCGAGCGGTTCACCCCGCTGCGCGAGGCCGGTGTCCTGCCCCCGCCGCCCGGCCGCGACGGCCGCTGCTTCTACGTCTACTCGCTCCTCGTCGAGCGGCGCGACGCGCTCCGCGACCACCTCGCCGAGCGCGGCGTGGCCTCGCACGTCTACTATCCGCTGCCGCTGCCGCAGCAGCCGGCGTTCGCCCCGTACGCCCCGGCCGGGCGGCGCTGGCGGCACGCCGAGCGCGCCGCGGCCCGGCAACTCGCGCTGCCCGTCCACCCGCATCTGACGGACGCCCAGGTCGAGCACGTCGCCGACGCCGTCTGTGCCTTCGCCACGGAAGGGGCCCGCCGGTGACGCCCGCCGCCGACCGCTATGTCTTCGCCACCGCCTTCGCACGGGAGGAGGAACGTCTCGCCCTGGGGGAGGCGCTCTGGGACCCCGGCACCCGGGAACGGCTCGCGGCCACCGGCGTCGGGCCCGGCTGGTCCTGCCTGGAGATCGGTGCCGGGCGCGGCTCCGTCGCCGCGTGGCTGGCCGACCGGGTCGGCCCGGTCGGCGAGGTGGTCGCCGCCGACCTCGACACCGAGCGCCTGAAGTGGCTGACCGGCCGCGGTGTGACCGTCCACCGCCACGACGTCGTCACCGACGACCTCCCCGAGGCCCACTTCGACCTCATCCACGCCCGTCTCGTCCTCCAGCACGTCGGCGACCGGCAGCAGGCCGTGGACCGCCTGTACCGCGCCCTGAAACCCGGCGGCCATCTCGTCCTGGAGGACACCGACACCGCCTCCCTCTTCAGCCACCCCGCGCAGGACGACTTCCTGAACGACGTCAAACGCGCCGCCTACGACGTGATGTGCGCGTCCGGCTACCATCCCCGCTGCGGGCTGCTCGATGTCCAACTCGCCACCGACGCCGGGCTGGTGGACATCGTGGCGGAAGGGCGTTCCGCGGTGGTGCGCGGCGGCAGCGACGCGGCGCGCTGGTTCGCGCTGTGGCTGGAGCATCTGGCGCCCGCGATGCTCGCCCGCGGCGCGGTCACCGAGGAACGCCTCGCCCGCGCCCAGGTGGACCTCACCGACCCCGCCCACTGCTGGCTCTCCCAGGTGATGGTCACCGTCCACGGACGACGGCCCGCCTCCGACTCCCTCGGAAAGGTGCGTACGGCACCGTGAAACCCCCCGCTCTCGGCACCCTCTTCGACCTGCTGGCCGACCGCGGCAGCCGCACCGCCGTGCACCTCAGCCGCCCCTTCGACCTGGCGCCCGACGGCCCGACGGAGTACGACATCGGGCAACTCGCCGACCTGGTGCGGCAGACCGCCGCCCGGCTGGCCGCCTCCGGCGTCCGCGCCGGGGACCGGGTGGCCGTCGTCAAGCCCAACCACTGGGACACCGTGCTGCTGGCCTGCGCCGCGTCCCGCCTCGGCGCCGTACCGGCGCTGCTCTCCCCGCGGCTGAGCGGCGACGCCCTCCGGGACCTGCTGCGGCGACTGGACCCGGCGCTGCTGGTCACCACGGCCACCACCCTCACCGCCCGCCCCGGCACCGACCTCACCGCGCACGCCGCGCGCACCCTCCTCGTCGGCGGCGTACCGTACGACGGCCCCGCCGCCGGGGAGATCCTGACGCCCGCCGACGTCGACGGGCACGCCGTCCCGCCGGTGGTGTCGCGCGCGGTCGACGACACCATGGTCATCCACCACACCTCCGGGACGACCGGGCTGCCGAAGCTCGTGGAGCACTCGACCCGGACGATCGTCCACCGGCTCGCCCACTTCGAGTGCAATCGGGTCCCGGTGCTGGCCAGCCGCCGTTCCGACACGGTGGCGACCGCCGATCCGTTCACCCACGGCCGGGCGGTGCCCTGGACGATCAGCGTGCTGCACCTGGAGCCCCGCGCCGTCGTCCTCCTCGCCGACCGCGATCCGCGGACGGTGGAGCAGACGCTGCTGCGCACCCCGCCCACCACGCTGGAGGCGTCCCCCGCCGCCTTTGTCACCTGGCGCGATCTGGCCGCCCGCCGCAGCGCCGCCCTCCAGGACGTCCGGCTCTACATCAGCACCTTCGACGCCGTCCATCCGCCGACCGTCCGCGGCTTCCTGGCGGCCTCCCGGCATCGGCAGCCGCGCTGGCTGCAGGGTTGGGGGCAGACCGAGACCGGCCCGCTGACGTTCCGGTTGCTGACCCGCAAGTCCCTGGAGCGCAGCGGGGAACGTCACCCCACCACCCGTGACCTGGGGCGGCCGGTGCCCGGACGGACCCGGCTGCGGGTGGTCGACCCGCAGACCCTGCGCCCTGTGGGCCGGGGCCGTCCCGGGCTGCTCCTCGCCCGTACGAAGGCGCGGTGTGTGGGGTACGTCGGCGAGCAGGACCGCTGGGCGACGAAGGCCGACGGGCCGTGGTGGAACACCGGCGACATCGGTGTGCTCACCCGCGGCGGGAGCCTGATCCTCACCGACCGGGAGGTCGACACCGTCCCGGGTGCGAGCTGCGTGGAGCTGGAGGACGTGATCGAGGACCGGCTCGCCGAAGTCGTCGAATGCACCGTCCTGGGCGTGCCGGGACCGGAGTTGCTGCCGGTGCTGGTGACCGCCGACGGCACGCTCGACCCGGAGGCGTGGGCCGTGGCGGTACGTGATCTGCCCGCGATGGCGGAGCCGGTGGTACGGGAGTGGGACGAGGTCCCGCGCACCGAGACCGGCAAGGTGCGCCGCCTTGAGCTGCGGCGTCTGGTACGGCCGCGGACCCCCGAACCGCTGGGCACCGGCCGGTGGACGTGACACCCGCACCACGCGAACGGCCCGCGGGCGCTCCCCGGACGGCGATCCGTCCGGGGAGCGCCCGCGGGCCGCGCGGTCGGCTCAGAGCGGCTGGGCGGAGGTGCCGCGGAGCCGATCCCGGGTGTCGAGCAGCAGCGGCGCCCACCCCGGCAGGTCGTCGACGGGGATCACCCGGTGGTCCTGGAGCAGGATGGTCAGATCCGCCGCGGCCGCGGCCCGGCGCAGATCCGGCTCGGCGGGAACGGCCGTGCCGCCGGGGGACCAGCCGTCGGCGAGCGGATCGTGGTACGTCACCTGCGCCCCGGCCTCGTCCAGCAGCCGGGCGAGCGGCGCGGCGGGCGTGGACCGCAGATCGCGGCTGTTGCGCTTGTACGTCACGCCGACGAGCAGGACCCGGGAGCCCGCCAGCTCCTTGCCGGTGCCGTTGAGGAGCTGCCCGGCGCGACGGACGACATGGGACGGCATGGCGGAGTTGATCCGCTGGGCCAGTTCGACGAGCGGCAGCGGGGATCCGATCTCGCGGGCCCAGTGCGTCAGATAGGCGGGGTCGACGGGAATGCAGTGGCCGCCCACGCCGGGGCCGGGGCGGAATTCCTGAAAACCGAAGGGTTTGCTGCTGGCGCAGTCGATGACGTTGGAGACATCGATACCCCAGGAACGGGCGGTCACCGCGATTTCGTTGACCAGGGCGATATTCACGCTGCGGTAGACATTCTCCAGCAATTTGGACAGCTCCGCCTCGCGCGCGGAACCGGCCCGGACCACGCGGTCGCACAATCGCTGGAAGAAGGCGAGGGCGGCGTCCGTACAGGCGGGGGTGTAACCGCCGACCACGCGCGGGGTGTTCCGTACGCCGAAGGTTTCGTTTCCGGGGTCGATGCGCTCCGGTGAGAAGGCGAGGGAGAAATCCGGGCCGGCGGTGAGGCCGGAGGATTCTTCGAGAATCGCGCGGACCGGTCCGTCCGTGGTGCCGGGGAATGAGGTGGATTCCAGAATGACGAGCGTGCCCGGCTTCAGATGCGCGCCCAGTGCCCGTGCCGCGTCCCGTACATGCGTCAGATCCGGACCGCCCGCGTCGTCCAGCGGCGTCGGGACGCAGAGGACGGCGACGGATGCCTCGGCCAGGACTCCCGGGTCGGTGGTGGCGTGGAAGCCGGCGGCGCGCATGGCTTTGACGTCGGCTTCCGTGACGTCCGGCAGCGGTGAACGGCCGGATTCCAGCGTCGCCGTCACGGCCGGATTCGTGTCCATCCCGGTGACCCGCATTCCCGCGGCGCACGCTTCGCGCGCCAGCGGGAGCCCCGTGTAACCGAGACCGATCACGGCCAGTCTTTCCACCATCACTCCTCACGCTGCGGTCCCCGTACGGACTTCCGTACGATCCCCCGATTTTCGGCTCAACCTTAAATGAGCAGAATCGTTCGAAGGGGGCAGCCGAAGAGGGTTCACTCGGATTGGTGAAAGTGCTCACTCTCGCTCGTGGTCACTCTCAATTCGCCTGACGATGGTCATCGTTCGGCATTTTCGATCGGCCTTCGTCGAATGTGATCAATTGTTTCGGCGGGGGAGGGAGGGATCGCGG
>NZ_VKJP01000117.1 GCF_007280575.1 Streptomyces benahoarensis
ACGCAGAAGCCGGCATACGAGTTTCATGAGCGTCTCGTGGGCTCGGAGATGTGGATGAGAGACAGCCCCGCGAGAACACGAGGTCGTCACCCTGGTCGCAGCCGGCCTGTCCAACGACGACATCGCCGAACGGCTCTACGTCACGTCGCTCACCGCCAAAACCCACGTCAACCGCGCCATGACCAAACTCGGCGCCCGGGACCGCGCCCAACTCGTCGTCATCGCCTACCAGACCGGACTGGCCCGCCCCGACGGCCCGTGATCGCCTGCCCTGCGTAGCAGGGCCGCCAAGTTGCTCAACGATTCGCTGAAGACCCAGACCACCTACGTAATGAGTGTCTCGGAATACTGGACGAATAGGCGGAGTCAGCCAGGCAATGGCGACTTCGGGGTGCATCAGGCGCCGTCGTACACCCAGACACGGCCGGTCTGCCGGTACTCCTCCACGGGGGATCGGTTCGACACCGATCCTCATACGAGCCGTGTACAGCAGCCTGTCGAGGTGGTCGATCTCGTGGTGGACGAGTTGGGGGAGGCCGCTGCGGGGCATGCACCTGTTGGTGCAACCGTCGGGCCGCCCGTACGGGTCTGGATGAAAGCCCCGAGCGGATGCGTGACCGGCTCGCCGCCCTGCCACACGTGGAGGTCTCCGACCGGGGTGACCGCGTCCGCTACAAAGACCTGTTGGCCGGCGCCCGCTTCGACTGTTGGTCACCAAGGGAGGCGAGTGCCTCTTCACACCAGGCACCCGGGCCTGAACTGGCTGACCGAACTCGGTGACTGAGCGGAGAGCCGGCAGAGGTGCTCCGCACGGCGCCGGAAAAGCGGAGGCTGAGTGTCACACCAGCAGGCCACTGCACCAGCTTGGCGCTCTCCGGAGGCAACAGCGTCCACGAGCTGCAGCGATGCCGCCCACCTGATGTGTCCTCATTCCTGGCTGCGGCCCCCACCGTGCCAGTGCCGTGCCAGATAGAGCGGTAAACGTGGCGCACCGCCCCGATTCCCGCAGCGGCCTCCGCAGTGACGATCCCGCCGTAGCTGTGGGCGACCAGGATGGTCGGTTCGTCGCCTGCCTGCAGCTCCTGCCGTACCGCGGCAACATCCTCGGGTAGCCCCGGTCCGCCGACGCCGCCGGGCAGGCCCGCCTCGCCGCAGCTCGGCAGCGCCGGGGCCACGCTCGGCACCCCTCGCTCCTGCATTAGCTCGGCGGTGCGGTGCCACCACCACGACCCGTCCCGCACGCACGCCCCGTGCACGAACACGACTCTCATCGCCACCTCCAAGTGGGCCTCGACTGCCCCCGGCCGGTTTTGCCGATCGTCAAGTGCCCAGTGCATGCGTCCCGGCGATGAGGGAACGGACGACGGACCATCGGCCACGGTCAGCCTCCCCGCGCAGGCAGGAGGCACGCCGGTGTAGGGCCAGTTAATCGGATGACGGTGCGCTCGATCCGCAGATACTACCGAGCGTGTGCCGGGACCGCGCGCTGGCCGGGTCCGTTGTAGACGCCCAGTGGGCGGATGAGGGAGTTGTGCTCCAGCTGCTCGGTGATGTGCGCGGTCCACCCGGTGATCCGGCTCATCACGAAGAGGGGGGTGAAGGTGGGAATGTCGAACCCCATCAGGTGATACGCGAGCCCGGCGGGGTAGTCGAGGTTGGGGTGGATGCCCTTGCGGCTGAGCATCGCGTGGCGAAGCGCGGAGTGCAGGGCCGCCAGCCGGGCCGCGTCCGCGTCGTCCGCACTCGTGACCAGCAGGTCGGTGGCCTCTTGCATGATCGGGACGCGGGAGTCGCCGTGCTTGTAGACCCGGTGTCCGAAGCCCATGATCCTTCGTTTGTCGGCCAGTGCCTCGTCCAGCCACTTCTCGGCCCATTGCGGATCGCCGATCTCGTTGAGCATGTGCATCACGGCCTCGTTGGCGCCGCCGTGCAACGGGCCCTTCAGCGCGCCGATCGCCGCGGTCACGGCGCTGTAGAGGTCGGAGAGGGTGGAGGTGACGACGCGGGCGGTGAACGTCGAGGCATTGAAGCTGTGTTCGGCGTAGAGGATGAGGGAGATCTCGAAGCAGCGCACGACCTCGGGGGAGGGCAGGGCGCCGAAGCACATGTGGAAGAAGTTCTCGGCGTAGCCCAGGGACGGGTCGGGCTGGATGGGGGCGAGTCCTTGCCGGCGGCGGTGGTCGGCGGCGGCCACGACCGGCAGCTTCGCCAGCAGCGCGAGTGACTTGGCGTGGTTGGCGGCGGTGCTGCCGTCGTCCTCGGTGGGGTCCTCGGAGCCGAAGAAGCTGACGGCGGTGCGCAGGACGTCCATGGGGTGGCAGGTTTCGGGCAGCCGGGCGAGCAGTTCGGCTGTGGTGCGGTCCAGCGGTCGCAGGGCGCGCTCCCGGGCCCGGAACTCGTGCAGCTGCTGGGTGTCCGGGAGCTCGCCGTACCAGAGCAGGTACGCGACTTCCTCGAACGAGCAGTGGGCGGCGAGGTCCTGGACCGCATAGCCGCGGTAGGTCAGGGAGTTGGTCTCCTGGATGACCGTGGAGATGGCGGTGGTGTCGACGACGACACCGGCGAGACCGCGGTGGATCTCGGGCGTGGTGGTGGTCATGGCGGGCCTCCGGTGCGGGCCAGGTGCCGGGCGGGAGTGTGAAGTCGAAGACGGCCGAGCCGAAGGTGGCGTACTCCTCGTAGCCGAGCACCTCGTAAAGACGGGAGCGGGTCTGCATCCGGGGGAGCAGGGACTCCTGGGTACCTTCCGCGGGGAGGGTGCGCAGTCCGTCCTCGACCGCGCCCGTGGCGAGGCGGAAGAGGGTGACGGGGTAGAGGGCGATGTTGTAGCCGAGGTCTTCCAGGGTGCGTGCGTCGAGGAGCCGGCTCTTGCCGAATTCGGTCATGTTGGCCAGCAGCGGGACGTCCACGGCCTTGCGGAACGCGTCGAACTCCGCCTCGTCCGCGAGGGCTTCGGGGAAGAGGGCATCAGCGCCCGCGTCCACGTAGGCCTTTAATCCGGGCCTGTTCGGGGCTGCGCCTTCGAATCCGCCCCACGGATCTCGCCACGTTCCGTTTAGCGTCAGATGCACTCAGCTACTCAGCTGGGCGGCATCAGGACCCGGCCTACGGATCGCAACCTCAGCCGGAGTCCCTGCCGACGCCCCCTCGAAGGAGAAGAACGTAAATGGCCCCCTCCCCCCCGACGACGGCGACGTGAACCACGGCATGCCCGATCGCGCGCCAGGCCATGGAGGCGGCCGTGCGCCTCCTGCCTTGAGAACTGCGTGCGCATTCTGGCCAGCCAGGCGGATGTGCTGCTGTTCCAGGAGCGCCGATCCTGGCTCAAGGAAGTCGCCACCCTCGCACTCCTGTGTCTGCACCTGAAGCGGCACAGCTGCGACAGCAACTCGAACCAACAGCTCTGAACAAGGTCTGGGCGCCGCACGGCGCGGCGCCCAGAACACTCCTCGCGCCCGGAGCGCCCATGCATCAGACACGGCATCACATCGGAGTGGTCCTGGAGCGGATCTGCTCGCAGGCACGCTTGACGGCTGAAGCGGTAGCCGACAGGACTGGATCCACTTCCCGCGACGTCGCCGACTTCCTGTCCGGCAAGAAGTTCCCCAGCACGATCTTCATCCTCCGCTTCGCGCAGATCAGCGGAACAGACCCTCAACTCCTCGTCAAAGTCTGGGAAGACGAACATGAACGGAGGGCGCCCCGGCCTGCACGGGCGGGCCAAGCTCGTTGACAATCAAGCTGGATAGGCTGTGCTCATGTCACGTGTTCTAGTCGCCCTTGCCTCTGTCCTCGTCGGAATGGCCGCGCTCACCGCCTGCTCCTCCAGCAGCGACAAGCCGGACTCCGCTTCGGGCGGCGCGAAGCCGGCCTCCTCCCCGGCCCCGAAGCCGATCACGAAAGATCTCGCCCAGGCGGACCTGACCCAGGCGCTGCTGGGGGATGGCGAGATGCTCCCGGGCTACTCCCTGCACGGCGACAAGTCGACGACCGAAGGGCAGTACTGCAACGCCACGGACGACGACTCCACCCCGAAGGGATGGGTCCGCGGCTCAGATGTCGCCTACGAGTACAACGGCTCCACACTCAACATGGCATTCGTCCACATCTGCCTCTTCGACTCGGCCAAGGACGCGCACAGCGCCTACGCCGCATGGAAGGGCAACGAGACGAGCAAGCAGCAGGACCCCAAGCACCCAGTGGGCGACGAGAGCACACTTGTGATCAACCCCGGCGCGAGCGAGGACAGTGTCTACGGGTACAGCCGCTCCGGCAAGGTCAACATCCGTGTGAAGATCGACGGCGCCACCGGCGGTGACCCCTCGGGCGCGGAGGCCATGCTCTCCGCGGCGTTGAAGCGCCTTCAGCAGCTCCAGGGCGGGAAGCCCGCCACCGTCACTGCAGCGGACGAGCAGGCCAACGCCCGCAAGTAGCCGGAACAGAAAGGGGATCACGGCCAACTACCGAGACAAGGTTCGGTAGTTGAAGTGAGCGGACGAGCCGGAGACGGCCTCGCAGCGCGAGCGGACGCGGGGTCGATCCCACGTCGCCATTGTCGGCGAAGGGCGTCCAGGGGCGTCCGGCGGGTCCAGAACGAGGGCTTTGGGCCTGGTCAGAGCTTGGGTTCCGATAGTACGCAGCCCCGTCCGCGATATCTGCGTGAGAGCTGCGGGACGACGAAGCCCTGCCGGTGTGATGGCGAATTCGAGGGGTCGTTGCAACACATCTGGTCACGTGCCTGTGGCCAGGAGCATAGCGAGACGCTCGGCTGGGGTTTCCCAGCCGAGCGTTTTGCGTGGGCGGCTGTTGAGTTCGGCGGCCACGGCGTCCAGGTGCTCCCGGGTGTGCCGGGACAGGTCGGTGCCCTTCGGGAGGTACTGCCGCAGCAGACCGTTCGTGTTCTCGTTGGAGCCGCGCTGCCAGGGACTGCCTGGGTCGCAGAAGTAGACCGGGATGTCGGTGGCGACGGTGAACGCCTTGTGCGCGGCCATCTCCGAGCCCTGGTCCCCGGTCAGCGACCGCTTCAGGTGTGGCGGGAGCGATGTGACGGCCTCGATGAGGGCGTCCCGGGTGGTGGCCGCGCTGTGGTCGCCCGGCAGCCGGGCCAGCAGCACGTAGCGGGTGCTGCGTTCGACGAGGGTGGCGATGGCCGACTTGCCTTCCTTGCCGATGATGAGGTCGCCCTCCCAGTGCCCGGGGACGGCCCTGTCGGCAGCTTCGGCCGGGCGCTCGCTGATCATGACCATGTCCCTGACCGCGCGGGGCTGACGCTTGTAGGACTGCCGGTGCGGCCGGCGCATGGCCCGTCCGGTGCGCAGGGCCCAGGTCAGCTCACGGCGCAGTTCACCGCGGCCCTGGACGTAGAGGGCCTGGTAGATCGTCTCGTGGACCACATGCATCTCCGGCCGGTCGGCGAAGGCGGTCCGCAAAGCGAGGCAGATCTGCTCCGGGCTCCAGCGCCGTTCGAGGTGGTGCTGGATGAGGTCGCGCAGATCGGGGTTCTGGCCGATCTTGCCCGTCTTGGGGCGCGGGCGGCGCTGCTCGGCGCGGCGCTGGGCGGCATGCGGCCGGTAGGCCCAGCGGGAGGCGTCCCCACGTAGTGGCATGCCGTTGCGGCGTATCTCCCGGCTGATCGTGGACGGGCTGCGGCCCAGCTCAGCGGCTATCTGCCGGACCGATGCGTTCTCCCGCAGCCGGTCGGCGATGTGGATGCGGTCGGCCTCGCGGAGGTACCGCAACGGCTCGGAAGCCGGAGCCTCCACGGTGATGGGAGGCTTCGGCTTCCCCGTCGGCGGCGAGTGCCAGCCGTTGCGCCACCGCTTGCCGGTCCGCACATTGATGCCGACGCCGGGTTTGTAGCAGGTCAGCGCGGCGATGGATATCCGTCTGCCCGAGCGGCCGCGCACCCTCACGACCGGCGTCCGGCCCCGCGGCGACCAGGTCTTGGCGTGCGGCGGCGTCATGGAGAAGCCGGCTTCGTCTTCGAAGACCAGCCAGGCCCCACGGGCCGCCGCGAGCCTTCCGCGCAGGGCCACACCTCCTTGACCCACCCAGCGACAGCATCGTCGTCCCGCTCCATGTCGGCGTACGGACTTACTGATCGTTTCGGAATGAGTTCGCGCCGGGGTCTTGGCAGTTGGGTGTGGTGGCGGAAAGATCTCTCGCGTGTCCGCTGATCTTGTGTCTGATGACCTGTGGGAACGTGTGGCTCCGCTGCCGCCGGCTCGTGCACCACGCCGGCACTGATACCCTGGGCGGCTGCCAGTCGATGACCGTGCTGCTCTGCGGGGCATCGTTTACGTGCTGCGCAAGAGTGTGGGCTGGCGAGACGTACCCGCAGAGCTGGTCGGGTGCAGTGGGGTGACGGCTTGGCGTCGTCTGCGGGACTGGACCGAGGCCGGAGTCTGGCCCCGCCTGCACGAGGTCCTGCTGGCGGAACTTCGCAGAGACGGGCTACTGGAGATGGACGACGCCGCCATCGACGCTTCGCACGTCAGAGCCCTCAAAGGGGGGCTCACGCCGGACCTTCGCCGGTCGACCGGGCCCGACCGGGCAGTGAGCACCACCTCATCGTCGACCGGAACGGAACCCCGCTCGCTGTCTCTTTGACCAGCGGAAACCGCCACGACGTTACCCAGCTCATGCCTCTGCTGGACGCGATGCCCCGCATTCGCGGCCTGCGCGGCCGACCCCGCCACCGGCCTCGTCGGCTGTTCGCCGACCGCGGCTACGACTTCGACAAGTACCGCCGCCTCGTCCGGGCTGGCCTCCGGCACCACCACCGAGCAGGCCCGGTTCTTCGCCGAAGTCAGCAAGCGCGTCACCTACCCCTACAACACTCCCGAGCGCCGCGACGCCGTCGCTCACGGGGCGCGGCGCAGGGCGTGCGGGTGATGCGCTGACCTCTTGAGCGTGCCTCTTCTTGAGCGTGCCTCTTCGCCGCGCTCGCCGAGTTCATCCGCGAGCTGATCGTGCCGGGCACGAACGAGGGCCTGGCTGCTGCCCGAGCCCGCGGCCGCGTCGGCGGCCGGCCCGTCGTCGTCAACGACGATCTGCTCCGCCAGCCCAAGGACACGCTGCCCAATCCGGAGAACAGCGTGGAGCC
Source organism: Streptomyces benahoarensis (assembly GCF_007280575.1). GTDB lineage: Bacteria > Actinomycetota > Actinomycetes > Streptomycetales > Streptomycetaceae > Streptomyces > Streptomyces benahoarensis. The sequence goes on from NZ_VKJP01000117.1 coordinate 7,106, forward strand.
GATCGTGAAGATCCTCGGTGTCTCCGTCGGGACCCCCTGCAACCACATCCCCGACCTGAAGGAGCTGCGCGGCTCCCGAGCGCCGCATCGGATCGAATACGCCCAGTAGAGCGGACCTGGTTCGTGCCGAGGCCGTCAGGCGTGGGCGTGGTGGTGAGCCAGAGGCGTATGCGGGTCCGCCTCGTCGTGGCCGGCAGCGGGGTCGGCGTGGACGAGGGCGGCAGTCAGCCGGGGGACGGCGTGCAGGAGGGCGTGCTCGGCGTCGACGGCGACCCGGTGCGCGTCGCGGACGCTGAGATCGCCCGCCACGACGATGGCGACCTCGGCCCGCAGCTGGTGGCCGATCCACCGCATCCGCAGCTCACCGACCTCCAGAACGCCGTCGACCTGGTGCAGGGCGGTTTCGGCGGTGTCGACCAGGGCGGGGTCGACCGCATCCATGAGACGGCGGAAGACCTCCCGGACCGCGCCCTTGAGGACGGCCAGGATCGCGACGGTGATGAGCAGGCCGACGATCGGATCGGCCAGGCGCCAGCCGAGTGCGGCGCCGCCGGCGCCGAGCAGGACGGCGAGGGAGGTGAAGCCGTCGGTGCGGGCGTGCAGGCCGTCGGCGACCAGGGCCGCCGAGCCGATCCGCTTGCCGGCGGTGATGCGGTAGCGGGCCACCCACTCGTTGCCGATGAAGCCGATCAGTGCGGCGGCGGCGACCGCGGGCAGGTAGCTGATCTCCTGCGGGTTCAGCAGCCGGTCGATCGCGGTCCAGGCGGCCAGCGCGGAGGAGGCGGCGATGGTGAGCACGATGAAGATGCCGGCCAGGTCTTCGGCGCGGCCGAAGCCGTAGGTGAACCGGCGGGTCGCCGCCCTGCGTCCGAGGATGAAGGCGACGCCGAGCGGGAGCGCGGTGAGCGCGTCGGCGGCGTTGTGGATGGTGTCGCCCAGCAGTGCGACCGATCCGGACAGCACCACCACGACGGCCTGCAAAGCGGCGGTGAGGCCCAGGACGCCGAGGGATATCCACAGCGTCCTCATACCCTCGGCGGACGTTTCCATCGCCGAGTCGACCTTGTCCGCGGCCTCATGGCTGTGTGGCTTGACCAGGTGCCTGACCTGGTGCCTGAACTGCGACCACCGGCCCGAACCGTCACTGTGCCCGTGGTCGTGCCGGTGGGCACGCTGTGCATGACCGTGGTCACCGTGGTCGTGGCGGTGCGGCTTGTGGGGAGTGCTCTGCTCGCTCACAACGGCTCACGCCTTCCGGATCAGAGGTCGGCAAGGCAGCCCGGTTGGACACCTGACGCTCACCCCATCATTATGTGCGTATGAGCGCACGCATGCACCTATCAGGTGCGCAAGGCCCGCAACAGCGAGACGAAGGCAGACAGGCCGAGCGGTACGCCGTGGCCGCGGAGGTCCTGGGGCTGCTGGCCGACCGCACCCGCCTGACCCTCCTGGAACATCTCGCCGAGGGCGAGGCGGACGTGACGACCCTCACCGAAGCATGCGGAGTCGCCCGGCCCGCGGTCAGCCAGCACCTGGCCCGCCTCCGCCTGGCTGGCCTGGTCACCACCCGCAAGGAAGGCCGCCGGGTGATCTACGCCCTGCGGCACGGACACATCAAGCGCCTGGTCAACGAGGCCCTCCGGTCCGCCGACCACCAACTCGGCGGCCTCCCGCCCCACGACTGACAGTGTTGTTCGCTCGTAGCGCCCGGGTCAGACGGCCACCGGCACGGGTGCCGGAGCGCCGATGCGGCCGGTGCGGGCCAGCGCGAACACCGCGCCGGCACAGCCCAGCCCGGTCACCGTCAGGGCCGCCCAGGTCAGCCACAGCGCGTGGCGAGCGGCGGCGAAGTCCCACAGCGCTCCAGTGGCCAGGTTCCCCAGCGTGATGCCGAGGCCGGAGACGGTGTTGTAGAGGCCGTAGTGCGTGGCCACGAGCCGGTTGCCCGCCAAGGCCACGACCGTGTCCATCTCCAGCGGGTAGACCACCGCGCTGCCCGCCGCCAGCAGGGCCACGGCCGCCGCCAGCGCCGTCAGGTCGATGGCGGCTTGCCACGCCCCCGGGCCCGTGGGGGCGATCGCGAGCGGGGTGAAGGCCAGGCCCATCGCGGCCAGCCCGCGCACCATTGCCTGCGGACGGCTCCACCGCTCCTTCGCCCAGGCGGTCAGCCTCAGTTGCCCGGTCACCGCCACCGCGGCCGAGAGCACGAACAGGCCGCTGGTGACCTTCGTGCCGTCGGAGCCGAGCGCGGCGTCGGCGGCCATGGGCAGGGCCAGGTAGACCTGGAAGGTCAGCACGTAGGAGTCGATCATTGCGAGCGAGAACAGCAGGAACGGCCGGTTGGCCACCACCTGACGCCACTGCGCCAGCACTCCGCCCGCGCCGTCGCTGTCCTTGGCGGCCGTGGCACGCCGGGCGGGCAGAGCACGGGCCTGGAGCAGGGTGAGGGCGGCGAAGATGGCGGCCGCGACGGTGCACACCAGGCGGAAGTCGGCGGCCAGCAGGGCAAGGCCGACCAGCGGGCCCAGCAGCATCCCGGCCTGGTAATAGACGTTGAACGCGGCGAACGCGTCCACCCGCCGCTCTCCGGCTTCGACGGCGAGGTAGGCGCGTACGGCCGGGTTGAACAGGGCGCCCGCGAAGCCGGTGGCCGCTGATGCGGCAATGAGGGCCGGCAGATTGTCGACCCCGAGCAGGGCGAACCCGCCGGTGCGCAGGAGGCAGCCGGCCAGGATGGGGGCTTTGTAGCCGAAGCGGTCGGCGATGGTGCCGCCGATGAGGAACATGCCCTGCTGGGAGAAGTTGCGGACCCCCAGTACGAGGCCGACGGCCCAGGCGGCCAGTCCCAGCTCGCCGGCCAGGTGGGCGGCGAGGTAGGGCATGAGCATGTAGAAGGCGAGGTTGATGGCGAACTGGTTCACCATCAGCAGCCGCACCGCCGGGGTGAAGCTCCGCGTCGTGGCCAGCAGCGTCTTCACCGGGCCACCCCCATCAGCCCGCGCTCACCCGTGGTCTCCCGGTCGGCCCCTGCGAGGGGATCGAGGACCGTCGTGCAGCGGCTCCAGTGGGCAACGGCCTGCTCGCCCGGGTGTGCCAGCTCGTCGGGGGCGTCGGCCGGTTTCTGGCCGAGCAGCTGGTGGGTGCGGCACCAGTCGTCGTCGAAGACGGTGCCGACGTACCGTTGCGGGCCGTCGGGGAAGACCGCAGCGATCTTCGTCTCCGCGGGTGAGGTGGCGGCGAGGTGGCGGGCGACCAGCGCGACCGCGCCCACGCTCCACCCGCCCGTCGCGTACCGGGATTTCGCCAGGGCGCGGGCGGCCCAGACCGCCTCGCCGGCCGCGACCCAGTGGACCTCGTCGAACAGGGCGTAGTCGACGTTGTGCGGGTAGATGCTGGAGCCCAGCCCCCGCATCAGCCGTGGTGCGGCGGGTTGCCCGAAGATCGTGGAGCCGCAGGTGTCCACTCCCACGATTCGCACGGCAGGGAAGAAGCTGCGCAGCACCCGGCCGATCCCGGCCGAGTGCCCGCCGGTCCCCATGCTCACCACCAGGATGTCGATCCGCCCGAGCTGCGCGACCAGCTCGTGCGCCAGGGGCGCGTAGGCGGCCACGTTGTCGGGGTTGCGGTACTGATCCGGGCACCATGCATCCGGACGGTCGATCAGCAACTGGTCGACCCTGTCCCGGCGGGCCTGTTGCCAGCCCCCGATCGGGTGCGGCTCACTCACCAGATGCAGCTCGGCGCCGTACGCGGTCAGCAGGCCGCGCATCAGCGGCTCCATGCCGGGGTCGGTGACCACCACCACCGGATGTCCGAACGTCACCCCGGCCAGCGCCAGTCCCAGGCCGAGAGTCCCGGAGGTGGATTCCACGATCGGTGCTCCGGGCAGCAGATCGCCGCGCTCGCGGGCCCGGGCCACCATGTACAGCGCGGTCCGGTCCTTGATCCCGCCCGGATTGTGGCCTTCGAGCTTGGCCCAGAAGCCGCGCCCGGCGGCGGTGAACGGCTCGCCGACCCACGGCATCGGGGTGTCGCCGACCAGTCCGGCAGGGGTGTACGCGGCCGGAGCCCCGGGCGCCAGCAGCTGGGCAGGCGAACAGGGGACAGTGGTGTGCAAAGGGTTCATCGCGTGAGGTCTCCCACGGCCCCACCCGTTCGGCGGGCCGCGTGCTCGTGACGACTGTTCAGGACCCACGAACACCGCCACGGCAAACCACGGGTACCAGCCCTCCGGCCCCTTATGCCGTGCGGTGCATCCTGATCAGGTCCGCCACACCCCCAGCACCGACCGCACCCGTTGCTGATCGTCGTGATCCCTCGGCGAGCCTCCTGCTGGGGCTGCGCGCCCGGCAACCGCACACGCCTCCCCGTCCACCGCACCCACGGGCGCCAACACCTCTGGCGCCGTCGGCGCCCCCAGGTCCCGGGACAGCACGCTGGGGTCATCCGCCCCCGTGCAGTCGGCGAACCGCAGCCCCTGCTCCCCGACGGCCAGCACGGACACCGCGCCCGGGGCGGGTTCGGCAGACGGGACCGTAGTCGTCGCCGCAACCGGCAGTGAGTCGGATCCGGCAGCGCGTCCGAGCTCGGGCCCGTGGGCGCAGGCCAGGACGTGCACGAGGACGGCCAGCACCACAGCGACGACCGCCGTGGCCGCTGACGACCGGAAGCGACACCGCATCACGAGCACGTCACATACCGTACTCGACCAGCCACACGAAGTGAGCGAGCCGGTCAGGCCCCGCCGGTCCGACGCCACCGCGCGGAGCGCCTCAGCTACCGCAGGCGCAGCCCGCAGGTACTGCGGCTTCTACGGTCTCGCTCTGCGCAGCGCAGCAGCCTTCGCCCTCCAGGGTGGCGCTCTTGCCCATCTGGTCGGCGTCGGCCTTGACGACGTAGACCTCCCAGGGCTCCTTGCCGGGGCCGTGGACCCAGACCTTGTCCTGGAGGGCGTAGCAGCAGGAGGTGTCGTTCTCCTCGAACGTCGCGAGACCGGCGCCCTTGAGTCGGTTGGTGGCGGCGGCGACTTCCTCGGCGGTGTCGACCTCGACGCCGAGGTGGTCCAGGCGGGTTTCCTGACCCGGCTCGCCCTCGATGAGAACGAGTTTCAGCGGCGGGGCGGTGATCGCGAAGTTGGCGTAGCCGGGGCGTTGCTTGGCGGGCTCGACCCCGAACAGCTTGGAGTAGAAGGTCACCGACGCTTCGAGGTCGGCGACGTTGAGCGCGAGCTGGGCACGGGACATGACGGTCTCCCCGATCAGGTTGCATTGATGCCTGTCGATTCAAGCTTGCGCCCTGAATTGAAAAACGTCAACATAGAGGCATGTCGAAACAAGAGATGGTGGTGCTCGGACAGGACGGCGTCGGTGGATGCTGCCCCGCCCTGCTGACCGCACCGCTGGACGAGGACCAGGCCGCCGATCTGGCGAAGGTGTTCAAGGCGCTGGGCGACCCGGTGCGGCTGCGGCTGCTGTCGATGATCGCCTCCCGCGCGGGCGGGGAGGTCTGTGTCTGCGACCTCACCCCGGCCTTCGCCCTGTCGCAGCCGACGATCTCCCATCACCTCAAGCTGCTCAAGCAGGCCGGGCTCATCGACTCCGAGCGGCGCGGGACATGGGTGTACTACCGGCTGCTGCCGCAGATGACCGACCGCCTCGCCGCGATCCTCACCCGCCCCGCCGGGCAGCCGCCGACCGAGAAGACGCCCGCCGGAGCCGCCTCATGAACGCCGAAGCCGCCACCACGGCGGCGCCCGCGGGGCCGGTGGCCGGGCGGCTGTCGTTCCTGGACCGGTTCCTCGCCGTGTGGATTGTGCTCGCGATGGCCGCCGGCCTCGGCCTGGGCCGCCTGGTCCCCGGCCTGGGGGACACGCTCGCGAAGGTCACCGTCACCGGCGTCTCGCTGCCGATCGCGCTCGGCCTGCTCGTGATGATGTACCCGGTCCTCGCGAAGGTCCGCTACGACCGCTTGGACACCGTCACCCGCGACCGGCGCCTGCTCATCCCGTCCCTGGTCCTCAACTGGATCGTCGGCCCGGCCCTGATGTTCGCCCTCGCCTGGGTCTTCCTGCCGGACCTGCCCGAGTACCGCACCGGCCTGATCATCGTCGGCCTCGCCCGCTGCATCGCCATGGTCATCATCTGGAACGACCTCGCCTGCGGCGACCGCGAAGCCGCCGCCGTCCTCGTCGCCCTGAACTCCGTGTTCCAGGTGATCGCCTTCGCCGCACTGGGCTGGTTCTACCTGTCCGTGCTGCCCGGCTGGCTCGGCCTGGAACAGGCCACGCTGGACGTCTCCGTGTGGGAGATCGCCCGCTCCGTCCTCATCTTCCTCGGCATTCCGCTGCTCGCCGGGTTCCTTACCCGCCGCCTGGGCGAGAAGGCCAGGGGCCGCACCTGGTACGAGACGAAGCTGATCCCGCGCATCGGACCGTTCGCCCTGTGGGGCCTGCTGTTCACCATCGTCGTGCTCTTCGCCCTCCAGGGCGACGCCATCACCTCCAAGCCCCTCGACGTCGCCCGGATCGCGCTGCCCCTGCTGATGTACTTCGCGCTGATGTGGGCCGGGTCGATGGCCGCCGGCCGCGCGGTCGGACTCGACTACCCGAGGGCGACGACGCTGGCGTTCACCGCCGCGGGCAACAACTTCGAACTCGCCATCGCCGTCGCCATCGCCACCTTCGGCGCCACCTCCGGCCAGGCCCTCGCGGGAGTCGTCGGACCGCTCATCGAGGTGCCGGTCTTGATTGGCTTGGTCTACGTCGCCCTGGCCGCCCGCCGCTTCTTCCCTCAGCCCACACCGACGGCCGGACCTGCCGTCTCCCCTGAAGGTTCTGCCCGTGTCTGAGGCCAAGCCGTCCGTGCTGTTCGTGTGCGTCCACAATGCCGGCCGCTCGCAGATGGCAGCCGCCTTCCTCACCCACCTCTCCGAGGGTCGCGTCGAGGTCCGCTCCGCCGGGTCCACACCGGCCGACGCCGTGAACCCGGCCGCCGTACAAGCGATGGCAGAGGTCGGCATCGACATGTCCGCCGAGACGCCGAAGGTGCTGACGGTGGAGGCCGTGCAGGCGTCCGATGTGGTGATCACCATGGGATGCGGTGACACCTGCCCCGTCTTCCCCGGCAAGAGGTACCTCGACTGGAAGCTCGACGACCCCGCCGGGCAGGGCGTCGAAGCGGTCCGCCCGATTCGCGACGAGATCGAACAGCGCATCCGCGTGCTGCTCACCGAAGTCCAGCCCCACTGACACTTCCCGCGGCGGATGGACTGACGTTGCCGTGGCAGACGACAGTTACCGCTGGTGCCGGCGGTATCGGCCTTGAGTTCCTGGGCATGCAGCCTGAGGATGCTAGGCGCATGTCCTTGAACGCGAAGCGGGCCCCGGCGTGATGCCGGGGCCCGCTTCGCGTGGTGGGTGGTCAGCTACAGCAGTCACAGTCGGGGCGGCAGCCGCAGACGTCCGCTTCGGTATCGGTCGACGACGGAGCCAGAGCGGCAGGCGTGGGCACGCAGCAGCCCTTGCCCTGCCAGGCGTCGCGGCCTTCCTTGAGCGCGATGGCGGCGATGACGAGCGCGGCGATGGGGTCGGCCCAGGACCACCCCAGGGTGGCGTTGAGGACCAGGCCCACCAGGAGGACGGCGGACAGGTAGGTGCACAGCAGGGTCTGCTTGGAGTCGGCGACCGCGGAGGCGGAGCCGAGTTCGCGGCCCGCGCGGCGCTGGGCGGCGGACAGGAACGGCATGATCGCCAGGGAGAGGGCGGCGATGACGATGCCGGGGACGGAGCGGTCGGCCTCGCCGGCGCCCATCAGGGCGCGGCCGGCGTCGAAGGCGACGTAGGCGGCGAGGGCCAAGAAGGAGACGGCGATGATCCGCAGGGTGCGCTGCTCGCGGGCTTCGCGTACGGCATGGTCGCGGGCGGAGAACTGCCAGGCGACCGCGGCGGCGGAGGAGACCTCGATGACGGAGTCGAGGGCGAAGCCGATCAGGGCGGTGGAGGAGGCGAGGGTGCCGGCGGTGATGGCGACGATCGCCTCGATGACGTTATAGGTGATCGTGGCCGCGACCAGCAGGCGTATCCGCCGGGTGATGGCGTCGCGGCGGGCCGGGGAGGGCCCGAGGGATATCGCGGTCATGGTCAGCAGCAGCCCTTCTCGTCGGCGTCGACACAGGTCCGGTCGGCCTCCAGGAAAACGTGGATCGTTGTGTCCCCCCGGAACTGGCGTGGGACACCGCGCCCCATCTCTCTCGGATGCCTCTCTGTGTCCGTGGCCCCACAGCGCAGAGCGCGAGAGCATGGCGCTGAGGTCATCTGTGGGCAATCGGCCCACACCCCGCTCGACACGGGAGGTGCGGCTCCCGTGCGGGGCGCTCGCCGAGGTGAGGAGCACGGCATGGTCAAGGCGATTTCGCATCCACTGTTCGCCCGTATTTACCCGAAGATCAACGCCTATGCGGAGGCGCACGGTTCGGTCGAGCACCGCCAGGAGCTGCTGGCAGGCGTACGCGGCCGGGTGGTGGAGATCGGTGCGGGCACGGGGGCGAATTTCCGGCACTATCCGCCGGAGGTGGAGCGGGTCATCGCGGTGGAGCCGGAGCCTCGACTGCGTGCCCTCGCGGAACGGGCTGTCGCTGATGCGGCGGCGCCTGTGGAAGTGCTGGCTGGCCAGGCGGAGCGGTTGCCGGTCGAGGACGGCAGCGTCGACGTGGCCGTGGTGTCGCTGGTGCTGTGCACGATCGTCGATGTGCCCGGCGCGCTCGCGGAGGTATCGCGGGTGCTCCGGCCGACCGGCGAGCTGCGCTTTTACGAGCATGTGCGAGCGCAGAAGCCCCACACAGCCCGGCCGAATCGATTCGCCGGCGTGGTCTTTCCACTCCCTATTTCCGAGGACTCGCTCATGCCTGCCCGCTTGCTGTCCATCCCAGCCGTCGCCGCCGCCCTGGACGTCGACCGCCGCTCCGCCGGCGCTCCGTCGAGGGGGAGCTCTCGCAGCCACCAGTTCGCGACCATCGCTGGTCGAGGCACGCCCGGGGCGTCCTCGAAGCGGAGGTCGTCATCGACGATGACGGGCATGGGGCTTGCTGAATCGTCCTGGTTGGCCGTGACCGGTGTGAGGATTCGGCCGTTCGTGATGGTGTGACTACTCGGCCGTGGATCGTGGATGACGACTTGTGGGCGCTGATCGAGCCGCTGCTGCCGCCCTG
>NZ_VKJP01000118.1 GCF_007280575.1 Streptomyces benahoarensis
GAGACAGCTGGCGGATTCGGGTGAGTTTTGTTTTAGTTTATTGTTTCATGAGCGTCTCGTGGGCTCGGAGATGTGTATAAGTGACAGGCCGTGGCGAGGGCGGTGAGGAGGGTGAGGCAGGTCAGCGCGGTGAGGGTGGCGGCGTCCGGGTGGGTCAGGGCCTGGCCGCGCAGCGCCTGCCAGGTGAGGAGGGCGAGCAGTGCGGCGGCGGCTCCGGCGGCCACCAGGACGAGGCGCAGCCGTACCCGCTCCGCGCGCAGCCGGGGGAAGCGGGCGCCGAGCGCGTCGATCCCGTAGAGGAGGAGCGGCAGCGCCTGGAGGGCGTGCATGCCGAAGAAGTGCGGGATGCGCAGGTCGCCGCCGGTGGTGTTCCAGCCGGTGACCGGCATGGCCGGGCCGCCGTCGGGGACGCCGACGCTGTGCGCGCCGATGGCGGTCCGCAGTGCGCCCGCGGCCTGCTGGTCGGGCGTCGGTATCAGCATCAGCGCGCCGAGCAGCAGACCGGTCAGCCCGAGCAGCATGCCCAGCCGGATCGCCCAGGTCGCCGCGCGGTCGCCGAGCCGGGTGCGGAAGAGGAGTACGGCGATCACGAGCGTGCCCGTCCACAGCACGGCGATGGTGACGCCCATGATCTGGAAAAGCGCCCGGTCCAGCGGCGTTTCGACGTTGAAGTGGCTGCTGCGGCCCCGGATCGTCTGGCCGACGATGATCGCCATCTCGACGATCCCGGCGGCCACGACGGCGTGTGCCGCCCACCGGCCGGTCCGGGTCGGACCGCGGTGGCCGAGCATCCAGGCGAGCGTCAGGCCGTAGGCGGTGAACGACACCGCGAACTTGAAGGGCTTCAGCCAGATCGGCGCGCCGACGAGTACGCGGTCGTCGGCCATCAGGCCGACCGCCGCGACGACGGCCAGCGCGGCCATGGCCCAGGAAAAGGCGAGCAACGAACGGTATCTGGACATAGGGGTCCCCCAAGAATGGATAGTGGCACTTCCCGCTATCTGATAGCTGGACTATCTATGATGGGGAGCGACATGGCAAGGCCGAGCGGTGCGGGGGCTCGGTGCACGGCGGCCGGGCAGGGGTCCGGCCGGGAGAAGGGCAGCGGATGCGCATCGGGGAATTGAGCCGGGAGACCGGTGTGGCGGTGCCGACGATCAAGTACTACGTCCGCGAGGGGTTGCTCCCCGCCGGGCGGCTGACCAGCCCGAATCAGGCGGTCTACGAGGAATCGCATGCGCGCAGGCTGCGGCTGATCCGCGGCCTGATGGAGGTCGGCGGACTCTCGGTCGCCGCGGTCCGGGACGTGCTGGCGGCGGTCGATTCGCCGGAGCCGGTGCACAAGGTGCTGGGCGCGGCGCAGCACGCCGTCACCCCGCCGGTCGGCGGCGACCCCGAGGGGCTGGAGGGGGCGCGGCACGCCGTCGCGGAGCTGGTGCGCCGCCGGGGGTGGCGGGTCGACCTCGGGAACCCGTCCGTGGAGGCGATGGCGGTGACGCTGGCCACCTTCCGCGACATCGGCCATGGCGCGTTCGAGGAGGTGCTGGACGACTACGCGGAGGCGTGTGAGCGGATCGCCCACGCCGACCTGGAATTCGTGGGACGGACCACGGAGGTCGAACGTCTCGTGGAGAGCGTGGTGGTCGGCACCGTGCTGGGCGATGCGGTGCTCGCGGCCATGCGTCGGCTCGCCCATGTGGACGCGTCGGCCCGCCGCTTCGGGGTGGGCCCGCGCTGACGGTGCGTCACCTGTCCAATGGCCGCCGTGTGGTGACGGGCGAGCTCATCGGGGGCGCCGGGCCTGCCCGTGTCTCGTCCGGTGGCGCCGCCCCGTACGGAAGCGCCCCCGCCGGAGCATGGCGCCCCGGCCGGTTGCGGCGCCCGGGTCGGGAGCGGCGCCGCCCCGCGGCCACCGGGCCCGCGTGAACGCGGCGGCGCCGTCCGGCGTGGGGATCCCCACGCCGGACGGCGCCGCGCACCGCTCTGTCGTTTCTGCCGCTCAGGCCGCCGCCGCGGGCTCCTGCTCCGCCTCGACCTGCTGGTTCCAGTCGCGCTTGGACGCCTGCCAGCCGTCCTCGTCGTGGCCGTTGCGCCAGTAACCCGAGATCGACAGGGCCTCGCGCGGGATGTCCCGCTCGACGCGGAGGACGCGGCGCAGCTCCTTGACGAAGCCCGCCTCACCGTGGACGAACGCCTGGATCCGCCCGGCGGGGAAGTCCAGTGCGCGGACGGCGGCGGCGAGGCGGCGGCCGACCGGTGCGTCGCCGCGGTGCAGCCAGGTGATCTCGGCGCCCGCCGGTGCCGTCAGCTCCTGCTCCTCCTCGGGCCCGGCCACCTCGATGAAGGCGTGCACCGGAACGCCCTCCGGCATCCGGGCCAGCGACGCCGCGATGGCCGGGAGCGCGCTCTCGTCCCCGGCGAGCAGATGCCAGTCCGCCGTGGCCTCGGGGGCGTACGCGCCGCCGGGGCCGAGGAAGAGGATCTCGTCGCCCGGCTTCGCCGCGGCCGCCCACGGGCCCGCGATGCCCTCGTCGCCGTGGACCACGAAGTCGACGGTCAGCTCGCGCGGCTCCGGGTCCCAGGCGCGCACCGTGTAGGTACGCGTCCGCGGCCACCGGTCGCGCGGCAGCTCCGCGCGGATCTGCGCGATGTCGAACGGCTCGGGGTAGTCGACGCCGGGCAGCGGGAACACCAGCTTGATGTAGTGATCGCTGTAGGTGCCCGCGGTGAAGGCCGCGATGCCCTCGCCGCCCAGGACCACCCGCACCATGTGCGGGGTGAGCTGTTCGGTGCGCCGGACCTCGGCGCGGTGCAGCGTCTGTTTCTTACGGGCGGGTCGCTCTGCTGCCACGGCGGTCTCCCCTGACGCGATATTGGTTAGGTTTACCTAACTTAGCAGCTCACCCCTGGAGTGTGTCGAGCAAGCGGTGCAGCGATCCGCCCAGGCCCCACCGCGTAGCGAGCGAATCCAGCCGTTCGGGGTCCGCGGGCTTGCGGGGGAGCGCGAAGCCGCTCTGCGGGACCGGTACGTCGGTGGCCACCCGCACCACCTTCGGGGCGACCGCCAGATACGGGCCGGCCTCGGTCAGGCGCCTGCGCTGGGTGGGGGTGAGCTTCGAGGCCGGATCGGCGGCCGCCGCGATGATCCCGTCCAGGTCACCGTAGGCGTCGAGCAGCTTGGCCGCGGTCTTCTCGCCGATGCCCGGCACGCCCGGCAGGCCGTCGCTCGGGTCGCCGCGCAGCAGCGCCAGATCCGCGTACCCGCGCCCGTCGACCCCGTACCTCTCGCGCAGCAGCGCCTCGTCGGTGAGCTGGAGGGTGCCGACGCCCTTGAGGGGGTAGAGGATGCGGACGCCGCGTGCGTCGTCGACCAGCTGGTAGAGGTCGCGGTCGCCGGTGATGACGTCGACCGGGCCGCTCGCGCGTGCGGTCAGCGTGCCGATGACGTCGTCCGCCTCGTACCCCGCCGCGCCGACCCGGGCGATGCCCAGCGCGTCCAGGACCTCCTCGATCACCGGGACCTGCGGGGAGAGCGTGTCCGGGATCTCCTCCTCGTCCGGGGCGGCGGAGCCCGCCGGGGCCTCGGCCGCGACCCGGTGCGCCTTGTAGGAGGGGATCAGGTCGACCCGCCACCGGGGGCGCCAGTCGGCGTCCATGCAGGCCACCAGGTCATCGGGGTGATGGTCCTGGACGAGCCGGGCGATGAAGTCCAGCAGGCCGCGCACCGCGTTCACCGGGGTGCCGTCCGGGGCCCGGACCGAGTCCGGGACGCCGAAGTACGCGCGGAAGTAGAGGGAGGCGGTGTCGAGGAGCATCAGGCGTCGAGTCACCCCCGCATGATGCCGTACGCCGGGAACGTCCCCGGAGTACGGCTCAAACGTCCCCAAGATGTGAAGTGGGCCACCGGACGGTTTGAGCCAGATAAAGGGGGGCAGGCGCGCAGCCGGAGAGAACCCGATAAGCGTTTCAACATTTTATCGGTGAAGGCGGGCGGATCCCGTCCCTCTCACGACCTGTCTACGGGGGTGGCAGGTCGTTTCTCGTGCGACAAGAGAGGTGTATGTGTCCAGGCTTCAAGCCGAGCACCTGTACATGGTGTTCGGCAGACGACCGAAGGACGCGGTGCGCAGGCTCCAGGAGGGAGCCGACCGCGACGAACTGCGCGCCGAGGGCACCACCGCCGCGGTGATCGACGCGTCGATCGAGGTGGACGAGGGCCAGATCTTCGTCGTCATGGGTCTGTCCGGGTCCGGCAAGTCCACGCTGCTGCGGACTCTGAACGGGCTGCTGGAGCCGACCGCCGGAACCGTCCGGTTCGACGGCCAGGACCTGACCTCGCTCAGCGCCAAGGAACTGCGCAAGGTCCGCTCCGAGAAGATCTCCATGGTCTTCCAGCACTTCGCGCTCTTCCCGCACCGCAGCGTGCTGGAGAACGCCGCCTACGGCCTGGAGGTCCAGGGCCTCCCCCGCGCCGAGCGGGAGAAGCGCGCCTACCAGGCGCTGGAGCTGACCGGCCTCAAGGGCTGGGAGAAGTCCTGGCCCGACGAGCTGTCCGGCGGTATGCAGCAGCGCGTCGGCCTCGCCCGCGCGCTCGCCACCGACGCCGACCTGCTGCTGATGGACGAGTCGTTCAGCGCGCTGGACCCGCTGATCCGCCGCGATATGCAGGATCAGCTGCTGGAGCTCCAGAAGACGCTGAAGAAGACCATCGTCTTCATCACCCATGACCTCAACGAGGCGATGCGCCTCGGCGACAAGATCGCCGTCATGCGCGACGGCCGCATCGTGCAGATCGGCAGCGCCGAGGACATCCTCGTTCGCCCGGCCAACGACTACGTCGCCTCCTTCACCCAGGACGTCGACCGCACCCGGGTGCTGACCGCCGGCGCGATCATGACCGGTACCGACGAGGTGCTGGGCACCACCGCCCCGGACGGCAAGAAGATCGCCACCCTCGACGACTTCCTCGCCGCCGCGCCCGCCGTGGTCGGCGCGGACACCCCGATCGTCGACCTGTTCACGCCCTGCTCGGTCAGCACCGTGCCGGTCGCCGTGGCCGACAAGGCGGGCAAGGCCATCGGCGCCGTCCGCGCCGACCGGCTGCTCGCCGCCCTCGGCGAGGGCGACGACCAGCCCGCGGCCGTGGTGCCGGGCCCGGCCGCCGACGCGGCCCCGGCGGACAAGCTCGTCAAGTCCGCCGCCAAGGACGTGCAGAAGGACGCGGTCGCGGACGCGCCCGAGGACAACGACCCCGAGGGCAAGGTGAGCGCCGGTGCCTAGGATCCCGATAGGCAGCTGGGCCAGCGACGCCGTCGACTGGCTCACCAACAACGTCGCCTGGCTCTTCGACTTCGTCACCCAGGTACTGAACGGCTTCTACACCGGCATCCACGCGGTCCTCGCCGGACCCGAGCCGCTGATCCTCGCCGGTATCTTCGCGATCATCGCCTGGTGGCTGCGCGGTCTGCCCGCCGCGCTCCTCACCTTCGTCGGCTTCGCGCTGATCGACTCCATCGAGCAGTGGGACGAGACGATCTCGTCGCTCTCGCTGGTCCTGGTCGCCTGCATCATCACCATCGTGGTCGCCGTGCCGCTCGGCATCTGGGCCGCCCGCAGCCGCGCCGTCGGCGGGGTGCTGCGCCCGGTCCTCGACCTGATGCAGACGATGCCCGCGATGGTCTACCTGATCCCGGGCATCCTCTTCTTCGGCCTCGGTGTCGTCCCCGGCATCGTCTCCACCATCGTCTTCTCCATGCCGCCCGCCGTCCGCATGACGGAGCTGGGCATCCGGCAGGTCGACGAGGAGCTGGTCGAGGCGGCCGAGGCGTTCGGCACCCACCCGCGGCGCACCCTCTTCCGGGTGCAGCTGCCGCTGGCGCTGCCCACGATCATGGCCGGTATCAACCAGGTCATCATGCTGGCGCTGTCCATGGTCGTCATCGCCGGTACGGCCGGTGGCGGCGGTCTGGGCGGTTCGGTCTACAACTCGCTCAGCTCCGTCGATGTGAAGCTGGGCGCCGAGGCCGGTCTCTCCGTCGTCATCCTCGCCGTCTACCTCGACCGGATGACCGGCGCCCTCAACCAGCGGGTCTCGCCGCTCGGCCGCCGCGCCCTCGCCAAGGCGCAGGCCGCGCTCGGCGGCCTGAAGTTCCTGCGCTGGAAGCCGGCCACCTCGCTGGCGACCGTCGGCGTCGTCGTCCTCGCGCTGGTCGCGGGCGGTATGGGCTACTTCGGCAAGGACTCCGGCGGCGCCGCTGCCGGTAACGACGGCCACGGCCGTCCGATCTCCCTCGGCTACGTCAACTGGGACGAGGGCCGCGCCACCACCTTCCTGTGGAAGGAGGTCCTGGAGCAGCGCGGCTTCAAGCCGAAGGTCCAGGCCCTCGACGCCGGTCCGCTCTTCGCCGGTCAGGCCCGTGGCGACATCGACGTCCAGTCCAACGCCTGGCTGCCGACGACGCACGAGACGTACTGGAAGCAGTACAAGGACAAGCTGGAGGACCTCGGCGCCTGGTACGACAAGACATCGCTGGAGATCGCCGTCCCGTCGTACATGAAGGACATCAAGTCCCTCGACGACCTCAAGGGCAAGGGCGGCACGTTCGGCGGCAAGATCACCGGCATCGAGCCGGGCGCCGGCGAGATGAAGATCCTCAAGGACAAGGTCCTCAAGGACTACGGCCTGTCCGGCGAGTACAAGGTCCAGGACTCCTCGACCTCCTCGATGCTGGCCGAGCTGGACCGCTCGATCCGCGCGAAGAAGCCGATCGCCGTCCCGCTGTGGTCGCCGCACTGGGCGTACAACAAGTACGACCTGACCAAGCTGAAGGACCCCAAGGGCGCCTTCGGCTCCGGTGACAGCCTGCACATGCTGGGCCGCAAGGGCTTCTCCAAGGACGAGCCGCTGGTCGCCGGGTGGATGAAGAACTTCCACCTGGACGAGGGCCAGCTCACCAGCCTGGAGAACGAGATCCAGAACGCCGGTAACGGACACGAGCAGGACGGTGTCCGCGCCTGGCTGAAGAAGAACCCCGGTCTGGTCGACAAGATCGCCCCGTCCAGCCACGCCTCGTACGCCAAGGGCAAGGACGCCGGTAAGGCGCCCGAGATCGGCTACCCGGCCTGGGACGAGGGCATCGCCACCACGTACCTGTGGAAGAACGTCCTGGAGAAGCGCGGCTACAAGCCGAAGCTGCACAACCTCGACGTCGGCCCGATGTGGACCGGCCTGTCGACCGGTCAGATCGACGTGGAGACCGACGGCTGGCTGCCGGTCGCGCAGAAGCAGTACTGGGACAAGTACAAGAAGGATCTCGTCGACATCGGTCCCTGGTACGACAAGACGTCGCTGGAGATCTCGGTGCCGTCCTACGTCAAGGACGTCAAGACCCTCGACGACCTGCGCAAGCACAAGGACGAGTTCGGCGGCAAGATCATCGGGATCGAGCCGGGCACCGGTGCGATGAAGCGCCTCAAGGGCACCGTCGCCCCGGCGTACGGCCTCCAGGACTTCCAGGTCACCTCCGCCGGTACCAGCGCGATGCTCGCCGAGCTCCAGCGGGCGTACGCCAAGAAGGAGCCCATCGCGGTCGTCCTGTGGTCGCCGCACTGGGCGTACAGCAAGTACGACCTGACCAAGCTGAAGGACCCCAAGGGCACCTGGGGCGCCGAGAACCACATCACCTCGGTCGGCAACAAGAGCTTCCCGAAGGAATTCCCCGAGTTCCACGGCTGGCTCAAGAACTGGAAGATGACCCCCGACGAACTGAACAGCCTGGAGAAGGACATTCAGGACGCCGGTAAGGGCAACGAGGACAAGGGCGTCCAGAAGTGGATCGACGCCCACCCGGGCATCGTCGACCAGATGGCTCCCGTGAACTGACGCGCACGGCACACCCGTCGCACGACGCGGGCCCCGCCTCCGGCAGCATGCCGGGGCGGGGCCCGCGTCGCGTACCGGGCGGCTTGCGCCCCGGGCCGTACGAGGCCGTATTTCTCAGCCCGTCCCGCCGCCCGCCGCGGCCACCAGCGCCGCCACCACCCGCGGGTCGTCGCCCGCCTCCGGATGCCACTGCACGGCCAGCGTGAACGCGCGCGCGCCCGGGTCCTCCACCGCCTCCACCGTGCCGTCCGCCGCGTACGCCGAGACCCGCAGGCCCCGCCCGAGGCGGTCGACGGCCTGGTGGTGGTAGGTCGGGACGGAGATCTCCTCGGGGAGGACGGCCGCGAGGGCGGTGCCGCCGACCGGGGTGACGGTGTGCCGGGCGAAGGCGCCGGGCGGGCCGCCGTGCCCGTCGAGGTGCTGGAGGAGCGTGCCGCCGCGCGCGACGTTCAGCAGTTGCATCCCCCGGCAGATGCCGAGCAGCGGGACGCCCGCGGCCGACGCCGCCTCGATCAGGGCGAGTTCCCAGGCGTCCCGGGCGGGTGCGGGCGGCCCGGTCCGCGGGTCTTGCGCTGCGCCGTAGCGGGCCGGGGCCACGTCCGCGCCGCCCGCGATGACCAGCCCGTCCAGCCGGGCGACGGTGGCGGCGGCGGTCTCCGGCGCGTCCGGCGGGAGCAGAGCGGCGATCCCGCCCGCCTGTTGTACGTGCCGGTGGTACCCGGCGGGCAGCACGGCGGCGGGCAGCGTCCACACGCCCCACCGCGCCTCGTCCTCCAGATAGGTGCTGATGCCGATGAGCGGGCGGTGCATCGGGTCCTCCGTACGGGATCGGGGTCGGGTCGGGGTCGGCGACAGGTTCAGCCGCGGTCCAGTTCGGCCTCGGCGGCGGCCAGCGCCGCGAACTCCTCCTCGGGCGCCGCGGCCACCAGCCGGTGCCGGGAGTAGCACGCGAAGTACGCCAGCGCCACCGCGTACACGCCCAGCGCGATCAGCGCCGCGTCCTTGTCGACCAGGAACGTCGCCACCAGCGCCGCGCAGGCCAGCACGAAGGCGACCGACGAGGTGAGCATCCCGCCGGGCGTGCGGTACGGCCGGTGCAGCCCCGGCTCGCGGCGCCGCAGCACCAGATGGGAGAGCGCCATCAGGGCGTACGAGATGGTGGCGCCGAAGACCGCGACGTTCAGCATCCGGGCGCCGTCGCCGGTGGCCGCCGCGAGGGCGAAGCCGAGGGCGCCGGGCACCAGCAGGCCGAGGTAGGGGGCCTTGCGACGGCTCGTCAGGGAGAGGAAGCGGGGCAGGTATCCGGCGCGGGAGAGGGCGAAGAGCTGCCGGGAACCGGCGAAGATCAGCGAGAAGAACGAGGCCACCAGACCGGCAAGACCCGCGTAGTTGACGATCCGGCTGACCACCGTCGGCTCGCCGTGCGGCTGGAGCGCCTGCACCAGCGGGTCGCCGACCGACTGGATCGCCGCGCTGCCGCGGGCGCCGGTCGCGGCGGTGAAGGTGACCAGCGCGAGCAGCAGCAGGACGCCCATCGCCGCGGCCATCGCCCGCGGCAGCACCCGCGCCGGATCCCGGGTCTCCTCCGCCGCCAGCGGTACGCCCTCCACGCCCAGGAAGAACCACATCCCGAACGGGAACGCCGCCCAGATGCCGAGCAGCCCGAACGGCAGCCAGGACGAGGCGCCGAACGCGTCCGCGCGCACCGGGATGTCGTCGAGCGCGTCCACCTGGAAACCACTGAGCGCGGCGACGGCGAAGACCAGCAGCGCGGCCACCGCGACGGCGGTGACCACCAGGCTGAAGCGCAGCGCCTCGCCCACGCCCCACAGATGGATGCCGATGAAAACGACGAAACAGGCGAGGTGGACGGGCCAGCCGGAGTGCAGGCCGAACAGGCCGAGCGATTCGACGTAGTCCCCGATGAAGATCGAGATGGCGGCGGGCGCGAGAACGTACTCGATGAGGATGGCGGTGCCGGTCAGGAAGCCGCCCCAGGTGCCCAGCGCGCGCCGCGCGAAGCCGTAGCCGCCGCCCGCGGTGGGCAGCACCGACGCCAGCTCCGCGAGGGCGAAGACCAGGCAGGTGTACATCAGGCCCATGAGGACGGCGGCGATCGCCAGCCCGCCGAAACCGCCGTGGGCCAGGCCGTTGTTCCAGCCGGAGAAGTCGCCGGAGACGACATAGGCGACGCCCAGCCCGGTCAGCAGCAGCGGGCCCGCGCTGCCGCGCCGCAGCGACCGCCGCTCCAGGTAGGCGTCCTCGGCGGAGGGTTCCCCGGGGCCGGTCCGGGGCGGTGCGCTCTGCGGTTCCGTACGGTCGGCCATCAGCCGCTCCTGCCTCGCCGGTGGTCCGGGGCGCCCGGGGCGGACGGCCCGAATAAAGGTTCAGCGGCATACCTTTGCCCGGTCGGCGGCCGGGCGCAAGACCCGTGCGGGAAAAGGGCGGTTACCGGATCGGGCGAGGGGCGCCCCCGGCGTGCGGCGCCACGGGCCGCGCCCGCCGCTTTGTGCCGCGCCCGCCGCCTGCCCGCCTCACCCCGCGGGCCGCGTCAAAAACCCCCGCAGCAACGCCGCCGTGCCGCCGCAGTGTTCGCGCGCCACCTCGCGGGCGCCGTCCGCATCGCCCTCCAGCACCGCCTCCACCAGCGCGTCGTGCTGGGCCTGGGAGTGCTCCAGGTTGCGGACCAGCAGCGGGATGCAGTCCAGCAGATCGTTCACCCGGGCGCGCACCGCCGCGTACTGCGCCGCGAGCGAGGGGGAGCCGGACAGCTCCGCGAGCGCGAGGTGGAGCAGGGTGTCGCAGCGGCGGTAGTCGGCCAGCGGCGCGTCCCGGGTCGCGGCCAGACAGCCGCGCAGCCGTGCCCCGTCGGCGTCCGACAGGCCGTGCGCCGCGCACAACCCCGCGGCGCCGGTCTCCAGCACCTCGCGGAAGCGCAGCGTGTCCTCCACATCGATCCGGTCGGTCCGGCGGCGCAACTCCGCCTCGCCCGGATGCGCGTCGCGCGCCCGGACGAACGTGCCGCCGTACCGCCCCCGCCGGCTCTCCACCAGGCCCTCGTCCTGGAGGACCTTCAGCACCTCGCGCAGCGTCACCCGGCTGATCCGCAGCCGGTCGGCCAACTCCCGCTCCGCGGGCAGCCGTTCGCCCTGTGCCACCAGGCCCAGCCGGACGATCTGGAGTATCTGCTCCAGCGCCTCCTCGAAGCCGTTGCCCGCCCGCACCGGCCGCAGCACGGGTGCCAGCCCATCCGCCGCACCGTCCATCCCGACCCCTTCCCAACCAATGGTTCGTATGCATACCTTATTCCGGCCGGAGGCCCTGGCGGCTCTCCGGACCGCAGCGACAGGAGGCAACACCGTGGCCCACCGCACGCCCCCGCTCTCCGTCGAGGAGCTGAGAAGGCTCGTCGCCGCCGGGGAGATCGACACCGTCGTCCTCGCCTTCACCGATATGCAGGGACGGCTCCAGGGCAAGCGGTTCGCCGCCCGCCACTTCCTCGACGCCGTCCTCGACCACGGCACCGAGGGCTGCAACTACCTCCTCGCCGTCGACGTCGACCTCAACACCGTCGACGGCTACGCCATGTCCTCCTGGGAGCGCGGCTACGGCGACTTCGCCATGCACGGCGACCCGGCCACCCTGCGCCGCACCCCCTGGAACCCGGGCACCGCCCTGATCACCGCCGACCTCGCCTGGCACGACGGCACGCCCGTCACCGCCTCGCCCCGGCAGATACTCCGCCGTCAGCTCGACCGCCTCGCCGCACGCGGACTGCACGCCTTCGCCGGTACCGAGCTGGAGTTCCAGCTCTTCAAGGACACCTACGAGGACGCCTGGTCACGCGGCTACCGCGAGATGACCCCCGCCAACCAGTACAACGGCGACTACTCCGTCCTCGGCACCGGCCGCGTCGAGCCCGTCCTGCGCCGCATCCGCAACGAGATGGACGCCGCCGGAATGACCGTCGAGTCCGCCAAGGGCGAGTGCAATCTCGGCCAGCACGAGATCGTCTTCGTCTACGACGATGCCCTCACCACCTGCGACCAGCACGCCGTCTACAAGACCGGCGCCAAGGAGATCGCCGCCCAGGAGGGCATGGCGCTCACCTTCATGGCCAAGTACGACGAGCGTGAGGGCAACTCCTGCCACATCCACCTCTCGCTCCGCGACGACGACGGCCGCCCCGTCCTCGCCGACCCCGACGGACCGCACGGCATGTCCGCGCTGATGGGCCACTTCCTCGCCGGACAGCTCGCCGCCCTGCGCGACTTCACCCTCCTGTACGCCCCCAACATCAACTCCTACAAGCGCTACCGCCCCGGCTCCTTCGCCCCCACCGCCGTCGCCTGGGGCCCCGACAACCGCACCTGCGCGCTGCGCGTCGTCGGCCACGGCGCCGCCCTCCGCCTGGAGAACCGGCTGCCCGGCGGCGACGTCAACCCCTACCTCGCCGTCGCCGGAATGATCGCCGCCGGACTCCACGGCATCGACCGGAAGCTGGAACTCCCCGACGCCTGCACCGGCAACGCCTACGACGGCGACGCCGCCCACGTCCCCGCCACCCTCCGCGAGGCCGCCGAGTGGTGGGACCGCAGCGCCCTCGCCCGCGAAGCCTTCGGCGACGACGTCGTCGACCACTACCGCCACATGGCCCGCGTCGAACAGGAGGCCTACGACGCGGCCGTCACGGACTGGGAGCGCTTCCGCTCCTTCGAGCGCATGTAAGGACTGCCCGTGCCGCACGAGCTGGACATCATCAACCCGGCGACCGAGGAGACGGTGGCGACCGTCCCCGTCACCTCCCCCGAGGAGGTCGACGCGGCGGTCCGGCGGGCCGCGGCCGCCCAGGAGAAATGGGCCGCCCTCGCCCCCGCCGACCGCGCCCGTCTGCTGCGCCGCTTCGCCGACACCGTCGACGCCCACCTCGACTCCCTCGCCCACCTCGAACTCCTGGAGGCCGGCCACCCGTTGGCCAACGCCACCTGGGAGGCGGGCAACGTCCGCGATCTGCTGCACTACGCCGCCGGGGGAGCCGAGCGCCTGACCGGCAGTCAGATCCCGGTCGCCGGGGGCCTCGACGTCACCTTCCGGGAACCGCTCGGCGTCGTCGCCGTCATCGCGCCCTGGAACTTCCCGATGCCGATCGCCGCGTGGGGCGCCGCCCCCGCCCTCGCCGCCGGGAACGCCGTCCTCCTCAAACCCGCCGAGACCACCCCGCTCACCGCCCTCCGCCTCGCCCGCCACGCCCTCGACGCCGGGCTGCCCGAAGGGCTCTTCCAGGTCCTGCCCGGCGAGGGCAAGGTCACCGGCGCCGCCCTCGTCGACCACCCCGGCGTCGCCAAGGTCGTCTTCACCGGCTCCACCGCCACCGGCCGCCACATCGCCGCCCGCTGCGCCGCGCAGACCAAACGCCTCACCCTCGAACTCGGCGGCAAGAGCCCCAACATCGTCTTCGCCGACGCCGACCTTGAGGCCGCCGCCGCGGCAGCCCCCGGCTCCTTCCTCGACAACACCGGCCAGGACTGCTGCGCCCGCAGCCGCATCCTCGTCCAACGCTCCGTCCACGACCGCTTCATGGAGCTGCTGGAGCCCGCCGTCAAGGCGTTCACCGCCGGCGACCCCGCCGACCCCGCCACCCGCATGGGCCCGCTGATCTCCGCCGCCCAGCGCGACCGCGTACGGTCCTACGTCCCCGAGGGCGCCCCCGTCGCCATCCGCGGCGAGGCCCCCGAGGGCAAGGGTTTCTGGTACCCGGCCACCGTCCTCACGGGGCGCCCCGACGACCGCGCCGCCGTCGAGGAGATCTTCGGCCCGGTCGCCGTCGTCCTCCCCTTCGACGACGAGGCCGACGCCATCCGCCTCGCCAACGCCACCGACTACGGCCTGTCCGGCTCCCTGTGGACCCGCGACATCGGCCGCGCCCTGCGCGTCTCGCGCGCCGTCGCCGCTGGGAACCTCTCCGTCAACTCCCATGCCAGCGTGCGCTACCAGACCCCGTTCGGCGGCTTCAAACAGTCCGGCATCGGCCGCGAACTGGGCCCCGAGGCGCTCACCGCCTTCACCGAGACCAAGAACGTCTTCATCAGCACCGAGGAGAGCTCGTGACCGACCAGACCCCCGTCTGCCGCCGCCTGGTGGACCGCACCGCCGTCGTCACCGGAGCGGGCAGCGGCATCGGCCTGGCCACCGCCCACCGCCTGGCCTCCGAAGGCGCCCACGTCGTCTGCGCCGACATCGACGAGGTGGCCGGAAAGGCCGCCGCCGAGGAGACCGGCGGCCTCTTCGTCCAGGTCGACGTCACCGACTCCGACCAGGTCGAAGCGCTCTACCGCACCGCCTTCGACACCTACGGCTCCGTCGACATCGCCTTCAACAACGCCGGGATCTCCCCGCCCGAGGACGACTCCATCCTCACCACCGGGCTCGACGCCTGGAAGCGCGTTCAGGAGGTCAACCTCACCTCCGTCTACCTCTGCTGCAAGCACGTCCTGCCCTATATGCGGCGCCAGTTCGAGCGGACCGGGCGCGGCGGCTCCATCGTCAACACCGCCTCCTTCGTAGCCGTCCTCGGCGCCGCCACCTCGCAGATCAGCTATACCGCTTCCAAGGGCGGCGTCCTCGCGATGTCCCGCGAACTGGGCGTGCAGTTCGCCCGCGAGGGCATCCGCGTCAACGCCCTGTGCCCCGGGCCGGTCAACACCCCACTGCTGAAGGAGCTGTTCGCCAAGGATCCCGAGCGCGCCGCGCGCCGCCTGGTCCACGTCCCCGTCGGCCGCTTCGCCGAACCGGAGGAGATCGCCGCCGCGGTCGCCTTCCTCGCCAGCGACGATTCCTCCTTCGTCAACGCCGCCGAATTCCTGGTCGACGGCGGTATCGCCGGGGCCTATGTCACCCCGATGTGAGGCTGGGTAAAGTCGCACGTCACGGCCGGGACCGGCGCCACCAGGTGCCGGTCCCGGCACGTTTCCCATCCGCACCGGACACCGGAGTCCCCATGCGCAGACCCGCCCTGGCCCTGGGCCTGGCCACCGCCGCCCTCCTCGCCGGAAGCGTCCCGGCGACCGCCGCGGCCCCCGCCCGCGCCGAGTCCCCGCACGCCACCCGCTGCCCGCAGCTCTCCCGCGACCTGCCCTGGTACGGCCACAACCGCGCCAAGCTCCAGCGCACCATCGACGAGCGTGGCACCTGCGAGAACCCGGGCCTCGCCCACGGCCACGGCCGCGCCCCCGTCGCCGCGTTCGACTGGGACAACACCATGACCAAGAACGACGTCACCGACGCGACGCTCAACTGGTCCCTGCTGCACGACAAGATCCTGCGCCCCGCCCACTGGCGCGACACCAGCACGTGGATGACGCCCGCCGCCGACCGCGCGCTGACCGCCGCCTGCGGCACGTCCGTCCCCGTCGGCGCCCCGCTGCCCACCTCCACCGACGCCGACTGCGCCGACGAGATCCTCCAGATCCGCGCCGAGGCGAAGACGATGAGCGGGCAGGAAGCTTTCTCCGGCACCTGGAACCACCGCCGCACCGTCCCCGAATACGCCTGGGTGCCGCAGCTGTTCGCCGGTCACACCGAGGACGAGGTCCGCTCGTACGCCGCCGCCGGCCGCAAGGCCGCCCTCGCCGCGCCCGTCGGCGCCACCGTGAAGGTCGGCACCCACACGCTCTCCGCGTACGTGCGCTACTACGACCAGCAGAAGGACCTGGTGCGTACGCTGCGCCGGGCCGGGTTCGACGTCTACATCGTCTCGGCGGGCTCCAAGCCGGTCACCGAGGTGTGGTCCCGCTCTCTCGGCTTCGACCGCGCCCACACCATCGCCATCCGCAGCATCCTCGACGACGAGGACAAGCTGACGTACCGGACGCAGGGCTGCGGTGACATGCCCGACTCCCAGGGCGACGCCATCCCCTACATCGACGGCAAGCGCTGCTGGATCAACCAGGAGATCTTCCACCTCAAGGGCGCCGAGGCGTGGCGCAAGCAGGACCCCGCGCACCGCATCGCCCTCGGCGGCGGCGACGCCGACACCGACTCGACCTTCGTCGACGACGCCACCGGCGCCCACCTGGTGATCAACCGCAACAAGACCGAGGTCATGTGCCGCGGCTACGACAACGCCGACGACCGCTGGGTGATCAACCCGATGTTCATCGACCCGCTGCCCCGCAAGTCCGGCACCTACCCCTGCGCCACCCAGGGGTACATCAACACCGACGGCGTCCCCGGGCCGCTGCGTCGCCCCGACACCAGCGTCGTTCCCGACCAGAGCGACCGTATCCACGGCTGAGTCACCGGGCCGGACCGCGCGGGGTTGAGGGCGTGGTCCGGCCTACGGCAGCCGGGGCTCCGTGCGGGGTCCGGCCTCCCCGAGCCACCCGCCCC
>NZ_VKJP01000119.1 GCF_007280575.1 Streptomyces benahoarensis
CCCCCGCGCCGTCTCCGCGCTCGCCGTGTCCGCGCTGCTCGGGGCGGACGCGGCGCCCCGGGGCGCGGGCGAGGGGACCAAGGAGGAGGACATCATCGACACGCTCGCGAACGTACCCGTCGCCCCTGTGCCCGCGCCGGGCGCCCTGCGAAATCTTGCCCCAGCACGGGCCACCGCGACGTTCTCCCGCCCCGCGCCCCGGTCCTCGTCCGTCCCGGGGCTCTGAAGCTGGCTCACCTGGATCACCTTTCAGCGGTATTCGGCACAGGGACGGCGACCCGGCAGAAGAACAGGCCGGACCGGTGCCGCCGCTGTCGCCCTCCCCCTGCTAGATGACGCGAACGCCCAACGGGTTGCGGCCCGCCCCCGGCAGCCGAAGACGTGCGGTACCCACCTCCGGACCGCTACGAATTCTCCCGCAGTCGCGCGTTCGCCCGCAGCCCACGGAAACCGATCACACCGATCGCCGTTCCCAGAAGGAAAGAGGTAATCGCCAACACCAGATGCACCCAGAAATACCCGGTCGGATTCCCCGCCCCGTCAAAGGCGAGCCCACTGGCATCCTTGACAAGGTTCTTGGCGAACGTGACCCACACCACCCAGGACCACACACCAAAGGCGAGCAGGAACCACGACACACGACGACCGATCTTCACGAAACGAGCTCCTCTACTACAGGGGGACTGTCCCAGTATCCAGCCCATCGGTCTGCGCTTTAACGGAGGGGCATGGTCGGGTTGCTGGCCGCGAAGCCTGACGTAGACACGGTCCGAAAGCCACAGGCGGAGACGCGTTCACGCTGCTTGGGCGGCTCCCCACCTGCGGGAGTTTGGCCGACTCAGACATGTCCGGATGCGGGGCGAGGGCGGCTGAATCTGCCCCCTCTCGGGGAATTGAGGCAAATGAAAGTAGTCTTTCCGTGCGTCCGTTCGGAATTGGAAAACGTAAAACAGCGACCTCTTCCTGACAAGTGTGACATTTTCGACTTGCTCTCCCTTTCCTCGCGCATCGGGATGATTATTTTGAGGTGCGACTCGCTCAATCCTCTCTGTCGTCTAGAGTGGGGTCGGATATTTATATGCGACTCTGGGAGGGGTAATTTATGAGTGGCGAAGAATCTTATGTGGAGCATGGAGAGCTCATGAAACTGGCGCGAAGTTTCGAGCAGCATGCCTATGACCTGGAGGCGCATCTCAGAAAATTCTCCAGTGAGACTGGGGAAGAGGCGATTACCGACGGATTCGGCGTTCTCACCGAGTCTGAAGAGGTGACCACGGCGTACATTGAATACTCTGAGGATGTCGCTGGCGCGGTGAAATCCATATATACGCACCTGGATTCGATCGGCGCCGCACTCAAGCAGGTGACAAAGAACACGGAAGCCAACGATGAGAACGTTGGCTCGCTGTTCGGTAATGGGGGTGTCCGTAAGTGAGTGATGGGGAGTCTGCGGCCGAGGAAATCGTAGAACTCGGGATCGAGATCGTCAATCCAGGAGGTCGTCCAGATGAATTAGAGCAAGCAGCCAAGGCGTGGCGGAATCTGAAGTCTGAAATAGATCAGATTTTCCGCAGGCTGGATAAGCAGGTGGAGGGCGTGATTGGTAACGCCTGGAGAGGTCCTGCCGCAGAGGCATTTCATGAGCATTGGCGAAAGTGTAAATCATCGGCAGATGCAGCCACTGAGAAGTTCGATGAAGCTGCCGACGGCCTCGATAAAGCCGCAAAGGCGATCCGAGAGGTCAACTCGGAAATCCACGACATTTATCTGGAGATCGGAATTTCCATCGGCGTCTCGGTGGGGATGTCCTTTCTCACGCTCGGCGTTTCCGCTGCCACGGGTACGGCTCGTGTCGTCATGCTTGTGGAGAAGGCGCTCGATGCTGCGGGAAAGCTGGGGCGGATGCTCCGGGCGGTGGCGAATGCCTATAAGGCTTTCAAGAACTTCCATGCCCTGACCAGGGTGGCAGCTGAATTCGCCATGGAATCGGCCTCCGGCACCGCAGGTGGCGTGGTCACCAGCGTTCTCAGCGGCAAGGGTCCCGAATGGGAGACGAACCTCGCGGGCGGCATTGGTGGCGCGAGTCTCGGAGCTGGCGCAGGCAAGCTCGCCACGGCGTTGGGTGGTGGTGACCTCGTCAGTGGCGTGGTGGGCGGTGCGGTGGGCGGCGTCACCGGTGACGGGCTTGACTCTCTTGCCCAGGGAAAATCCATGGACATGCGGCAGACGGCCATCACGGCCGCTACGGGTGGTGCCGCGGGGGGAGCCGGAGGCGTGGCCAGAGGCTTCGATAAGGAAATGACCCGGATCGCACAGGACATCAAGTTCGAGGAGCCCACGCCCGTAGGGCACGAGGCCGGCATGGACAGGGCGTGGGGAACCACTGTTCCTGTGGCCGGCGGTGTTGCGGCGAACGAAGGCAAGGACAGGTGGGAAGACGTCGACAAGAGCACGAAGGAAGGGCGCTCGGGTGCCGAGAAGGGAACGCGAGGAAGAAGCGGTACCGCGACGGATGAGGTACGAGATGTCTTCGGCTGACGGTGCGGCTTCCCAGGGGGCGGGCGACGCGGGGCGGGTAGGCGCCAACCCCCGCCGGATCGGCGCCTGGTGTGGCGGGATCGCCCTGCTGTCTTCGACATCCATTCTTCCCCTATGGATTTTTGGGGAAGCGGATATACGTCGCACAGGGATCCTGATCGCCATGGCAATCGCCTTCCTCTCTCTTGTGGCGGCGATTTCCTATCGACGTCTGACGGGTGGCCCGAGGTCGTTTCATGCAGTGTCCACGGCGGAGTTTCTCGCACCAGGCACCGAATCTGAAAAATCCCTGAGATCTCCGTCGATGGTTCCTCTTTCTCTCCCTTCGAGGAGAGGTGTGCAGTGCCGTGTTATCGGCTGGTACGTGGGTTTTTTCACCGTAGTAGTGACGTTGATCGCGCTTGCGGCGGGATCGCCTGAGCGACCGGAGCTGCTGCAGCGTCTCCACGATGCCGGCGCCGAGTTCACCGAGGTCGTGGTCGAAAAAGTCGGCGAAGTGGAGCGGCACGATCCGAGTCGTGGAAAAGACTTCTATGCGGCCACAGTGGTTGTCCAACTCGTCCCGCGGACGGCAGCTGGGGCGGCAGTGACAGCGACAGTGCGCACCGATACTCCCGAGCCCTTGGCCCCGGGCGATAAAGTGACGGTGCTTTACGCGCCCTCCCGGCCTGAGATTGGAGCAATCGCCGGAGACGAAAGTCGCCTCGGTGCATTCTTGCGCGGCGACACCATGTCGCCCCGCGGAGTGTGGGGCTATACCGGTGCGTGGGTAATCGCCATCGGGTTCTCCGTGTGGGGTCTCTGGGTCCGTTATGGATTCCGTTCATTTTCCCGGATGAGGGAAGGCGATCTGGCTGTTCGTGTCCGCTTCATGGGCACGGACCACTGGCGACAGGGCACCGCCAACCAGCGGTGTCTGAGGCTGGCCACTTCCTCCTCGAAGGCGGTCCACTTCCTCACCTACATCGCGAAACGGGAAGTCCCCGAGGGGTTGGAGGGGCAGGAGCTTTGGCTCTGCTGGGACGGACGCAGAGGGACCGGTGGCCATCGCTTCTCACCTCGCCGCGCCTCGGCGGCGCTGGTGTCCGATGACGGTTGGGTCCTGCATGCCTTGATCGCAGTGGAAGAAGCGGAAGCGCTGGTCGGTGAGCACGTATCTATCAAGGCTCATGCCGTAACTGAGGCTAATCCTTCACCTGTTGGGGCTCAGGCTTCAGAGGCGCCGGAACCTCCGAAACGCCTTTTCCTCTGGGACCCTCGTTCGGCATGGCCACGCTTCGTGTCGGCCTGGGCCCTGGCGCTCTCCTCGCTCCTCTTCGCGTGTGGAGTCGCTCTGCTGTCCGGCGACCTCTCCGGCACATGGCGCTGGCTGACCGGCCTGGGCGGCGTGGTGGTGGCCCTGGCGCTTGCCCATGTCCTCACCATGCGCGAATCCCTCCTGGCGTTCATTGCGATGAACTCCGGGGGCGGATCGTGTGCCTCCGAGGCGCGGGGGCGGTGAACTGCATGTCTCGCGTGGAGGTTTGAGCTGAGGGGTGCACGGTCGGCTTGGTGGGCCTGCGTGCCCACCAAGCGACTCGTCAGGCCCGGACACGTCCCGGACGGATCAGGTTGCCTCAGCTTGGTAACAACACCTCTACAGAGCGTGGCATCATCTGGTACTAAATCGGACACTTCAGGACTTTCAATGTTGCCCGAACAGACCCTAACTCCCTAGTATTGACACTCTTTACGCTGCCCTTGGCGAAGGATTACCGGGCGCGGAATGAAGGACAACGGGGGAGTGGGACCAGTGGGCGAGAAGTTTCAAGTCGATCTCGATGAACTGGACGGAGTCGTGCGCCGTCTCAAGCATCTCCAGGCCGACATGGACGAGCCGAACCAGAAGATCAAATACAGCACGACGATCCCCAAGTCGGCGTTCGGTATCGGCTTCGATGAGGCCGAGCAGATCAGTAGTGCCCACGACAAGATGCAGGACTACATGACTCAGGTCGTCAATGCTCTTCAGGACCTCATCCGGGACTTCGGGGGCAAGGCGGAGCGCAGCCACGGCGCGTACGACGACCAGGAGCAGGAGACGAAGACGTCGATGAACGGCTGACCCCGGGGTGGGGCGGGCGTATCAGCGATGACTAGGGGGAGAAGACCATGCCGGGGCCGATGGACAATGACGGCAACAAGGCGTACGCGAAGCAGATCGACGACAAGCACCGTGCCGAGGGACTGAAGCAGTTCGACGGCTACAAGCCCGTCGAGAAGTCCAGTTCGGACTTCCATCACCACGGCATCAACGCGCTGCGGAAGATGGTGGAGAGCTCTTCGCCGGAGGCGTTGGAGCGGTCTGGCGACCACTGGCGGGCGTCGGCCGACCGGCTCGCGGGCCAGGACGGTCAGGGTGGGATCCGTAAGGCGTTCATGGATGCTGTGGAGCACGCCTCGCAGCACTGGCACGGCACGGCCGCCGAGGCGTTCCGGCGTCAGGCGGGGAAGGTCCTGGTGAAGATCGACCGCACCTACGGCCACGCCCGTAACGTCGAGGCCATGCTCATCGGAAGCCGGGCGATGGGTCCTGAGTACGGTGTCGCCCACAGTTTGCGCGAGGCCAAGAAGGCCATGTCCAAGATCGAGGACCCGGGCAAGGTCGAGAGCGCGTTCAACTCGTCCGGCGACGACTCCCAGTTCCACAAGGACATGGCGAACCCCAAGATGGACGCCAAGATGGCCCTTGAACTCAACCGGGACAAGCTCTCGTTGAGCAAGGAGCGCCAGGTCGAGGCGGTCATCGTGATGGAGGAACTGGCCTCGAACTACCGCGGGCACAAGAAGCAGTTCAACCCTGGCCCGCCGCCCGGCAGCGGCGGCGACTGGCCGACCCCTCCCCCTGAGTACAAGCCCCACCCGCCCGTCAACATGCCGACGATCGGCGGCGATCACCCGCGTCTCACCACGGTGACGCCCCATGGTTCGGGCAGCGGCATCCGGCGTGACGGCCTGGGGAACATCAAGCCTCTCGGACCGTCGCCCACCACCGGCCTTGACGGGCTCCAGGGCGGCACGTTGACGCCAACCCCCGGGAACGCCGGAGGCACGTTCGGGTCCGGACACGCCGGTGGTGGCACGGGCACCGGCAGTGGTTCGGGCGGGGCGGTGCCTCCGGGGTTCATGCCCGGAATGGCCGGTGGCGGGGGCGGAGCCATGCGGCTTGGCCCCGGAGCCGGTCGCTCCGGGATGCCGGGTGCGGGCGGCGCCCCGCGCGTCCCCGGCGGTGCGAAGGGCAAGCCCGGCGGCCCGGCCGGCGGCCTGAAGCAGGGCGGCGCCGGTCTGCACCGCAGCCGCGGCGGGGCGCAGGGCGGCCCCGGCATGGGTGGTGCCGCGGGCAAGGGCAAAAAGGAGAAGAAGCGCGAGGGCAAGGAGCGTCCCGACTACCTTGTCGAGGACGAAGAGACGTGGACTTCGCAACGTAATGTGGCGCCGCGCGTGATCGAGTAACGCGAGACGGCTCCGGCGACCCCGCCGGTGCTCAGAGGTGCCCCGCACGGCCTGGTGCGGGGCACCTTCGCCGGCGGTCGGCTGCCGCCCGGGAAGAAGCAAGTGAGGAGCAAGGCATGAGGGTCACACGTACCCTTCGCGCGACCGTTGGTGCTGCGCTGACCGGAGCGCTTTTCCTTGGCACCGGTGGGTGGGCCGTCGCAGACGAGTCAGGTAATGACCAGTGGCCGCTCACTGCCTTTGACGCGGCGGGCATGCACGAGCAGGCGACAGGAAAAGGCGTCACCGTCGCTGTGATCGACAGTGGGTTCTTCACCGATCAGCAGGACCTCACTGGCAAATTCCTCAAGGGACATTATTTCCCCAACGCGGTGGGGAAGTTCGTGGCTGCGGAGCCCGGAGAAGACATCCGCACCCACGGCACGAGCATGGCTGCCCTCATCGCAGGCGGCGGCCATGGCCCGGGCGGCCGACAGGGTCTTCGGGGGCTTGCGCCTGACGCCAAGATCTTGCCGCTGACAGCGGACAAGGAGACACCGGACGCGATCCGCTACGCCGTCGACCACGGCGCCGATGTCATCAGCATGTCGTTCGGGGCGGACAAGAACACCCCGGATCTGTGCGAATCGCTTCATTACGCGGTCGAACAGGGTGTAGTCACCGTGGCCGGTGTCGGCAACGACGGACTCTCGGAGAAGAATCTGCCCGCGGGCTGCCCCGGCGTGATCGGCGTGGGCGCGGTTGACGAGTACGGCAAGGTCTGGGACGACAGTAACTACAACTCCAGCGTGGACCTCCTTGCCCCGGGCGTCGACATCCCCGTCCTCGGCGGCGATGGCTCGCGCTACGGCAAGTCCAGCGGTACGTCCATTTCCACCGCCTACGTCTCCGCCGCCGCCGCGCTCCTCAAGGAGAAGTTCCCGGACCTCACGCCCGGGCAGATCGCGAACCGGCTGGTGAAGACCGCCGGTCTGGCGGAATCGGTCAAGAAGGACGGGCTCAAGCTCCCCGACGCGCACTACGGCTACGGCTACATCCAGCCCGGCCCGGCGCTGCGGCGCGACATCCCCGCCGGCCCCGCCGCCGGCCCCCTCCCGATGCCGGAGGGGAAGGCGTCGAAGACGCCTGTCGTAGCCGGTGCGGACAAGGGGCAGGACCCCGACCCGCCGATGGGTGGGAAGAAGGCGGTGCTGCTGTATGGAGGCATTGGGCTGGGTGTGGTGATCGTGCTCGGTGTGATCATCGGTGGTGTGGCGCTGGTGCGTCGTCGGAGCAATGCGGGTAGCCAGTCCTGGGGCTGAGCCTCGCCCCCCCCGTATACGAGGACGCGTACGAAGGAGACTGCCGCTACGGCCGAGGCCGCTGCCCGATACAGGGTGGCGGCCTCAGCAGTGGTGCGGGGTGGGGGCGGAGAAATCCGGACGACACGCCCGGGCTTTCGCTGTTACGTTCCTGGTCATGGACCCCGTAGGTGAAAAAGAGATCCGTGCGTCCTTCGTGAACTGTTCGAAAGGGGAGGCCAGCCGGATCAATCTGCCCCGGGAGTTGGGGGAGCTGCCGTGGGAGGACCTCGACTTTCTCGGGTGGCGTGATCAGGGGGCGCCGGACCGGAGTTATCTGGTGGTGCCGCGTGGGGACGGGCTGACGGGGGTCACGCTGCGGGTGCCGCAAGGAGTGCGGCGGA
This sequence comes from Streptomyces benahoarensis, assembly GCF_007280575.1. Lineage (GTDB taxonomy): Bacteria > Actinomycetota > Actinomycetes > Streptomycetales > Streptomycetaceae > Streptomyces > Streptomyces benahoarensis. Next base: position 7,715 of record NZ_VKJP01000119.1, read on the forward strand.
GTTTCACGAAGACGACGGTCTGTTCGGTGTGCCTCACAGGGCATCCGGGCTCCGGCGTCAGCCTGCTCGCCGCCCGCCGCGCGGGGGCCTCGGGGCGCGAGGGGAACACCGTGGGGGCGTATTTCTGCGCCGATCTCGCCTGTTCGCTGTACGTCCGCGGGAAGAAGCGGTCACAGCTCGCGGCGCGGTACGAGGAGACGCTGCCGGTCGAGGAGCGGATCGCGCGGATGATGCGGAATCTGGACGAGTTCCTGGAGAAGGTGACGGCGGGGGCGTCGGCGGCCCGCAGGCGGTAGCCGGGGCCGGCCGCAGGCCCCCGCCCTCCGGCGTGCCCACGCCCAGGTCGTACCGGCGAGCCCCGCGCCCGGCCGCACCATCTCCGCCCCCCTGAACGCAAAGAGCCCCGCACCCGAGAATCCGGATGCGGGGCTCTCCACGTAAGCCCAGGCCATCGGCCACAGGCCCAGGCCATCAGCCACCACGTGACATCAGGCCCAGGCCGACAGGGGGATCAGAAGCGCCGGGTGATCAGCGCTCGCTTGACCTCCTGGATGGCCTTGGTGACCTCGATGCCGCGCGGGCAGGCGTCCGTGCAGTTGAAGGTCGTGCGGCAGCGCCAGACGCCGTCCTTGTCGTTGAGAATTTCGAGACGCTGCTCGCCACCCTCGTCACGGCTGTCGAAGATGAAGCGGTGCGCGTTGACGATCGCGGCGGGGCCGAAGTACTGACCGTCGTTCCAGAACACCGGGCAGGACGACGTGCACGCCGCGCACAGGATGCACTTGGTGGTGTCGTCGAAGCGCTCGCGGTCCTCGGCGGTCTGCAGGCGCTCGCGGGTCGGCTCGTTGCCCTTGGTGATCAGGAAGGGCATCACATCGCGGTACGCCTGGAAGAACGGCTCCATGTCCACGACCAGGTCCTTCAGGACCGTCAGGCCCTTTATGGCCTCGACCGTGATCGGCTTCTGCGGGTTGATGTCCTTGATCAGCGTCTTGCACGCCAGACGGTTCTTGCCGTTGATGCGCATGGCGTCCGAACCGCAGATGCCGTGGGCGCAGGAACGGCGGAACGTCAGGGTGCCGTCCTGCTCCCACTTGATCTTGTGGAGGGCGTCCAGGACGCGCTCCTTCGGGTCGATGTCGAGCTCGAAGTCCTGCCAGCTCGCCTCCTCCGAGACCTCCGGGTTGAACCGGCGGATCCGGAAGGTGACCTTGATCGCGTGGGAAGCGGTGTTCTCGGCCGCGTCCAGCGCCGCGGAGTGCTTGTCGAGAGTCGGGGTGCTCATCAGTACTTACGCTCCATCGGCTGGTAGCGGGTCTGGACGACCGGCTTGTAGTCGAGACGGATCGACTCCTTGCCGTCCGCGCCGACCTCGCGGTACGCCATGGTGTGCCGCATGAAGTTGACGTCGTCGCGGTTCGGGAAGTCCTCGCGGTAGTGACCGCCGCGGGACTCCTTGCGGGCCAGGGCGGAGACCGCCATGACCTCGGCCAGGTCGAGGAGGTTGCCCAGCTCGATGGCCTCCAGCAGGTCGGTGTTGAACCGCTTGCCCTTGTCCTGGACGGACACGTTCAGGTAGCGCTCGCGCAGCTCACCGATCTTCTCGACCGCAGTCTTGATCGTCTGCTCGGTGCGGAACACCATCACGTTGGCGTCCATGCACTCCTGCAGCTCCTGGCGGAGCTCGGTGACGCGCTCGGTGCCGGTGGAGTTCCGCAGCCGCTCGACCTGGTCGACGACCTTCTGCGCCGGGTCCTCGGGCAGCTCGACGAAGTCGTGGTCCGCGGAGTACTCGGCGGCGGCGATGCCCGCGCGGCGGCCGAACACGTTGATGTCCAGCAGCGAGTTGGTGCCCAGGCGGTTCGCGCCGTGGACGGAGACGCAGGCGACCTCGCCGGCGGCGTACAGGCCCGGGACGACGGTGGTGTTGTCGGCCAGCACCTCGCCCTCGACGTTGGTCGGGATGCCGCCCATGGCGTAGTGCGCGGTCGGCTGGATCGGGATCGGGTCCGTGTAGGGCTCGATACCGAGGTAGGTCCGCGCGAACTCGGTGATGTCGGGCAGCTTGGCGTCCAGCTGCTCCGGCGGGAGGTGCGTGAGGTCCAGGTAGACGTGGTCGCCCTCGGGACCGCAGCCGCGGCCCTCGCGGATCTCCGTGTAGATGGAGCGCGAGACGACGTCACGGGACGCGAGGTCCTTCATGACCGGCGCGTACTTCTCCATGAAGCGCTCGCCGTCCTTGTTGCGGAGGATGCCGCCCTCACCGCGGGCGCCCTCCGTCAGCAGGATGCCCATCCGCCAGATGCCGGTCGGGTGGAACTGGAAGAACTCCATGTCCTCCAGCGGCAGCCCACGGCGCCAGGCGGCGGCCTGGCCGTCACCGGTCAGGGTGTGCGCGTTGGAGGTCACCTTGAAGAACTTGCCGGTGCCGCCGGACGCGAAGATGATCGACTTCGCCTGGAAGACGTGGATCTCGCCGGTCGCCAGCTCGTACGCGACGACACCGGAGGACTTCTTGACCCCGTCGACGTCGGTGAGCAGCAGGTCCAGGACGTAGAACTCGTTGAAGAACTCCACGCCCTCCTTGACGCAGTTCTGGTACAGCGTCTGGAGGATCATGTGGCCGGTGCGGTCCGAGGCGTAGCAGGACCGGCGGACCGGGGCCTCACCGTGGTTACGGGAGTGGCCGCCGAAGCGGCGCTGGTCGATGGTGCCGTTCGGGGTGCGGTTGAACGGCAGGCCCATCTTCTCCAGGTCGAGGACGGAGTCGATGGCCTCCTTCGCCAGGATCTCGGCGGCGTCCTGGTCGACCAGGTAGTCCCCGCCCTTGATCGTGTCGAAGGTGTGCCACTCCCAGTTGTCCTCCTCGACGTTGGCGAGGGCGGCGGCCATGCCGCCCTGCGCCGCGCCGGTGTGGGAGCGGGTCGGGTAGAGCTTCGTCAGGACCGCGGTGCGGCTGCGCTTCGTCGACTCGATCGCCGCGCGCATGCCCGCGCCACCGGCGCCGACGATGACGGTGTCGTACTTGTGGATCTTCATTGGTCTCGTCAGCCCCGGCGTTAGCGGATGTTCGGGTCGAAGGTGAAGATCACCAGCGTGCCCAGGAGGACGGTGAACACCGTGGCGGTGTACAGCAGCATCTTCAGCCAGAAGCGGGTGTTGTCCCGCTGGGCGTAGTCGTTGATGACCGTACGCAGGCCGTTGGCGCCGTGCAGCATCGCGAGCCACAGCATCAGCAGGTCCCAGACCTGCCAGAACGGCGAGGCCCAGCGGCCGGCCACGAAGGCGAAGCCGATCTTGGAGACGCCGCCGTCCAGCATCAGCTGGATCAGCAGGTGGCCCAGGACCAGGACGACCAGCACGATGCCGGACAGCCGCATGAAGAGCCAGCCGTACAGCTCGAAGTTGGTGCGCGTCGACTTCGGGGTCTTACCGGTGCGCTTACGGGGCGGCTCGATGACCGGCGCCGGGTTGTCCGCGTCGTAGAGGGTGACGTCGGAGGCACCCGCGGGGGAGGTCGTTTCAGCAGACATCTCGCGTCATCAGCTCCCGAACAGCGTGCGCAGGGTGTGCTGCAGCACGGGGTAGAAGGCACCGGCCATGAGCACGACCCAGACGCCCACAACGGTCCACAGCATCTGCTTCTGGTACTTCGGGCCCTTGGACCAGAAGTCCACGGCGATGACGCGGAGACCGTTGAGCGCGTGGAAGAGGATCGCGGCGACGAGGCCGTACTCCAGCACGTTGACGATGGGTGTCTTGTACGTCGCGACCACGTTGTCGTACGCCTCGGGAGAGACGCGGACGAGAGCGGTGTCGAGGACGTGTACGAACAGGAAGAAGAAGATGAGGACGCCAGTGACTCGATGAGCCACCCAGGACCACATGCCTTCCCGGCCGCGGTACAGCGTTCCAGCCGGCACGGAAAAACCCTCCGGGAGCGGGGATTGGGGCCTGCCGGCTTCTCTGTCGGTCGGCCCGGCCGGGTACGGTCCACCGGCCCTGGCCATCGTAGCGACGCCTTGTCGGTTCATTGCCCCGGGGCCCTGCAGGTGTGATCAAACAGCCACCAACGGGCTATCACACAAGACCAAAACGGGATGTTATGGGCACCCCGTGATAAGGCGTGTCAAACGCCCGCGAATGATGCGTCGCAGCTCATCGGCGGCGACGGCGCGCTCCTCGTCCGGGTCGTTGCCCAGCCGGGTGCGGATCCCGGCCAGCATCTGGTCCAGGACCTCGTCCTCGCCGTAGCCGTCGAGGCAGATGACGAAGGCGTGGCGGAAGCGGCGCTCGTACTCGGCGTGGGCGGCGCGCAGCGCGGTGTGCGCGGCGAGGGTGCCCGGGCCGGGGGCGCCCACCGGCGGCAGCGGGGAGGCCGATTCGGCGGCCAGCGCCTCGTCCAGATCGGTGGCGGAGAGGTCGTAGCAGCCCTCGTCGGAGGCGGCGAGCAGCGCGCCGAGATCCGGGTACGGGCGGTGCCGGGCCAGGCGCTGCGCCCAGCGGCGGCTGCCGCAGCAGGTCAGCAGCGCGGCGACGGCGTCGTCCGGCGGCAGGGCGTTGAAGGTGTGGGGCACGGCGGTGTCCGAAAGCGGCGACCGGGCGCCGTGGCTCTGCGAGGGTATGCCGCGCCAGGGCGCGCACGACGGGCGCAGCATCGTCGGCCGGGCGGCCGGAGTGTCACCGGACAGCGGGGGCTCCTCGGAAGGATCGGACATTCGGACGAGCGAGTGGTGCGGGTGGACGGGGTACGGCGGCCGACGGAAGCGGTGCGGGTTTCGGATCGCGGGCGCGGCGGCCGGGGCGTGTCGTGGCGACGGAGGCGTCGGCCAGGGCCGTCCGGAGACCCGGACACCCTGCGCGCGGTGTGATGAACCGAAACGCCACCGTAACGACGCGGGATGGGCGCTGTCCGACGGATGCGCGAATTTCACCCGGATGAGAGAGGTTTTCCCTAGGGATCGCCTGCGAAGCGACGGTGTCCGGCCGGGAGGCCGTGCGTCGGGGGCGTCCGTCGTGCCGGGCGGGTGCCGCCCCGGGCCCGGCCCTGGTGGGCGGAGCGCCCGGGACGCGGCGGGGCCCGCGCTCCCCGTACCGGCGGGTCCGGTCGCGGGGAGCGGTGGCACGGCGAGGAGAGAACCGAGCAGTAAGGAGCGCACGATGTCGTATCCGAGTCGGCCCGGACGCCCTGAACGGCCGAAGGCGGCGCCGGAGAATGCGCCGCCGGGGGAGCGGGCCGCGCCGCCCGGCGGCCGGTCGCCGGTGGCCCGGGCGGCGCTGCCCGCCGTGCTGGTGGCCGCCGCGCTCACGCTGGCCGCCTGCTCCGACGCGGCGGACTCCCAGGCGCCGGGCGCCACCGGCCGGGCGGCCTCCCCGGTGCCGACCCCGACCTGGCAGAAGGTCACCGGCGCGCCGCGCACCGTTCCCGCCGTACGGGACTTCCGTCCGGCCGACGGGCGTGGCTGGCGGCCCTCCAAGGGCGCCCGGATCGTGGTGCCCGCCGGGGAGAAGAGCACCGTCGCGGACGAGGCGCGGCTGCTCGGGCAGGACCTGGGCGGGATGCCCGTCGTCTGGGGCGATCAGCCCGTACGCCCCGGGGACGTCGAGGTGAAGCTCGCCGGGAAGGACGGCAAGGGGGTCCCGCAGCGGCCGGACAACGCGCCCACGGGCGACACCGCCGACGAGGTGTACACGCTGACCGCGCGCGACACCCGGCTCACGCTCGCCGCCCCCACCGACGCCGGGATCTTCTACGCCACCCGGACCGTCAAACAGGCGGTCCGCGCCGCCGGGGGGCTGCCGGAGGGCACGATCGAGGACCGGCCCGACCGGGCCCAGCGCGGGATGCTGCTGGACAACGCCCGTAAGCCGTTCACCGCGAGCTGGATCGAGGACCGGGTGCGGGAGCTGGGCGACCTCAAGCTCAACCAGCTCCAGCTGCACTTCTCCGACGACCAGGGCTTCCGCATCGAGAGCGACACCCACCCGGAAATCGTCTCCAAGGACCATCTGACCAAGGACGAGGTCCGCCGCATCCTGCGGCTCGCGCACTCCCGGCACCTCAGCGTCATCCCCGAGATCGACTCGCCCGGCCACCTCGGCGCCGTCCTCGACCACCACCCCGACCTCCAGCTGCGCAACGCGAGCGGGCGGGTGCTGCGCGGGGCGATCGACATCTCCCAGCCCGCCGCCGGGAAGCTCATCGACGAGCTGATCGGCGAGTACGCCGAACTCTTCGACGTGCCCAAGGGCGCCGCCGCGTACTGGCATCTGGGCGGCGACGAGTACCAGGCGCTGACGGCCCCCTCCCCGTCCGCGTCCTACCCGGGCCTGGCCCGGGCGGCCCGGAAGAAGTACGGGCCGAACGGCACCATCGAGGATCTGGCAACCGGCTGGCTCAACGACCGGCAGCGCGCCGCCGAGAAGGCCGGACGCGACCGGATCGAGGCGTGGAACGACGGGTTCTTCGCCGGCACGCGCGTCCAGGCGGACAAGAACCGCACCGTCGGCTACTGGACCGGCAAGGAGATCGGCGCCAACGATCCGGCCCGTTTCCTGCGCGAGGGCCGCAAGGTGGTCAATCTCAACGACGAGTACCTCTACTACGTCCTCGGCGAGCCGAATCAGTTCACCTATCCGACCGGTGAGCGGATCTACCGCGAGTGGACGCCCGCGGTGCTGCGGCACACCTCGCCCGTCGACGTCCCGGCGAGCATGACCACCCCGGACCGCATCCCGGGCGCGCGCTTCGCCATCTGGTGCGATCTGGCGCACGCGCAGACGCCCCAGCAGATCGCCCAGGGCATTCGGATGCCGCTGGCGGCGCTGTCGCAGAAGGTGTGGGACCCGCGGAAGCCCGCACTGAGCTGGGCGGACTTCCGGGCGCTGGCCACGAAGGTGTCCGGTACGGGCTGACCGGAGGCCCCGGCGCGAGCCTGACGGCGGGGGGTGCGCGGGACGGCCGGGGCCGCCACCCCCCACAGGAGAGGCCCCGGCCGTCGTTCGCGGAGAGGCCCGTCACGGACCCCTCAACCGATACAGCGCCGTACGCGCCAAAAGCGTCACAGGGGGTGTGGAAGGCCGCGCCACAGTGGTCTGGACGGCGGCGGGGCGGGGCCCGTAACGTGCCAGTTCGCGCCGGTCGGCGCGCTTGTCGTACGTCTGCCGCGGCCGGGACCGGGCCGCGCCAACGGGGGGTTCGATGGATCGGTACGCGCCGTACGCGCCGTACGCGCCGTGCGTCCCGGGCCGCCCGTGGCGGATGCCGGGCCCGGGGGCGGCCGCGGTGATCAGCCGGGATACCGTCTGCGGAACCGCCGGGGTTACCGGGGGTTCCGCGGCCGTCGCCAGGGGCGGCGGCCGGTAGCGGAGCAGTGGGGCAGCAGCAAGGACCGGGCAGCGGAGATTCCGCACGCGACAGGATGGACCCGTGCGAGGGGACGACACTCAGCCGGACGACAGCCGGCTGACCGCTGCCGTGCAGGCGGCACAGGACGGCGACGAGGCGGCGTTCCGCGCGGTCTACCGTGCGGTGCACCCCCGGCTCCTCGGCTATGTGCGGACGCTGGTGGGCGAGGCGGACGCGGAGGACGTCGCGTCGGAGTCCTGGCTCCAGATCACCCGTGACCTGGGCCGGTTCAGCGGTGACGCCGACCGGTTCCGCGGCTGGGCCGCCCGGATCGCCCGCAACCGCGCCCTGGACCACATCCGGATGCGCGGCCGCCGCCCGGTGACCGGCGGCGACGAGAGTGAACTCGTCGACACTCCGGCCCTCTCCGACACCGAGGGCGAGGCGCTCGCCGCCCTCGGCACCGGCCGCACGCTGCGGTGGATAGCCACGCTCCCGCAGGACCAGGCCGAGGCGGTGGTGCTGCGGGTCGTCGTCGGGCTGGACGCCAAGAGCACCGCGAAGGTCCTCGGCAAGCGGCCCGGCGCGGTCCGGACGGCGGCCCACCGCGGGCTGCGCCGCTTGGCCGAACTCCTCGGCGAACGGGCGGAGAACGGGGACGCCGAAGAAGCCGGACCCGCGGCCGAGGGCGACGGTCCCGGACCCGGCGCGGCGGAGGGCGCCCCGGCCCGCCGGGCTACGGGCGGCCCGCGCGGGGGTGGTGGAACGATGGGCGGGGTCCCCGTACAGGGGCGAAGACGCCGTGACGGCGTGGCGGAATCGTACGTACCGGGTGTGACGGAAACGGCCGCGCGAACGCAGAAGGACATGTGATGGCCGACGACCGGTACAACTGGCTCGACAACGATGCCGCGGAGCGCCTGCTGCGCGGCGAGCCGGTCGGCACCACGGCACACGGCGCGCAGGAACTCGCCCGGCTGCTGGACGACGCGGCCCCGGCCGGACCCGGCCCGGCGCCGCTGCCCGGGGAGGAGGCCGCCGTCGCCGCCTTCCGCCGGGCCCACCACGCGGTACCGGCCCGCGCCGGTCTCGCCCGGCCCGTCCGGCGCGGTTTCGTCGTGGCGCTGGCGGCCTGCGCGCTCGGCGGGGTGGCGGTGGCGGCCGGTACGGGCGTGCTGCACAGCCCCTTCCGTCCGGGTCCCGCCCCGCCCCCCAGCATCTCCACGGACGTCAGC
>NZ_VKJP01000011.1 GCF_007280575.1 Streptomyces benahoarensis
CCCCCGATGGACCACCACCCGGCTGTACGCCAGCGACAGCACCCCCGCGATCCGCTCGCCCCGCACCGCCAGCAGCTCCGCCGGGAAGCCCGCCTCGACGCGTACCTCCGGCAGCCCCTGCACCGCCCGCGCCGCGCCGCTCACCGCCTCGTACGCGGCCTCCGGCGTGGCCTCGCCCAGGGACGCCAGCAGATACGCCGCCTCCAGCGGATCACCGCGGCCCACCGGGTTCGCCGCGTCCCGCAGCGCACCGCTGCCCGCCGCCACCCGCACCCCCGCCGCCCGCAGCAGCCGCACCGGCGCGGGCCGGGCCACCCGGGACCCGTACCGCTCCAGCGCCGCGCAGTCGCCCTGCGGCAGACAGACGACGGTGACCTCCGCCGCCGCGAGCTGCTCGGCGACCCGGCCCGCCACGCTCCGCGGCATCCGGGCCATCCCGGCGCACGGCCCGATCGCCACCCCGGGCCGCAGCCCGCCCGCCATCGCCGCCAGCCGGGCCAGCCGCGCCGGATCGTCCCCGTCCGTGTGCAGGTCCACCGGACAGCCGTGCTCCGCCGCCACCGCCAGCACCGCCTCGACGTGCCCGGCGGGGTCCGGGTCCAGATCGGGACAGCCGCCGACCACCGACGCCCCCATCGCCACCGCGTCCCGCAGCATCGCCAGCCCGTCCGCGCCCGCCACCCCGGTCAGTACCCGAGGCACCGCCACCGCCGACAGATCCGCCAGCCCCCGCAGCGACCGCCGGGCCTTGAGCACCGCCTCCAGCGCCCGCAGCCCCCGCACCCCGCCGACCCGCACATGGGTGCGCGAGGCGGTCGCACCGTGCCCGAGCTGGAGCAGCGCCGCCTCGGTGGTACGCCGCTGGACGTCCTCGGGGGAGTCGGACGCCGGGCCCGCCGCGTCCGCGGTCAGCGCCGTATCGCAGTGCGCGTGCGGTTCGGCGGGCGCCGGAAGCAGCAGATAGCCGGAGAGATCGACCCGGGCGCCCTGCGGGGCCAGCGCCCCGGCCGTCCCGACCGCCTCGATCCGGCCACCGCCGAGCCGTACGTCCACCGTGCGGCCGTCGGCGAGCCGCGCGCCGCACAGTGCCAGGGAGCCCGCGTCGGAGCCGCCATCCGGCTTGCCCGGCCGCGGGGACGGCTGCGGTGAACTGCTGTCGGACATCGCGCTCCTCGAAGCCACGGGCGTGCAAGATCACGCAGCGTGCCCCGAGCCTAGGCCGCGGCCTCGGGCGGCCCGCGCAGGCGCGGAATAGTCGTACCGGCGTGGTGCGGGCCGCCGGAGCGGGCGTCACCCGGATACGGATTTCACGTTTGGCGGCGGGCCGTGTAATGTCTTCATCGCTCGCCCCAATAGCTCAGTCGGCAGAGCGTCTCCATGGTAAGGAGAAGGTCTACGGTTCGATTCCGTATTGGGGCTCTGGTGTGAGGTTCCTCGTCTTCGGGCGAGGTTTCCTTCGCATCGCAGCGGTGTAGCTCAGTCGGTAGAGCAAGCGGCTCATAATCGCTGTGTCACCGGTTCAAGTCCGGTCACCGCTACTGACAGTAGCCGATTGCGGGGTCGGTCCTTCGATCGGCTACTCTTTTATGCGTTCATCCGTCCGTCTTTCCGTCAAGGAGCACTCACGTGGCTGCCACCGACGTCCGCCCGAAGATCACGCTGGCCTGCGTGGAGTGCAAGGAGCGGAACTACATCACCAAGAAGAACCGGCGTAACGACCCGGACCGTCTTGAGATGAAGAAGCACTGCCCTCGTTGCAACTCGCACACCGCGCACCGCGAAACGCGATAACACAGGCTCGTACGTGAGGCCGTCCCCAGATAATGGGGGCGGCCTTACGGCGTTATCACCCCAGTAGTCAGGGAGGTTGCGAGCCAATGGCGCTCGATCCGTCATTCATCGGTCATACGTACCCGCCCACCGACCCGTATGAGGTCGGCCGGGAAAAGATCCGGGAATTCGCCGAGGCGATCGGTGATCCGAATCCCGTGTACACCGACACCGAAGCGGCCAAGGCGCTCGGTCACCCCGAGGTGATCGCCCCGCCGACCTTTGTGTTCGCGATCACTTTCCAGGCCGCGGGCCAGGTGATCGAGGACCCGCAACTCGGCCTGGACTACAGCCGCGTGGTGCACGGCGACCAGAAATTCGCCTACACCCGCCCCGTACGCGCCGGTGACCGGCTCACGGTCACCTCCACCATCGAAGCGATCAAGACGTTGGCCGGAAACGACATCATCGACATCCGCGGCGACGTCCACGACGAGAACGGCGAACACGTCGTGACCGCGGCCACCAAGCTCGTCGCCCGCGCCGTCGAGGAGGCGTCCTGACATGACCGCGAAGATCTCCTACGACGACGTCGAGGTCGGCACCGAACTCCCGGCGCAGTCCTTCCCGGTGACCCGCGCCACCCTCGTCCGCTACGCGGGCGCCTCGGGCGACTTCAACCCGATCCACTGGAACGAGAAGTTCGCCAAGGAGGTCGGGCTGCCGGACGTCATCGCACACGGCATGTTCACCATGGCCGAGGCGGCCCGCGTCGTCACCGACTGGGCCGGTGACCCGGCGGCCGTCGCCGAGTACGGCGTCCGCTTCACCAAGCCCGTCGTCGTCCCCAACGACGACACCGGTGCGGTCATCGAGGTCAGAGGCAAGGTCGCGGCCAAGCTCGACGACGAGGCCCGTACCGTCCGCGTCGACCTCACCGCGATGAGCGGCGGCCAGAAGGTGCTGGGCATGTCCCGCGCCGTGGTCCGCCTCGCCTGACCGGACATCCCTACGGGGGCGGCCCGGCGGACGGCGCCGGGCCGCCCCCGTACCCTTGGGCGCGTGCAGGAACGCCACGAGGAACACCAAGCCCCGCTCGCCCCGCTGACCACCTTCCGGCTCGGCGGCCCGGCGAACCGACTGATCACGGCCGTCACGGACGACGAGGTGATCGCCGCCGTCCGGGACGCCGACGCCGCCGGGACGCCGCTGCTGATCATCGGCGGCGGCTCCAACCTCGTCATCGGCGACAAGGGCTTCGACGGCACCGCCCTGCGCATCGCGACCCGCGGCTTCGCCCTCGACGGCACCCGCCTGGAACTCGCCGCCGGTGAGGACTGGTCCGACGCCGTCGCCCGCACCGTCGAGGCCGGTCTCGCCGGTGTCGAATGCCTCGCCGGGATCCCCGGCTCGGCCGGTGCCACCCCGATCCAGAACGTCGGCGCGTACGGCCAGGAGGTCTCCGCGACGATCACCGAGGTCGTCGCCTACGACCGGCGCGCCGAGGAGACGGTCACCCTCACCAACGCCGAGTGCGCCTTCTCCTACCGGCACAGCCGCTTCAAGGCGGAGCCGGACCGCTACGTCGTGCTGCGCGTCCGCTTCGCCCTGGAGGACGCGGGCGGGCTCTCCGCGCCGCTGAAGTACCCCGAGACGGCCCGGGTGCTCGGCGTCGAGGCAGGCCAGCGCGTCCCCGCGGCGACCGCCCGCGCCACCGTTCTCGCGCTGCGCGCCGGTAAGGGCATGGTCCTGGACGCGGACGATCACGACACCTGGTCCGCCGGTTCCTTCTTCACCAACCCCGTCCTCACCGAGGCCGAGCACACCGCGTTCGTCGCCCGCGTCCACGACCGCCTCGGCCCGGACACCGCCCCGCCCGCCTTCCCTGCGGGCGACGGCCGGGTGAAGACCTCCGCGGCCTGGCTGATCGACAAGGCCGGCTTCCCCAAGGGCTACGGCACCGGCCCCGCCCGCATCTCCACCAAGCACACCCTCGCCCTCACCAACCGCGGCGAGGCCACCACCGAGGACCTGCTGGCCCTCGCCCGCGAGGTCCGCGACGGCGTCCACGCGGCCTTCGGCGTCACCCTCGTCAACGAGCCGGTGACGGTGGGCGTCAGCCTCTGAGGCGGGCCGTCGGCGGCTCCGGGGGAGCCGGGGCCGCCCCCGGGCGCGCCCGGGGCCGGGAGCCCGGCCACGACGTCCGGGACGTCCGGAACCGCCGCGTCCGCAAGGCGCCGCCGCGCCCCGGCCCCCTCAGCCCGCCAGCCACCCGTCGATCCCCGCCAGCAGCCGCTCCCGCTCCGGCTGCGGCGCCCGCGAACCGCGTACCGACTGCCGGGCCAGCTCCGCCAACTCCGCGTCCGTGAAGCCGTGCGTGCGCCGCGCGATGTCGTACTGTGCGGCCAGCCGCGAGCCGAACAGCAGCGGATCGTCGGCGCCCAGCGCCACCGGCACCCCGGCCGCGAAGAGTGTCCGCAGCGGCACGTCCTCCTGCTTCTCGTACACCCCCAGCGCCACATTGGACGCCGGGCACACCTCGCACGTCACCCCGCGCTCCGCCAGCCGCCGCAGCAGCACCGGGTCCTCCGCGGCGCGCACCCCGTGGCCGACCCGCCCGGCGTGCAGATCGTCCAGGCAGTCCCGCACGCTCGCCGGGCCCGACAGCTCCCCGCCGTGCGGCGTCGCCAGCAGCCCGCCCTCCCGCGCGATGGCGAAGGCGCGGTCGAAGTCCCGTGCGAAACCCCGGCGTTCGTCGTTGGACAGCCCGAACCCGATGACGCCCCGATCGGCATAGCGCACCGCGAGCCGGGCCAGCGTCCGGGCGTCCAGCGGATGCTTCATGCGGTTCGCGGCGATCACCACCCGCATCCCCAGCCCGGTCTCCTGCGAGGCGGCGCGCACCGCGTCCAGGATGATCTCCAGCGCCGGGATCAGCCCGCCCAGCCGCGGCGCGTACGACGTCGGGTCGACCTGGATCTCCAGCCAGCCCGACCCGTCGGCGACATCCTCCTGGGCGGCCTCGCGCACCAGCCGCTGGATGTCCTCGGGGGCCCGCAGACACGACCGGGCGATGTCGTACAGCCGCTGGAAGCGGAACCAGCCGCGTTCGTCCGTCGCCCGCAGCCGCGGCGGCTCCCCGCCGCGCAGCGCCTCGGGCAGATGGACGCCGTACTTGTCGGCCAGCTCCAACAGGGTCGTGCTCCGCATCGACCCCGTGAAGTGCAGGTGCAGATGGGCCTTCGGCAGCTGACGCACGTCACGAACGCTCTCCATTCACCGATCTTGCCGCACGGACCCGCCACGCCGGTAGCCCGGTCCCCGAACGAGCTGACCGGGGAAAACGCGTACGGGCCACCGGGAAGCCCCGATGGCCCGTACGGACGGCATCCGCGCGGCTACCGCGCGCCCGCCAGCAGCTCCTGGATCCGCGTGACGCCCTCGGCCAGATCGTCGTCGCCGAGCGCGTACGACAGCCGCAGATAGCCGGGGGTGCCGAACGCCTCGCCCGGGACGACCGCGACCTCCGCCTCCTCCAGGATCAGCTCCGCCAGCTCCGTGCTGCTGCCCGGCCGCCGCCCGCGGATCTCCTTGCCCAGCAGCCCCTTCACCGACGGATACGCGTAGAACGCGCCCTCCGGCTCCGGGCACACCACACCGTCGATCTCGTTCAGCATCCGCACGATGGTGCGGCGCCGCCGGTCGAAGGCGGTCCGCATCGCGTCGACGGCCGTCAGATCGCCGGTCACCGCGGCGACCGCCGCCGCCTGCGAGACGTTCGCGACGTTGGACGTGGCGTGCGACTGGAGGTTGGTCGCCGCCTTGACGATGTCCTTCGGCCCGAGCATCCACCCCACCCGCCAGCCGGTCATCGCATATGTCTTGGCCACGCCGTTGACCACCACGCACCGGTCCCGCAGCTCCGGGACGACCACCGGCAGCGAGCAGAACTCCGCGTCGCCGTAGACCAGATGCTCGTAGATCTCGTCGGTCAGCACCCACAGCCCGTGCCGCGCCGCCCAGCGGCCGATCGCCTCGACCTGTTCACGCGGGTACACCGCGCCGGTCGGGTTCGACGGCGAGACGAACACCAGCACCTTGGTGCGCTCCGTGCGGGCCGCCTCCAACTGCTCGACGCCCACCCGGTACCCGGTCGTCTCATCGGCCACCACCGGTACGGGGACGCCCCCGGCCAACCGGATCGACTCCGGGTACGTCGTCCAGTACGGCGCCGGGATGATCACCTCGTCGCCCGGGTCGAGCAGCGCGGCGAACGCCTCGTAGATCGCCTGCTTGCCGCCGTTGGTGACCAGGACCTCGGCCGGTTCGACCACATACCCCGAATCGCGGCGCGTCTTCGCGACGATCGCCGACTTCAGCTCTGGCAGCCCGCCGGCCGGGCTGTAGCGGTGGTACTTCGGCATGCGGCAGGCGGCGACGGCCGCCTCCACGATGTAGTCGGGCGTGGGGAAGTCGGGCTCCCCGGCGCCGAACCCGATCACCGGGCGGCCGGCGGCCCGCAGGGCCTTGGCCTTGGCGTCGACGGCGAGCGTGGCGGACTCGGAGATGGCCCCGACGCGGGCGGACACGCGGCGGATCCCGCCCGCGGCGCCGGTCGGTTCTGAGGGGGGTACAGCGCTCATGACGGCATCGTCGCAGACCTCCGATCGCCCCGGCGCGGGGCTCCACCGGCACTGCCCGGGACGTTTCTGTTCGACGCCCGGCCTCGGAACACGTACACTCGCTCACCGTTGGCTCCCAACCGGGCAGCGCGTTCCACGCACTTGGTGCGCCGGACACATGAGGTAGGTTGGGGGACGCACAAAGGGTCGTAGCTCAATTGGTAGAGCACTGGTCTCCAAAACCAGCGGTTGGGGGTTCAAGTCCCTCCGGCCCTGCTACACGCACTTCTTCACCGCTGTGCGTGCACGCGTACGTACTGAAATGCACCGCCGTGCGGCCGGGCCGGACGCTGTACGGCCACGACCCGGATTCAGGTGAGGACGAGTGACGGACGCCCTGGGCTCCATCGACATGCCTGAGCGTGGTCGTTCCGAGGACGACACCGCGGAATCCAAGAAGAAGCCCCGCCGCGGCGGTAAACGCGGCAAGAAGGGCCCGCTCGCGCGTATGGCGCTCTTCTACCGCCAGATCGTCGCGGAGCTCCGCAAGGTCGTCTGGCCCTCCCGCAGCCAGCTGTCGACGTACACCACCGTGGTGATCGTCTTCGTCGTCATCATCATCGGTCTCGTAACCGTGATTGACTTGGGAATCAACCGAGTCGTCGGGTACGTCTTCGGCTGATCCCGCGGAGGGCACCTCAGCGGGGTGCCCTTTCGCATGTTCAACCCCTTGAAGCCAGGAAGAAGCAGCCACGTGTCTGACCCGAACCTGAACGACGCCGCCGAGCCCGTCACGGCCGCAGAGGCCGACGTGGACGCGGCCGTCCCGGCCGAGGTCGAGGGCGACGCTGCCGCCGTCTCCGATGGCGAGGGCGCCGTCGACATCGTCGAGAACGCCGACGGCGCAGACGAGATCGACGCCGAGGACACCGAGGCCGGTGAGCCCGCCGAATCCGCCGCCGCCGTCGACGTCGAGGACGAGGACGCCGCCGAGGCCGAGGAGGAGCCGGTCGACCCGGTCACCGCCCTCCGCGACGAGCTGCGCGGTCTGCCCGGTGAGTGGTACGTCATCCACACCTACGCGGGCTACGAGAAGCGCGTGAAGGCCAACCTGGAGCAGCGCGCCGTCTCGCTCAACGTCGAGGACTTCATCTACCAGGCTGAGGTCCCCGAGGAAGAGATCGTCCAGATCAAGAACGGCGAGCGCAAGAACGTCCGCCAGAACAAGCTCCCGGGCTACGTGCTCGTGCGCATGGACCTGACGAACGAGTCCTGGGGCGTCGTCCGCAACACCCCCGGTGTCACCGGCTTCGTCGGCAACGCCTACGACCCGTACCCGCTGACGCTGGACGAGATCGTCAAGATGCTCGCCCCGGAGGCCGAGGAGAAGGCCGCCAAGGAAGCCGCCGCGGCCGAGGGCAAGCCCGCGCCGCAGCGCAGGGTCGAGGTCCAGGTGCTGGACTTCGAGGTGGGCGACTCCGTCACCGTCACCGACGGCCCGTTCGCGACGCTGCAGGCCACGATCAACGAGATCAACGCCGACTCGAAGAAGGTCAAGGGCCTCGTCGAGATCTTCGGCCGCGAGACCCCGGTCGAGCTGAGTTTCGACCAGATCCAGAAGAACTGACGCTCTTCCGGACCCCCGCTTCCGAACAGGTCAGACCGGCTGTCGCAGCCGGTCTGACCTGCTCGGTTTTTGGCCGCACGACCCTACCCGTTATCGTGGTGCGGTATGCCTCCATCCGGATGACCGGATGGCATGGCGAAAAACCTCTCACTAGGACCCGGAGAGAGCATGCCTCCCAAGAAGAAGAAGGTCACGGGGCTCATCAAGCTCCAGATCAGCGCCGGCGCCGCGAACCCGGCTCCGCCGGTCGGCCCCGCGCTGGGCCAGCACGGCGTGAACATCATGGAGTTCTGCAAGGCCTACAACGCCGCGACCGAGTCGCAGCGCGGCATGGTCGTGCCGGTGGAGATCACGGTCTACGAGGACCGTTCCTTCACCTTCGTGACCAAGACCCCGCCGGCCGCGAAGCTGATCCTCAAGGCCGCTGGTGTGGACAAGGGCTCCGGCGAGCCCCACACCAAGAAGGTCGCGAAGATCACCGACGCCCAGGTGCGCGAGATCGCCACGACCAAGATGCCCGACCTCAACGCCAACGACCTGGACGCCGCCGCGAAGATCATCGCGGGCACCGCCCGGTCCATGGGCGTCACGGTCGAGGGCTGACCAGCTCGTACCGGCGTACTCGCCACCCGTGGCAGGGCCAGGCGCTGGCCCGCACCACGACTCCATCCTCCGCGCGGTGAAAGCCGCACGGTCGCATCTGTTCAGGAGCAGCAGTGAAGCGCAGCAAGACTCTTCGCAACGCGGACGCGAAGATCGACCGGGAGCGTCTGTACGCCCCGCTCGAGGCCGTCCGTATCGCCAAGGACACCTCGTCCGCCAAGTTCGACGCGACCGTCGAGGTCGCCATGCGTCTGGGTGTCGACCCGCGCAAGGCCGACCAGATGGTCCGTGGCACCGTGAACCTCCCGCACGGCACCGGTAAGACCGCCCGGGTCCTGGTCTTCGCGACCGGCGACCGTGCTGCGGCCGCGGAAGCCGCGGGCGCCGACATCGTCGGCTCCGACGAACTGATCGACGAGGTCTCCAAGGGCCGTCTGGACTTCGACGCCGTCGTCGCCACCCCGGACCTCATGGGCAAGGTCGGCCGCCTCGGCCGCGTGCTCGGTCCCCGTGGTCTGATGCCGAACCCGAAGACCGGCACCGTCACCCCGGATGTCGCCAAGGCTGTCACCGAGATCAAGGGCGGCAAGATCGAGTTCCGCGTGGACAAGCACGCGAACCTCCACTTCATCATCGGCAAGGCCTCCTTCGACGAGACCAAGCTGGTGGAGAACTACGCCGCGGCGCTTGAGGAGATCAACCGTCTCAAGCCGTCCGCCGCGAAGGGCCGCTACATCAAGAAGGCGACCATCACCACCACGGTGGGCCCCGGCATCCCGCTGGACGCCAACCGCACCCGCAACCTCCTTGTCGAGGACGAGGCCGTCTGATCCGAGTGATCGACGTGCTCTAGCGCGCGCAGCATGACGCAGGCCCCGCCGTCCGGTTCCGGATGGCGGGGCCTGTCGCGTGCGGTGTCGGTGGGCTGCATTAGAGTCACCACCGCATTCCGCACAGCGATTCAAGGGGGAGCCTCAGATGCGTAGCACGCGAATCACCGCCGCGGTGGCGGGGGTTGTTCTGCTGGTGGGCGGTCTCAGCGCCTGTAACGACGGTTCCAAGGCGTCCGGCAGCGGCGGCGGGGGCAGCGACGCGGCGGGCGGCGACAAGGCGGCCCAGGGCCCGGTCGAGGCCCTTAAGGCGGCCAAGGAGGCCACCGCGGCCAAGAACTCCGCGAAGTTCGACGGCACGACGGAGACCACCACCTCCAACGGCCGGTTCAAGCAGACCACCAAGGGCGGTCTCGACTGGTCGCAGGGTATGCAGATGAACGTCGAGAACACCCTGACCGGCGACAAGAGCCCCACGGGCGGCAAGCCCATCAAGGCGCTCTACACCCAGGACGCGGTCTACATGAACGCGGGCGCGGCCATGCCCGGCGCGGGCGGCAAGCCGTGGGTCAAGTACTCCTACGAGGCGCTGTCGAAGCAGATGGGCGCGTCCGGCACGGCGGTCAAGGACGTCCTCGACAACGCCAACCCGAGCCAGCCGATCGATGTGCTGATCGCCTCCGGCACCGCCAAGGTCGTCGGCAAGGAGAAGGTGAACGGCGTCGAGGCGACGCACTACACCGGCACCGTCACCATGGCCGACCTGAGCAAGAACCTCGGCAAGGAGATCCGCGACGCCGTCCAGAAGCAGCTGGAGCAGGGCGGGGCGAAGAGCGAGAAGCTCGACCTCTGGATCGACGGTGACAACCTCCTGGTGAAGAAGGAGGAGCACGTCGCCGGCAAGATGCCCACCGACGCCACGGCGTTCTACTCCGACTACGGCACCAAGGTCTCCGTCGAGGCGCCGCCGGCGAGCCAGACGATGACCGCTCCCGCCGCCTGACCGAGGCGCGGAACCGCAGGCGAGGGGCGTTGCGGCGCCCCTCGCGGCGGATTTGCCTGAGCGTGGGCCGTTCGCGTACCGTACCGAGGAAGCCAAAGACCGCTGGTTGTCTCTGCGCGTCCTTTCCCGGGCGCGTGGTGGCCGAAGGATCCGCTAGCTGCGGACGGCCTGCGCAGGTATGTGTGGATGAACTCCCGGACGCTCCGTCGTACGGTCGAGTCACGCCCCGTGCACCTGCGCCGGGGCGTTTGTTTTGCCCAGCCCCTTCTGCGCGGTCCTCATCACCCGGAAGGAGGCCGAGGCTCATGGCAAGTCCCGACAAGGTCGCAGCTGTCGAGGAGATCACGGACAAGTTCCGTAACTCCAACGCTGCTGTCGTCACCGCGTACACCGGACTTACCGTCGCGCAGATCAAGGATCTGCGTCGTTCGCTCGGTGACAACGCTCAGTACCGTGTGGTGAAGAACACGCTGACCAAGATCGCGGCCCAGGAGGCCGGGATCTCCGTGCTGGACGAGCACCTTCAGGGCTCGACGGCCGTCGCCTTCGTCACCGGTGACCCGGTCGAGGCGGCGAAGGGTCTTCGTGACTTCGCCAAGGAGAACCAGAACCTCGTCATCAAGGGTGGTGTCTTCGAAGGGAAGGCACTGTCCGCCGATGACATCAAGAAGCTTGCGGACCTCGAGTCCCGCGAGGTTCTGCTCAGCAAGCTGGCCGGTGCCTTCAAGGGGAAGCAGTCGCAGGCTGCCTCCGTCTTCCAGGCGCTGCCGTCGAAGCTCGTCCGCACCGTGGACGCGCTCCGTGCCCAGCAGGCCGAGCAGGGCGGTGCCGAGTAATTCGGCTCGCACATTGGCGGCTTCCGTCTAGGCGTGCCTAGGCGGAGCGGCCACAGCGGGCCCGACGTACGCCCGCCTCACATGTACATCCGGCACCAGCCGAATAGTGGAAGGACCGCCACCATGGCGAAGCTCAGCCAGGAAGACCTGCTCGCGCAGTTCGAAGAGATGACCCTCATCGAGCTCTCCGAGTTCGTGAAGGCGTTCGAGGACAAGTTCGACGTCACCGCCGCCGCTGCCGCGCCGGTCGTCGTCGCCGGTGCCGCTGGTGGCGCCGCCGCCGAGGCCGTCGAGGAGCAGGACGAGTTCGACGTCATCCTCACCGGTGCCGGCGACAAGAAGATCCAGGTCATCAAGGTCGTGCGTGAGCTGACCTCCCTGGGTCTGAAGGAGGCCAAGGACCTCGTGGACGGCACCCCGAAGCCGGTCCTGGAGAAGGTCGACAAGGCTGCCGCCGAGAAGGCCGCCGAGGCCCTCAAGGGCGCCGGCGCCTCCGTCGAGGTCAAGTGACCTCACTGAGTCTCCGACTCACGTCCTGAGCGCCCTCGTGGCGTAGCTGGACCAGCGAAGGGCGATCACCCAAGCGGGTGGTCGCCCTTCGGCGTGCTCGTCACGGCTGCGGCGCCCCGCCCGACGTGCGAGTATGGTGATCTTCGTCGTCCGGACGTCGGCCGTGTGACGTTCCCGCCGGGGCAGGGGGCCTTGACGAACCGCACGCGGCGCGCAATTCTCGGGACGCGATGCAGAAGCGATCCGCGCTCCGAGGCATGGATCGCGAACGAAGAGGGAAGCATCGAGGTGCGCCTCAGGCGCGGGGCTTTCGGCAGGCGCAGGGCTTTGGAAGCACAGCAGAACAACGAGGGGTCCCTCCGCTGCGGAGGTATCACCTCCCGGAGGGAGAAGAGCGGTATCACGGCGTTGAACCGGTCTTCCGGAAACTCGCTCTGGACATCAGTGGGCCAAGTGGCTACACTGACCCTTTGCGCTGCCTGTTAGCTGCTCCCTGCCCGTCACCAGGGGCATACCCGAAGTCGAACATCACTGATTGAGCGGCCCTGACCTGGGCTTTCCCTCAGTCTGTTCCTCTCGGGGCCGGTACGCGCGTAGTGAGTCCGAGCCCTCGGAAGGACCCCCTCTTGGCCGCCTCGCGCAACGCCTCGACTGCCAATACGAACAACGGCGACAGCACCGCCCCGCTGCGCATCTCCTTTGCGAAGATCAAGGAGCCCCTCGGGGTTCCGAACCTCCTTGCGCTGCAGACCGAAAGCTTCGACTGGCTGCTCGGCAATGCCGCATGGAAGGGTCGCGTCGAGGCTGCGCTGGAGAGTGGGCAGGAAGTTCCCACCAAGTCCGGTCTGGAAGAGATCTTCGAAGAGATCTCCCCGATCGAGGACTTCTCCGGGTCGATGTCGCTGACGTTCCGCGACCACCGCTTCGAGCCCCCGAAGAACAGCATCGACGAGTGCAAGGAGCGCGACTTCACGTACGCGGCTCCGCTCTTCGTCACCGCCGAGTTCACCAACAACGAGACCGGCGAGATCAAGTCCCAGACGGTCTTCATGGGCGACTTCCCGCTCATGACCAACAAGGGCACCTTCTGCATCAACGGCACCGAGCGTGTCGTCGTCTCGCAGCTGGTCCGCTCGCCGGGCGTCTACTTCGACAGCTCCATCGACAAGACGTCCGACAAGGACATCTTCTCCGCCAAGGTCATCCCGTCCCGCGGTGCCTGGCTGGAGCTGGAGATCGACAAGCGCGACATGGTCGGTGTGCGCATCGACCGTAAGCGCAAGCAGTCCGTGACCGTCCTGCTCAAGGCGCTCGGTTGGACGACCGAGCAGATCCTTGAGGAGTTCGGCGAGTACGAGTCCATGCGCGCCACCCTGGAGAAGGACCACACCCAGGGCCAGGACGACGCGCTGCTCGACATCTACCGCAAGCTGCGTCCGGGCGAGCCGCCGACCCGTGAGGCCGCGCAGACGCTGCTGGAGAACCTCTACTTCAACCCGAAGCGCTACGACCTCGCGAAGGTCGGCCGCTACAAGGTCAACAAGAAGCTCGGTGGCGACGAGCCGCTCGACGCCGGTGTGCTGACCACCGACGACGTCATCGCCACGATCAAGTACCTGGTGAAGCTGCACGCCGGGGAGACCGAGACGCTCGGTGAGTCGGGCCGGACGATCGTCGTCGAGACCGACGACATCGACCACTTCGGCAACCGCCGCCTGCGCAACGTCGGCGAGCTGATCCAGAACCAGGTCCGTACGGGTCTCGCCCGTATGGAGCGCGTCGTGCGTGAGCGCATGACCACCCAGGACGTCGAGGCGATCACGCCGCAGACCCTGATCAACATCCGGCCGGTCGTCGCCTCCATCAAGGAGTTCTTCGGCACCAGCCAGCTGTCGCAGTTCATGGACCAGACGAACCCGCTGTCGGGCCTGACCCACAAGCGCCGTCTGTCCGCGCTGGGCCCCGGCGGTCTCTCCCGTGAGCGGGCCGGCCTGGACGTCCGTGACGTGCACCCCTCGCACTACGGCCGCATGTGCCCGATCGAGACGCCCGAAGGCCCGAACATCGGTCTGATCGGTTCGCTCGCGTCGTACGGCCGGGTCAACGTCTTCGGCTTCATCGAGACGCCGTACCGCAAGGTCGTCGACGGCCAGGTCACGGAGGAGGTGGACTACCTCACCGCGGATGAGGAGGACCGCTTCCTGATCGCGCAGGCCAACGCCAAGCTGACCGACGACATGCGTTTCGCCGAGCAGCGTGTGCTGGTCCGCCGCCGTGGCGGCGAGGTCGACCTCGTCCCCGCCGACGAGGTGGACTTCATGGACGTCTCGCCGCGCCAGATGGTGTCGGCCGCGACCGCCATGATTCCGTTCCTGGAGCACGACGACGCCAACCGCGCGCTCATGGGATCGAACATGATGCGCCAGGCCGTTCCGCTGATCAAGGCGGAGTCGCCGCTGGTCGGCACCGGCATGGAGTACCGCTGCGCGGTCGACGCCGGTGACGTCATCAAGGCGGAGAAGGACGGTGTGGTCCAGGAGGTCTCCGCGGACTACATCACCGTCGCCAACGACGACGGCACGTACAACACGTACCGCGTCGCCAAGTTCACCCGCTCCAACCAGGGCACCTCCTTCAACCAGAAGGTCGTCGTGGATGAGGGCGCGCGGGTGATCGAGGGCCAGGTCCTCGCCGACGGTCCGTCCACGGACGAAGGCGAGATGGCGCTCGGCAAGAACCTGCTCGTGGCGTTCATGCCGTGGGAGGGTCACAACTACGAGGACGCGATCATCCTGTCGCAGCGCCTCGTGCAGGACGACGTCCTCTCCTCGATCCACATCGAGGAGCACGAGGTCGACGCCCGTGACACCAAGCTCGGCCCGGAGGAGATCACCCGGGACATCCCGAACGTCTCCGAGGAGGTGCTCTCCGACCTCGACGAGCGCGGCATCATCCGCATCGGTGCCGAGGTCGTCGCCGGCGACATCCTCGTCGGCAAGGTCACGCCCAAGGGTGAGACCGAGCTGACCCCCGAGGAGCGCCTGCTCCGCGCGATCTTCGGTGAGAAGGCGCGCGAGGTCCGTGACACCTCGCTGAAGGTGCCGCACGGCGAGATCGGCAAGGTCATCGGCGTCCGCGTCTTCGACCGCGAGGAGGGCGACGAACTGCCCCCGGGTGTGAACCAGCTGGTCCGCGTCTACGTCGCGCAGAAGCGCAAGATCACCGACGGTGACAAGCTCGCCGGCCGCCACGGCAACAAGGGCGTCATCTCGAAGATCCTGCCGGTCGAGGACATGCCGTTCCTGGAGGACGGCACCCCGGTCGACATCATCCTCAACCCGCTGGGTGTGCCGTCCCGAATGAACCCGGGACAGGTCCTGGAGATCCACCTCGGCTGGCTCGCCAGCCAGGGCTGGAAGGTCGAGGGCGCCGAGGAGGAGTGGAAGAAGCGTCTGCACGCGATCTCCGCCGACGAGGTCGCCCCCGGCTCCAACGTCGCCACCCCGGTGTTCGACGGTGCGCGCGAGGACGAGATCTCCGGTCTCTTCGACTCGACGATCCCGAACCGCGACGGCGAGCGCATGGTGAAGGGCTCCGGCAAGGCGCGGATGTTCGACGGCCGCTCCGGTGAGCCGTTCCCGGACCCGATCTCGATCGGGTACATGTACATCCTCAAGCTGCACCACCTGGTCGACGACAAGCTCCACGCCCGCTCGACCGGTCCGTACTCGATGATCACCCAGCAGCCGCTGGGTGGTAAGGCCCAGTTCGGTGGCCAGCGCTTCGGTGAGATGGAGGTGTGGGCGCTGGAGGCGTACGGCGCCGCGTACGCACTCCAGGAACTGCTCACGATCAAGTCCGACGACGTCACCGGCCGCGTGAAGGTCTACGAGGCCATCGTCAAGGGCGAGAACATCCCCGAGCCCGGCATTCCCGAGTCCTTCAAGGTGCTCATCAAGGAAATGCAGTCGCTCTGCCTCAACGTGGAGGTGCTGTCCTCGGACGGCATGTCCATCGAGATGCGCGACACCGACGAGGACGTCTTCCGCGCGGCGGAAGAGCTCGGTATCGACCTGTCCCGGCGAGAGCCGAGCAGCGTCGAAGAGGTCTGACGGGTCTGGCCGGGGCCTCCCAGCGAGGCCCCGGCCAACCCCGGACCCCGTCAGACCAAGATTGAGACTCGTCCCTGACAGCAACAATTGTCGGGGCAACCCCCGAAGGTGGGATTGACGACAGTGCTCGACGTCAACTTCTTCGACGAGCTGCGGATCGGCCTCGCCACCGCTGACGACATCCGTCAGTGGTCGCACGGTGAGGTCAAGAAGCCGGAGACCATCAACTACCGCACCCTCAAGCCCGAAAAGGACGGACTCTTCTGCGAGAAGATCTTCGGTCCGACGCGGGACTGGGAGTGCTACTGCGGTAAGTACAAGCGCGTCCGCTTCAAGGGCATCATCTGCGAGCGCTGCGGCGTCGAGGTCACTCGCGCCAAGGTGCGTCGTGAGCGGATGGGCCACATCGAGCTGGCCGCTCCCGTGACCCACATCTGGTACTTCAAGGGCGTTCCGAGCCGGCTGGGCTACCTGCTGGACCTCGCGCCGAAGGACCTTGAGAAGGTCATCTACTTCGCCGCCTACATGATCACCTGGGTGGACGAGGAGCGCCGTACGCGCGACCTGCCCTCGCTGGAGGCACACGTCTCCGTCGAGCGTCAGCAGATCGAGCAGCGCCGCGACTCCGACCTGGAGGCCCGCGCCAAGAAGCTCGAGACCGACCTGGCCGAGCTGGAGGCCGAGGGCGCCAAGGCCGATGTGCGCCGCAAGGTGCGCGAGGGCGCCGAGCGTGAGATGAAGCAGCTGCGCGACCGCGCGCAGCGCGAGATCGACCGTCTCGACGAGGTCTGGAACCGCTTCAAGAACCTCAAGGTCCAGGACCTGGAGGGCGACGAGCTGCTCTACCGCGAGCTGCGTGACCGCTTCGGCACGTACTTCGACGGTTCCATGGGCGCCGCCTCGCTGCAGAAGCGCCTGGAGACCTTCGACCTCGACGAGGAGGCCGAGCGCCTCCGCGAGATCATCCGTACCGGCAAGGGCCAGAAGAAGACCCGTGCGCTCAAGCGCCTCAAGGTCGTCTCCGCGTTCCTGCAGACCCGCAACAGCCCCAAGGGCATGGTGCTGGACTGCATCCCGGTCATCCCGCCGGACCTGCGTCCGATGGTGCAGCTGGACGGTGGCCGCTTCGCGACCTCCGACCTCAACGACCTGTACCGCCGCGTGATCAACCGCAACAACCGCCTGAAGCGGCTTCTCGACCTCGGCGCGCCCGAGATCATCGTGAACAACGAGAAGCGCATGCTCCAGGAGGCCGTCGACGCGCTCTTCGACAACGGCCGTCGTGGCCGCCCGGTGACGGGCCCCGGCAACCGTCCGCTGAAGTCGCTGTCCGACATGCTCAAGGGCAAGCAGGGCCGCTTCCGTCAGAACCTGCTCGGTAAGCGAGTCGACTACTCGGCGCGTTCCGTCATCGTCGTCGGCCCGCAGCTCAAGCTGCACCAGTGCGGTCTGCCGAAGGCCATGGCGCTGGAGCTCTTCAAGCCGTTCGTGATGAAGCGCCTGGTCGACCTGAACCACGCGCAGAACATCAAGTCGGCGAAGCGGATGGTCGAGCGCGGCCGCACGGTCGTGTACGACGTCCTCGAAGAGGTCATCGCCGAGCACCCGGTTCTGCTGAACCGTGCGCCCACCCTGCACCGCCTCGGCATCCAGGCCTTCGAGCCGCAGCTGGTCGAGGGCAAGGCCATTCAGATTCACCCGCTCGTCTGCACCGCGTTCAACGCGGACTTCGACGGTGACCAGATGGCCGTCCACCTGCCGCTCTCCGCGGAGGCGCAGGCCGAGGCCCGCATCCTGATGCTGTCCTCGAACAACATCCTCAAGCCGGCCGACGGCCGTCCGGTCACCATGCCGACCCAGGACATGGTGCTGGGCCTGTTCTTCCTCACCACCGACGAGGAGGAGCGCAAGGTCATCGGTGAGGGCCGTGCGTTCGGTTCGGTCGCCGAGGCGATCATGGCGTTCGACGCCAAGGAGCTGTCGCTCCAGGCGAAGGTCGACATCCGCTTCCCGATCGGCACGGTTCCGCCCCGCGGCTGGACCCCGCCGGCACCCGAGGAGGGTGAGCCGGAGTGGCAGCAGGGTGACTCGTTCCGTCTGCGGACGACCCTGGGCCGCGCGCTCTTCAACGAGCTGCTGCCCGAGGACTACCCGTTCGTCGACTACTCGGTGGGCAAGAAGCAGCTCTCCGCGATCGTCAACGACCTCGCCGAGCGCTACCCCAAGGTCATTGTGGCGGCGACGCTCGACAACCTGAAGGCGTCCGGTTTCCACTGGGCGACCCGTTCCGGCGTCACCGTCGCCGTCTCGGACATCGTCGTCCCGGAGGCCAAGAAGGCCATCGTCGCGGGCTACGAGGCCCAGGACGAGAAGGTCCAGAAGCAGTACGAGCGCGGTCTGATCACCAAGGACGAGCGCACTCAGGAACTGATCAACATCTGGACCAAGGCGACCAACGAGGTCGCCGAGGCGATGAACGAGAACTTCCCCAAGACGAACCCCATCTTCATGATGGTTGACTCGGGTGCCCGAGGAAACATGATGCAGATGCGGCAGATCGCCGGTATGCGTGGTCTGGTGTCGAACGCGAAGAACGAGACCATCCCGCGTCCGATCAAGGCGTCGTTCCGCGAGGGCCTGTCCGTGCTGGAGTACTTCATCTCCACGCACGGTGCCCGTAAGGGTCTGGCGGACACCGCCCTGCGTACCGCCGACTCGGGTTACCTGACCCGTCGTCTGGTCGACGTCTCGCAGGACGTGATCATCCGCGAGGAGGACTGCGGCACCGAGCGCGGCCTCAAGCTGAAGATCGCGACCCGCGGCGCCGACGGCAGCCTGCGCAAGACGGACGACGTCGAGTCGAGCGTCTACGCCCGGATGCTGGCCGAGGACGTCGTCGTCGACGGCAAGGTCGTCGCCCCGGCCAACGTCGACCTCGGTGACGTGCTCATCGACGCCCTGCTCAACGCGGGCGTCGAGGAGGTCAAGACCCGCTCGGTCCTGACCTGTGAGTCGGCGGTCGGCACCTGTGCCTTCTGCTACGGCCGTTCGCTGGCCACCGGCAAGCTGGTCGACATCGGTGAGGCGGTCGGCATCATCGCCGCCCAGTCCATCGGTGAGCCCGGCACCCAGCTGACGATGCGTACCTTCCACACCGGTGGTGTGGCGGGTGACGACATCACGCTGGGTCTGCCGCGTGTCGTCGAGCTCTTCGAGGCCCGTACGCCCAAGGGTGTCGCCCCGATCTCGGAGGCGGCCGGCCGCGTCCGGATCGAGGAGACCGAGAAGACCAAGAAGGTTGTCGTCACCCCCGACGACGGCAGCGAAGAGATGGCGTACGGCGTCTCCAAGCGCGCCCGTCTGCTGGTGGGCGAGGGCGACCACGTCGAGGTCGGCCAGCCGCTCACCCTGGGTGCCATCAACCCGCACGACGTGCTGCGGATCCTCGGCCAGCGTGCCGTCCAGGTCCACCTCGTCGGCGAGGTCCAGAAGGTCTACAACAGCCAGGGCGTGGCGATCCACGACAAGCACATCGAGATCATCATCCGGCAGATGCTGCGCCGCGTGACGATCATCGAGTCCGGCGACGCGGAGCTGCTGCCGGGCGAGCTGGTGGAGCGCTCGAAGTTCGAGGGCGAGAACCGTCGTGTCGTGGCGGAGGGTGGCCACCCGGCCTCCGGCCGTCCGCAGCTGATGGGTATCACCAAGGCTTCGCTGGCGACGGAATCCTGGCTGTCGGCCGCCTCCTTCCAGGAGACGACCCGGGTGCTGACGGACGCGGCGATCAACGCCAAGTCCGACAGCCTCATCGGCCTCAAGGAGAACGTCATCATCGGTAAGCTCATCCCGGCCGGTACGGGCCTGTCCCGCTACCGCAACATCCGGGTGGAGCCGACCGAGGAGGCCAAGGCCGCGATGTACTCGGCCGTCGGTTACGACGACATCGACTACTCGCCGTTCGGCACCGGCTCCGGCCAGGCGGTCCCGCTGGAGGACTACGACTACGGTCCGTACAACCAGTAAGGGTCCGGTTCGTACGACGTCGACAGGGCGGTCATCCCGTAAGGGGTGGCCGCCCTGCGGCGTTCTTGACGCGGGCGCCGCCGGTCGGGGAACTCGCGCTCCCATTGCTGCGTCTGTGATGAGAAGATGGGGATCAACTGTCGAGCGGGGGAGGATCGCGCATGGCATTCCAGCCCTGGCAGGGTGGGCAGCCCGCTCAGCCGCATCAGGTACCGGCGATGCGTGCCTCGCACGCCGACCGTGAGCGTACGGTCGACGTGCTGAAGGCAGGGTTCGCCGAGGGGCGGCTCGCGCAGGGGGAGTACGAGCAGCGGATCGGGCGGGCCTACCAGGCGCAGACCCATGCCGAGCTGCAGATGCTGGTGGCGGATCTGCCGACGGGCCCGGTGCCGCAGTCGCAGTTCGAGCCGCGTCCGGTCCCGGCGACGTTCATGCCGGTCGCGCCGATGCCCGCGCCGCAGCACACCAACAGCTCCGCCACCGCCGCGCTGGTCTGCGGCATCCTGACGCCGGTGACGTGGGGGGTGACCGCGATCCCCGCGGTGATCCTCGGCCACAAGGCGCGCGCGGAGATGCGCCGCACCGGCGAGCGCGGTGAAGGCCAGGCGCTGGCCGGGGTGGTCCTGGGCTGGCTCGGTATCGGCGGCTGGGCGCTGTTCATCCTGCTCATGATGGTCGCGGTGGTCAGCCACGGCTGATCCGGCGGTTCGCGCCGGGCGGGCCGTCCGGGTGACGGGCGGGTGACATCCGTTCGGCCGTCCGGATGACGGTCCGTGAGCACTCCGTCCGGTTGCGACCGGCGTGTCGGCCGCGGGGCATTTGTTTTGACCGGAGTCGGTGAGGTAGGTACGCTCAGACCTTGTGCCTGGGGTGTGCCCTGGCTGCCATGCGTGTCTTCAACCGTATGGGGAGCCACTACCGGCCGCGCCGCAATCTGCGCCCTTCTTCCGCCTCGCGGAGAGTGTTGCAGTGTTCGACACACCCGACCTCGTGGGTCGGTGCGTGTTCCAGGTTAGCTTTAACGTGATCGGCACACAGAAACCGGAGAAGTAGTGCCTACGATCCAGCAGCTGGTCCGTAAGGGCCGGCAGGACAAGGTCGAGAAGAACAAGACGCCCGCACTGGAGGGTTCGCCCCAGCGCCGTGGCGTCTGCACGCGTGTGTTCACGACCACCCCGAAGAAGCCGAACTCGGCCCTGCGTAAGGTCGCGCGTGTGCGTCTGACCAGCGGGATCGAGGTCACCGCTTACATTCCGGGTGAGGGCCACAACCTGCAGGAGCACTCGATCGTGCTCGTGCGTGGCGGCCGTGTGAAGGACCTGCCGGGTGTTCGGTACAAGATCATCCGCGGCTCCCTCGACACGCAGGGCGTCAAGAACCGTAAGCAGGCTCGCAGCCGCTACGGCGCCAAGAAGGAGAAGTAAGAATGCCTCGTAAGGGCCCCGCCCCGAAGCGCCCGGTCATCATCGACCCGGTCTACGGCTCTCCTCTGGTGACCTCCCTCATCAACAAGGTTCTGCTGAACGGCAAGCGCTCCACCGCTGAGCGCATCGTTTACGGCGCCATGGAGGGTCTGCGCGAGAAGACCGGTAACGACCCGGTCATCACGCTCAAGCGCGCGCTCGAGAACATCAAGCCGACCCTTGAGGTCAAGTCCCGCCGTGTCGGTGGCGCGACCTACCAGGTCCCGGTCGAGGTCAAGCCCGGCCGCGCCGCCACCCTCTCGCTCCGCTGGCTCGTGGGCTACTCCCGCGCCCGTCGCGAGAAGACCATGACCGAGCGCCTCATGAACGAACTGCTCGACGCCTCCAACGGCCTCGGCGCTTCGGTCAAGAAGCGCGAGGACACGCACAAGATGGCCGAGTCCAACAAGGCCTTCGCGCACTACCGCTGGTAGCCGCAACCCCCATCGAGACCGAGAGAAGACTGAGCCGATATGGCTACCACTTCGCTTGACCTGGCCAAGGTCCGCAACATCGGGATCATGGCCCACATCGACGCGGGCAAGACGACCACCACCGAGCGGATCCTGTTCTACACCGGTGTCTCGTACAAGATCGGTGAAGTCCACGACGGCGCTGCCACGATGGACTGGATGGAGCAGGAGCAGGAGCGCGGCATCACCATCACGTCCGCCGCGACGACCTGCCACTGGCCGCTGGAGGACGTCGACCACACGATCAACATCATCGACACCCCGGGGCACGTCGACTTCACCGTTGAGGTGGAGCGCTCCCTGCGCGTGCTCGACGGTGCCGTGACCGTGTTCGACGGCGTCGCCGGTGTCGAGCCCCAGTCCGAGACTGTCTGGCGTCAGGCGGACCGCTACGGCGTTCCGCGTATCTGCTTCGTCAACAAGCTCGACCGCACCGGCGCCGACTTCCTGCGCTGCGTCGACATGATCGTGGACCGCCTGGGCGCGGTGCCGATCGTGATGCAGCTGCCGATCGGTGCCGAGGCGGACTTCCAGGGCGTCATCGACCTGGTCCGCATGAAGGCCCTGGTCTACTCCGCCGAGGCGGCCAAGGGCGAGATGTACGACGTCCTCGACATCCCGGCCGACAAGGTCGAGCTCGCCGAGGAGTACCGCGGCAAGCTGATCGAGGCCGTCGCCGAGAACGACGAAGAGATCATGGAGCTGTACCTGGAGGGCGAGGAGCCCACCGAGGAGCAGCTGTACGCCGCGATCCGTCGTATCACGATCGCCGCCGGCAAGGCCGAGAACACCACCGTCACCCCGGTGTTCTGCGGTACCGCGTTCAAGAACAAGGGCGTGCAGCCCCTGCTCGACGCCGTGGTCCGTTACCTGCCGTCGCCGCTTGACGTCGAGGCCATCGAGGGCCACGCGGTCAACGACTCCGAGCAGGTCGTCACCCGCAAGCCCTCCGAGGACGAGCCGCTCGCGGCGCTGGCGTTCAAGATCGCCAGCGACCCGCACCTGGGCAAGCTCACCTTCATCCGTGTGTACTCGGGCCGCCTTGAGGCCGGCTCGCAGGTGCAGAACTCGGTGAAGGGCAAGAAGGAACGCATCGGCAAGATCTACCGGATGCACGCGAACAAGCGTGAGGAGATCGACTCGGTGGGTGCCGGTGACATCGTCGCCGTCATGGGTCTGAAGCAGACCACCACCGGTGAGACCCTCTGCGACGCGGGCAACCCCGTGATCCTGGAGTCGATGGAGTTCCCGGCCCCGGTCATCCAGGTCGCCATTGAGCCCAAGTCCAAGGGCGACCAGGAAAAGCTGGGTGTCGCCATCCAGCGTCTCGCCGAGGAAGACCCCTCGTTCCAGGTGCACACCGACGAGGAGACCGGCCAGACCATCATCGCGGGTATGGGCGAGCTGCACCTCGATGTGCTGGTCGACCGTATGAAGCGTGAGTTCCGCGTCGAGGCCAACGTCGGTAAGCCGCAGGTCGCGTACCGCGAGACGCTGCGCAAGCCGGTGGAGCGCCTGGACTACACGCACAAGAAGCAGACCGGTGGTTCCGGTCAGTTCGCGAAGGTCCAGATCGCCATCGCGCCGCTCGAGGGCGACGGGTACGAGTTCGAGAACAAGGTCACCGGTGGCCGCATCCCGCGGGAGTACATCCCGTCCGTGGACGCGGGCTGCCAGGAGGCCATGGAGTTCGGCGTGCTCGCCGGCTACCCGCTGACCGGCGTCAAGGTCACCCTTCTCGACGGTGCCTACCACGAGGTCGACTCCTCCGAGATGGCCTTCAAGATCGCCGGTTCGATGGCCTTCAAGGAGGCCGCCCGCAAGGCCAGCCCGGCCCTGCTGGAGCCGATGATGAAGGTCGAGGTGACGACGCCCGAGGACTACATGGGTGACGTCATCGGCGACATCAACTCCCGTCGCGGTCAGATCCAGTCCATGGAGGACCGCCACGGCGCCAAGCTCGTCACGGGCCTGGTTCCGCTGTCGGAGATGTTCGGCTACGTCGGCGACCTCCGCAGCAAGACCTCGGGTCGCGCAAGCTACTCGATGCAGTTCGACTCCTACGCCGAGGTTCCCCGGAACGTCGCCGAGGAGATCATCGCGAAGGCCAAGGGCGAGTAGCTCCGCCAGCCGGAACACGCTTTAGGCTTGACACCGTCCGCCGGGGCAAACCCCGCAATCCGTGAGGATTGCCCCGGCGGCCGGCATCCCAGCAAAGATCACCTGGCGCCGATGAGTAAGGCGTACAGAACCACTTCAGGAGGACCCAGTGGCGAAGGCGAAGTTCGAGCGGACTAAGCCGCACGTCAACATCGGCACCATCGGTCACATTGACCACGGTAAGACGACCCTCACGGCCGCCATTACCAAGGTGCTGCACGACGAGTACCCCGACCTGAACGAGGCCTCGGCCTTCGACCAGATCGACAAGGCTCCCGAGGAGCGTCAGCGCGGTATCACGATCTCGATCGCGCACGTCGAGTACCAGACGGAGAGCCGTCACTACGCCCACGTCGACTGCCCCGGTCACGCGGACTACATCAAGAACATGATCACCGGTGCCGCCCAGATGGACGGCGCGATCCTCGTGGTCGCCGCGACCGATGGTCCGATGCCGCAGACCAAGGAGCACGTGCTCCTGGCCCGCCAGGTCGGCGTTCCCTACATCGTTGTCGCCCTGAACAAGGCCGACATGGTGGACGACGAGGAGATCCTGGAGCTCGTCGAGCTCGAGGTCCGTGAGCTCCTCTCCGAGTACGAGTTCCCGGGCGACGACGTCCCGGTCGTCAAGGTCTCGGCGCTGAAGGCGCTCGAGGGCGACCCCGAGTGGGCCAAGTCCGTCGTGGACCTGATGAAGGCCGTCGACGAGGCGATCCCGCAGCCCGAGCGCGACGTCGACAAGCCGTTCCTGATGCCGATCGAGGACGTCTTCACGATCACCGGCCGTGGCACCGTTGTCACCGGTCGTATCGAGCGTGGTGTCCTCAAGGTCAACGAGACCGTCGACATCATCGGCATCAAGCAGGACAAGACCACCACCACGGTCACCGGCATCGAGATGTTCCGGAAGCTCCTCGACGAGGGCCAGGCCGGTGAGAACGTCGGTCTGCTCCTCCGCGGCATCAAGCGCGAGGACGTCGAGCGCGGCCAGGTCATCATCAAGCCGGGCTCGGTCACGCCGCACACCTCCTTCGAGGCGCAGGCGTACATCCTGTCGAAGGACGAGGGTGGCCGCCACACCCCGTTCTTCAACAACTACCGCCCGCAGTTCTACTTCCGTACCACGGACGTGACCGGCGTCGTGACCCTCCCCGAGGGCACCGAGATGGTCATGCCGGGCGACAACACCGAGATGAGCGTCGAGCTCATCCAGCCCGTCGCCATGGAGGAGGGCCTGAAGTTCGCCATCCGTGAGGGTGGCCGGACCGTCGGCGCCGGCCAGGTCACCAAGATCAACAAGTAAGTGTTGATCGGGGTGACCCGGTAGCTCCCTGCGAGCATTCGAGCCTCGGCTCACGGAGGCGCCCGTACGGCTTCGGCTGTACGGGCGCTTTCCGCTGCCCGGAATCGGGCCGGACGGCGCGCTCCGGGGGTGCGGCCGGGGCCGGATGACGCGCCCGGAGGCGCGGTGGCAGGTGTAAGTGATCGTCGGGTGGGATAGCCTCTAAGGCTCGATTGGCCTCGGCCCTGAGCTGTGTGGCACACTGTCCAGGTTGCTCGGTTGAGTGCCGATGTTGCGCGCCTCCCGCCGGGGGGACCGGAAGCGAGTCCTAGGTATTCGTCGCCTCTTATCAGGGGCGGAAGTACGGGAATCTTCCGGGAAGCGTCAGCGGGGTGCCTCAGTCAGGCGCTCGGTGGGTGTTCCGCCCCCACGTCTCCTTCTCGAAGGATTTCCGTACGGAAATTTCTCCGATGGGAGTGCGACACGCCCGACCGCGTGGGTCGGAGGCGGGACGCGTACGCACCGAGTCCCAGAGCGTTACGAGAGACAGGACTACGAAGTAGCCATGGCGGGACAGAAGATCCGCATCCGGCTCAAGGCCTACGACCACGAGGTCATCGACAGCTCGGCGAAGAAGATCGTCGAGACGGTGACCCGCACTGGTGCGTCGGTCGCAGGCCCGGTGCCGCTGCCCACTGAGAAGAACGTGTACTGCGTCATCAAGTCGCCGCACAAGTACAAGGACTCGCGCGAGCACTTCGAGATGCGCACGCACAAGCGCCTGATCGACATCCTCGACCCGACGCCCAAGACCGTTGACTCGCTGATGCGCCTGGACCTTCCGGCCGGCGTTGACATCGAGATCAAGCTCTGAGAGGCGCGGAAGAGATGGCTAAGCAGATCAAGGGCATCCTGGGCGAGAAGCTCGGCATGACCCAGGTCTGGGACGACAACAACCGTGTCGTTCCGGTGACCGTGGTGAAGGCCGGCCCCTGTGTCGTTACCCAGGTGCGCACCAATGACCAGGACGGCTACGACTCCGTCCAGATCGCCTTTGGCGAGATCGACCCGCGCAAGGTGAACAAGCCCCTCAAGGGCCACTTCGCGAAGGCCGACGTCACCCCCCGCCGTCACCTCGTCGAGGTCCGTACCACCGACGCCGGTGAGTACACCCTCGGCCAGGAGCTGACCGCTGAGACCTTCGAGTCCGGCGTCAAGGTGGACGTGACCGGCAAGAGCAAGGGCAAGGGCTTCGCCGGCGTCATGAAGCGTCACGGCTTCCACGGCGGCAAGGCTTCCCACGGTGCCCACCGCGTGCACCGTAAGCCGGGCTCCATCGGTGGCTGCGCCACCCCGGGCCGCGTGTTCAAGGGCATGCGGATGGCCGGTCGTATGGGCAACGAGCGGGTCACCACCCAGAACCTGACCGTCCATGCCGTTGACGCGGAGAAGGGTCTGCTGCTCATCAAGGGCGCAGTTCCTGGTCCGAACGGCGGCCTCGTCCTGGTCCGTACCGCGGCCAAGGGGGCCTGAGGTAACCGATGAGCACCATTGACATCCTTTCGCCGGCAGGCGACAAGGCCGGGACCGTCGAGCTCCCCGCGGAGATCTTCGACGCGAAGGTCAGCATTCCGCTGATCCACCAGGTCGTTGTCGCGCAGCTGGCCGCTGCCCGTCAGGGCACGCACAAGACCAAGACCCGTGGCGAGGTCCGCGGCGGTGGCAAGAAGCCGTACCGCCAGAAGGGCACCGGCCGCGCGCGCCAGGGTTCGACCCGTGCGCCGCAGTTCGCCGGCGGTGGCGTCGTCCACGGCCCGCAGCCGCGTGACTACTCGCAGCGGACGCCCAAGAAGATGAAGGCCGCCGCCCTGCGCGGTGCCCTCTCCGACCGGGCGCGCAACAGCCGTATCCACGTCGTCTCCGGCGTGGTCGACGGCGCGATCTCCACCAAGGCCGCCAAGGGTCTCCTCGGCAAGGTCAGCGAGCGGAAGAACCTGCTCCTGGTCGTCGAGCGCTCCGACGAGGCCGCGTGGCTGTCCGCCCGCAACCTGCCCCAGGTTCACATCCTGGAGCCGGGCCAGCTGAACACGTACGACGTGCTCGTCTCGGACGACGTGGTCTTCACCACGGCCGCTTTCGAGTCCTTCGTGTCTGGCCCCAAGGCCGATGAGACCGAAGGGAGCGACGCCTGATGACTGAGGCCGTCGTCACCAGCAAGACCTTCTCGGACCCGCGCGACATTCTCGTCAAGCCGGTTGTCTCGGAGAAGAGCTACGCGCTGCTGGACGAGAACAAGTACACGTTCGTCGTCGACCCGCGCGCCAACAAGACCCAGATCAAGCAGGCCGTCGAGGCGGTCTTCTCGGTCAAGGTCACCGGGGTCAACACGATCAACCGGCAGGGTAAGCGCAAGCGCACCAAGACCGGTTTCGGCAAGCGCGCTGACACCAAGCGCGCCATCGTGACCCTCGCCGAGGGCGACCGTATCGACATCTTCGGCGGCCCGACCTCCTGACGGAGGTCGAGTCGTCCGGAATCGGACGAGGACTGAGAAATGGGTATCCGCAAGTACAAGCCGACGACCCCGGGCCGTCGTGGCTCCAGCGTCGCCGACTTTGTCGAGATCACGCGGTCCACGCCGGAGAAGTCGCTGGTCCGCCCGCTGCACAGCAAGGGCGGCCGTAACAACGCCGGTCGTGTGACCGTTCGCCACCAGGGTGGTGGCCACAAGCGCGCCTACCGAGTGATCGACTTCCGTCGTCACGACAAGGACGGCGTGCCGGCCAAGGTCGCGCACATCGAGTACGACCCCAACCGCACCGCGCGCATCGCGCTGCTGCACTACGCAGACGGCGAGAAGCGCTACATCATCGCGCCCCGTGGCCTGTCGCAGGGTGACCGGATTGAGAACGGCCCCGGCGCCGACATCAAGCCCGGTAACAACCTGCCGCTGCGCCACATCCCCGTGGGTACGACGATCCACGCGATCGAGCTGCGTCCGGGCGGCGGTGCGAAGTTCGCCCGCTCGGCCGGTGCCTCCGTGCAGCTGCTGGCGCGGGAGGGCTCCATGGCCCACCTGCGTATGCCCTCCGGTGAGATCCGCCTGGTCGACGTCCGCTGCCGCGCCACTGTTGGCGAGGTCGGCAACGCCGAGCAGTCGAACATCAACTGGGGCAAGGCCGGCCGTATGCGCTGGAAGGGCGTCCGCCCGACCGTGCGTGGTGTCGTGATGAACCCCGTCGACCACCCGCACGGTGGTGGTGAGGGCAAGACCTCCGGTGGTCGCCACCCGGTCTCGCCGTGGGGTCAGAAGGAGGGTCGTACGCGTTCGCCGAAGAAGGCTTCGAACAAGTACATCGTCCGCCGCCGCAAGACGAACAAGAAGCGCTAGGAGCGGGTTTAGATGCCGCGTAGTCTCAAGAAGGGGCCCTTCGTCGACGACCACCTCTCCAAGAAGGTGGATGTTCAGAACGAAGCCGGCACCAAGAACGTCATCAAGACCTGGTCCCGCCGCTCCATGATCGTCCCGGCCATGCTCGGCCACACGATCGCGGTGCACGACGGCCGCAAGCACATCCCGGTGTTCGTCACCGAGTCGATGGTTGGCCACAAGCTCGGCGAGTTTGCGCCGACCCGCACCTTCCGCGGCCACGAGAAGGACGACCGCAAGTCGCGGCGTCGTTGATCGGCGGAGTGCGAAGACTATGACTGACACCGAAGGGACAACCATGGAAGCCAGGGCCCAGGCGCGGTACATCCGCGTCACGCCCATGAAGGCCCGCCGCGTGGTGGACCTTATCCGTGGCATGGATGCCACGGAGGCTCAGGCGGTCCTGCGTTTCGCCCCGCAGGCCGCGAGCGTGCCGGTGGGCAAGGTGCTGGACAGCGCCATTGCCAACGCCGCGCACAACTACGACCACACCGACGCCGACAGCCTCTTCATCTCCGAGGCGTACGTCGACGAGGGCCCGACCCTGAAGCGGTTCCGTCCGCGTGCCCAGGGCCGCGCCTACCGGATCCGCAAGCGGACCAGCCACATCACCGTGGTCGTCAGCAGCAAGGAAGGAACCCGGTAATGGGCCAGAAGGTAAACCCGCACGGGTTCCGGCTCGGCATCACCACCGACTTCAAGTCGCGTTGGTACGCCGACAAGCTGTACAAGGACTACGTCAAGGAAGACGTCGCCATTCGTCGCATGATGACGAAGGGCATGGAGCGCGCCGGTATCTCCAAGGTGGAGATCGAGCGCACCCGTGAGCGCGTCCGCGTTGACATCCACACCGCTCGTCCGGGCATCGTCATCGGCCGCCGTGGCGCCGAGGCCGACCGCATCCGCGGCGAACTGGAGAAGCTGACCGGCAAGCAGGTCCAGCTGAACATCCTCGAGGTCAAGAACCCCGAGACCGATGCTCAGCTCGTGGCCCAGGCCGTCGCCGAGCAGCTGTCCTCCCGCGTCTCCTTCCGTCGCGCCATGCGTAAGAGCATGCAGTCGACGATGAAGGCCGGCGCCAAGGGCATCAAGATCCAGTGCGGTGGCCGTCTCGGCGGCGCCGAGATGTCCCGCTCGGAGTTCTACCGCGAGGGCCGTGTGCCCCTGCACACCCTCCGGGCCAACGTCGACTACGGCTTCTTCGAGGCCAAGACCACCTTCGGCCGTATCGGCGTGAAGGTCTGGATCTACAAGGGCGACGTCAAGAACATCGCCGAGGTTCGTGCGGACAACGCTGCCGCCCGTGCGGGTAACCGCCCGGCGCGTGGTGGCGGCAACGACCGCCCGCGCCGCGGTGGCGAGCGTGGCGGCCGCGGCCGCAAGCCGCAGCAGCAGAACGCCGCTGCCGAGGCCCCCAAGGCCGAGGCCGCAGCCGCTGCTCCGGCTGAGAGCACCGGACAGGAGGCCTGACCGACATGCTGATCCCTCGCAGGGTCAAGCACCGCAAGCAGCACCACCCCAAGCGCAACGGCATGGCCAAGGGTGGCACCGAGCTTGCCTTCGGTGAGTACGGCATCCAGGCCGTCACCCCGGCGTACGTGACGAACCGTCAGATCGAGTCGGCTCGTATCGCCATGACCCGTCACATCAAGCGTGGCGGCAAGGTCTGGATCAACATTTACCCGGACCGCCCGCTCACGAAGAAGCCGGCCGAGACCCGCATGGGTTCCGGTAAGGGTTCTCCGGAGTGGTGGGTCGCGAACGTCAAGCCCGGTCGGGTGATGTTCGAGCTGTCCTTCCCGAACGAAAAGGTTGCCAAGGAGGCGCTGACCCGCGCCGCCCACAAGCTTCCGATGAAGTGCCGCATTGTGCGGCGCGAGGCAGGTGAGTCGTGATGGCGGCCGGTATCAAGGCGACCGAGCTGCGCGAGCTGAACAGCGAGGACCTCGTTGCCAAGCTTCGTGAGGCCAAGGAGGAGCTGTTCAACCTCCGCTTCCAGGCGGCGACCGGACAGCTTGAGAACCACGGTCGGCTCAAGTCCGTCCGTAAGGACATCGCCCGGATCTACACCCTGATGCGTGAGCGTGAGCTGGGCATCGAGACGGTGGAGAGCGCCTGATGAGCGAGAAGAATGTGACTGAGACGAACGACCGCGGCTTCCGCAAGACCCGCGAGGGTCTCGTCGTCAGCGACAAGATGGACAAGACCGTCGTCGTCGCCGTCGAGGACCGCGTCAAGCACGCGCTGTACGGCAAGGTCATCCGCCGTACCAACAAGCTCAAGGCGCACGACGAGCAGAACGCCGCGGGTGTCGGCGACCGTGTCCTCCTCATGGAGACCCGGCCGCTGTCCTCCTCGAAGCGCTGGCGCATCGTCGAGATCCTCGAGAAGGCCAAGTAGGCAGTTCCCGTAAGGGAGCTCCACGAAATACCGCCTGAGGGTTCCCCCTCAGGTCAGTTCCGCCAGGCTCGGCGGGGCCCCGCCTCACCGCGGGGCCCCGCCGGGAACCGGCAGACGATCAGGAGATAGACGTGATCCAGCAGGAGTCGCGACTTCGGGTCGCCGACAACACGGGTGCGAAGGAAATTCTCACCATCCGTGTTCTCGGTGGCTCGGGTCGCCGCTACGCGGGCATCGGTGACGTCATCGTCGCCACCGTGAAGGACGCGATCCCCGGTGGCAACGTGAAGAAGGGTGACGTCGTCAAGGCCGTCATCGTTCGCACCGTCAAGGAGCGCCGCCGTCCGGACGGCTCGTACATCCGCTTCGATGAGAACGCGGCCGTCATCCTCAAGAACGATGGCGACCCCCGCGGCACCCGTATCTTCGGCCCCGTGGGCCGTGAGCTGCGCGAGAAGAAGTTCATGAAGATCATCTCGCTCGCGCCGGAGGTGCTGTAACCGATGAAGATCAAGAAGGGCGACCTGGTCCAGGTCATCACCGGTAAGGACAAGGGCAAGCAGGGCAAGGTCATCGTGGCCTTCCCCCGCGAGGACCGTGTCCTGGTCGAGGGTGTCAACCGGGTCAAGAAGCACACCAAGGCCGGCCAGACCGCCCGCGGTTCGCAGACCGGCGGCATTGTCACGACCGAGGCCCCGATCCACGTCAGCAACGTTCAGCTGGTTGTGGAGAAGGACGGCAACAAGGTTGTCACCCGCGTCGGGTTCCGGTTCGACGATGACGGCAACAAGATCCGCGTTGCCAAGCGGACCGGTGAGGACATCTGATGACTGCCACCACCAACGCGCCGCGTCTCAAGCAGCGCTACCGCGAAGAGATCGCCGGGAAGCTGAAGGACGAGTTCTCGTACGAGAACGTCATGCAGATCCCCGGTCTGACCAAGATCGTGGTCAACATGGGTGTGGGCGACGCCGCCCGCGACTCCAAGCTGATCGACGGTGCCATCAAGGACCTCACCACGATCACCGGCCAGAAGCCGGCTGTCACCAAGGCTCGGAAGTCCATCGCGCAGTTCAAGCTGCGTGAGGGTCAGCCGATCGGTGCCCACGTCACCCTCCGCGGCGACCGCATGTGGGAGTTCCTGGACCGCCTGCTGTCGCTCGCGCTGCCGCGCATCCGCGACTTCCGTGGTCTGTCGCCGAAGCAGTTCGACGGCCGGGGCAACTACACCTTCGGTCTCACGGAGCAGGTCATGTTCCACGAGATCGACCAGGACAAGATCGACCGTACCCGGGGTATGGACATCACCGTGGTCACCACGGCGACCAACGACGACGAGGGCCGTGCCCTTCTGCGTCACCTCGGCTTCCCGTTCAAGGAGGCGTGAGCGAGATGGCGAAGAAGGCTCTGATCGCGAAGGCTGCTCGCAAGCCCAAGTTCGCTGTGCGCGCTTACAACCGCTGCCAGCGCTGCGGCCGCCCGCACTCCGTGTACCGCAAGTTCGGCCTCTGCCGCGTGTGCCTTCGTGAGATGGCTCACCGTGGCGAGCTGCCGGGCGTGACCAAGAGCTCCTGGTAATCCCCTAGTTGGGATGACCCGGAAGCTCTCGGTAAGCATCCGGTCGGCAGGCGCCCCGCTCTTCGTCCCGTAAGGTAGAAGGGTTGGGCGCCCCGCCGCCCGAGACCGACCGCGGGCATCTCGCCCGCATAACGTCGCTTACTACGCCGTAGGTCCCCGTGCCGCACCCGTCCCGACACTGATCGGGGAGAGGGATGGCACATATAGGAAACCCCGGCGAGAGAGGCCGAAGGCCAATTCATGACCATGACTGATCCCATCGCAGACATGCTGACCCGTCTGCGGAACGCGAACTCGGCATACCACGACACCGTCGTGATGCCGCACAGCAAGATCAAGTCTCACATCGCGGAGATCCTCCAGCAGGAGGGCTACATCACCGGCTGGAAGGTTGAGGACGCCGAGGTCGGCAAGAACCTCATCCTCGAGCTGAAGTTCGGCCCGAACCGCGAGCGCTCGATCGCCGGCATCAAGCGCATTTCGAAGCCGGGCCTGCGGGTCTACGCAAAGTCCACCAACCTGCCGAAGGTCCTCGGCGGCCTGGGCGTGGCGATCATCTCCACGTCCCACGGTCTCCTGACCGGCCAGCAGGCCAGCAAGAAGGGCGTGGGTGGGGAAGTCCTCGCCTACGTCTGGTAACCAGGGAACGGAGGAAGAGCTCATGTCGCGTATTGGCAAGCTGCCCATCCAGGTTCCCGCTGGTGTGGACGTCACCATCGAGGGCCGCACGGTCAATGTGAAGGGTCCCAAGGGCTCCCTTTCGCACACCGTCGCCGCGCCCATCGAGGTCGCCAAGGGTGAGGACGGCGTCGTCAACGTCTCCCGCCCGAACGACGAGCGTCAGAACAAGGCCCTTCACGGCCTGTCCCGCACGCTGGTGGCGAACATGATCACCGGCGTGACCGCGGGCTACAGCAAGGCGCTCGAAATCAGCGGTGTCGGCTACCGCGTCCAGGCCAAGGGCTCCAACCTGGAGTTCTCCCTGGGCTACAGCCACCCGATCCTCATCGAGGCGCCCGAAGGTATCTCCTTCAAGGTCGAGTCCCCGACCAAGCTCAGCGTCGAGGGCATCGACAAGCAGAAGGTCGGCGAGGTTGCGGCGAACATCCGCAAGCTGCGCAAGCCTGACCCGTACAAGGCCAAGGGCGTCAAGTACGCCGGCGAGGTCATCCGCCGCAAGGTCGGAAAGGCTGGTAAGTAAGCCATGGCATACGGTGTGAAGATCGCGAAGGGCAATGCCCGTAAGGGTGCCGCCCTCAAGCGGCGCCACATCCGCATCCGTAAGCGGATTGCGGGTACCCCGGCGCGTCCGCGTCTGGTCGTGACGCGTTCCAACCGCGGCATCACCGCCCAGGTCATCGACGACATCGCGGGCCACACGCTCGCGTCGGCGTCGCACCTGGACGCGTCGATCCGTGGTGGCGAAGGCAGCAAGGGCGACCAGGCCAAGCAGGTCGGTTCCCTGGTCGCCGAGCGCGCCAAGGCCGCCGGCGTCGAGGCCGTCGTGTTCGACCGCGGTGGCAACCAGTACGCCGGGCGCATTGCCGCTCTGGCGGACGCCGCCCGCGAAGCCGGGCTGAAGTTCTAAGCCCCGGTTCCGGAGCTAGCGGACGTAACAGAGAGAGGTAAATCCAATGGCTGGACCCCAGCGCCGCGGCAGCGGTGCCGGTGGCGGCGAGCGGCGGGACCGGAAGGGTCGCGACGGTGGCGCTGCCGCCGAGAAGACCGCATACGTTGAGCGCGTTGTCGCGATCAACCGTGTCGCCAAGGTTGTCAAGGGTGGTCGTCGTTTCAGCTTCACTGCGCTGGTCGTGGTGGGCGACGGTGACGGCACCGTAGGTGTCGGTTACGGCAAGGCCAAGGAAGTTCCGGCTGCCATCGCCAAGGGCGTGGAAGAGGCCAAGAAGAACTTCTTCAAGGTCCCCCGTATCCAGGGCACCATCCCGCACCCCATCCAGGGCGAGAAGGCTGCGGGCGTCGTCCTGCTCAAGCCGGCTTCCCCCGGTACCGGTGTGATCGCCGG
Source organism: Streptomyces benahoarensis (assembly GCF_007280575.1). Lineage (GTDB taxonomy): Bacteria > Actinomycetota > Actinomycetes > Streptomycetales > Streptomycetaceae > Streptomyces > Streptomyces benahoarensis. The sequence continues at coordinate 34,746 of NZ_VKJP01000011.1, forward strand.
TGGCCCGGTGCGCGCCGTTCTGGAGTGCGCGGGCATCCACGACGTCCTGAGCAAGTCGCTCGGCTCGTCGAACCCGATCAACATCGTGCACGCCACGGTGACCGCGCTTCAGGGCCTTCAGCGCCCCGAGGAGATCGCGGCCCGTCGTGGCCTGCCGCTGGAGGACGTTGCTCCCGCAGCCCTGCTGCGTGCGCGTGCCGGGGTGACCGCGTAATGGCGCACCTCAAGATCACGCAGACTAAGTCCTACATCGGTAGCAAGCAGAACCACCGCGACACCCTTCGTTCGCTGGGCCTCAAGCGGCTCAACGACGTGGTTGTCAAGGAGGACCGTCCCGAGTTCCGCGGCATGGTGCACACCGTCCGCCACCTCGTGACGGTTGAGGAGGTCGACTGACATGGCGGAGCAGAACCCGCTGAAGGTCCACAACCTCCGTCCTGCCCCGGGCGCCAAGACCGCCAAGACCCGTGTGGGTCGTGGTGAGGCGTCCAAGGGTAAGACCGCTGGTCGTGGTACCAAGGGCACCAAGGCCCGTTACCAGGTTCCGGAGCGCTTCGAGGGCGGGCAGATGCCCCTCCACATGCGCCTCCCGAAGCTGAAGGGCTTCAAGAACCCCGCCCACAAGCAGTTCCAGGTCGTGAACCTGGAGAAGCTGGCCGCGCTCTACCCGCAGGGTGGCGAGGTCACGGTGGCCGATCTGGTTGCCAAGGGCGCGGTGCGCAAGAACGAGCTCGTCAAGGTCCTGGGCCAGGGCGAGATCTCCGTGGCGCTGCAGGTGACGGTGGATTCCGTCTCCGGCTCCGCCAAGGAGAAGATTGCCGCTGCCGGCGGCACCGTCACCGAACTCCTCTGAGTTCGTTGGTTCAACTGACCGGGGATGCCCATCGTTTGGGGCATCCCCGGTTGGTCGTTCCACGGGGGTACGGTCGCCGGTAAGGTGGCCTGCCGGTGCAACTTTTTACGGGGGAAGCACCGGACCCCCGCCGCACGGCCCGACCGTGCGGCGTTTCAGGCCGCTTTTATTCGTCGATCCTCAAGACCGTCACCTCTCGCCCGTCCGGCGGGAGGCGCAGGAGGCACCGTGCTCACCGCGTTCGCCCGAGCGTTCAAGACGCCCGACCTGCGCAAAAAGCTGCTGTTCACGTTGGGCATCGTGGTGCTCTACCGGATCGGTGCGCATGTCCCGATCCCCGGGGTGAACTACGCGAATGTCGAGACCTGCATGAAGCAGGCCGGCTCCAACAGCGGATTGTTCGCCCTGGTGAACATGTTCAGCGGTGGTGCGCTGCTGCAGATCACGATCTTCGCGCTGGGGATCATGCCGTACATCACGGCGAGCATCATCCTCCAGCTGCTGACCGTCGTGATTCCTCGGCTGGAGGCCCTCAAGAAAGAGGGCCAGACCGGTCAGGCGAAGATCACCCAGTACACCCGCTATCTGACCATCGCACTGGCGATCCTGCAGGGCACCGGCCTGGTGGCCACGGCCCGCAGCGGCGCGCTCTTCCAGAACTGCCCGGTCGCCAGCGAGATCGTGCCGAGCGACTCGATCTTCACCACCATCACCATGGTCATCACGATGACCGCCGGTACGGCGGTGGTCATGTGGCTCGGTGAGCTGGTCACCGACCGCGGTATCGGCAACGGCATGTCGATCCTGATGTTCATCTCGATCGCCGCCGGTTTCCCGGGCGCGCTGTGGCAGATCAAGCTGACCGGCAAGCTCGCCGACGGCTGGGTCGAGTTCTTCGCGGTGATCGCCGTCGGCCTGGCGATGGTCGCCCTGGTGGTCTTCGTCGAGCAGGCGCAGCGCCGCATTCCGGTGCAGTACGCGAAGCGCATGATCGGGCGCCGTTCTTATGGCGGTACGTCCACGTACATCCCGCTCAAGGTAAATCAGGCGGGTGTGATTCCCGTCATCTTCGCGTCGTCGTTGCTCTACATTCCGGCCCTGATCGCACAGTTCAGCGGCTCGGACGCGGAGTGGGCCCGGTGGATCGCCACCAACTTCACCAAGGGAAACCACCCCGTTTACATCGTTACGTACTTCTTGTTGATCGTGTTCTTCGCCTTCTTCTACGTGGCGATCTCCTTCAACCCCGAAGAAGTTGCCGACAACATGAAGAAGTATGGTGGCTTCATCCCGGGTATCCGGGCTGGTCGCCCGACGGCCGAGTACCTCAGCTACGTGCTCAACCGGATCACGTGGCCGGGCTCGCTGTACCTGGGGCTGATCGCACTCGTACCAACAGTGGCGTTGGTGCTGTTCAACGCGAACCAGAACTTCCCGTTCGGCGGGACGAGCATCCTGATCATCGTGGGTGTGGGTCTGGAGACCGTGAAGCAGATCGAGAGCCAGCTTCAGCAGCGCAACTACGAAGGGTTCCTCCGCTGATGCGAATCGTCCTCGTCGGACCCCCGGGAGCCGGTAAGGGTACGCAGGCCGCGTACCTCGCCCGGAACCTTGAGATCCCGCACATCTCCACGGGCGACCTGTTCCGCGCCAACATCAGCCAGGGCACGCCCCTCGGCGTGCAGGCGAAGTCCTACATGGACGCCGGGAACCTGGTCCCCGACGAGGTCACGATCGGAATGGCCGAGGACCGTCTGGAGCAGGCCGACGCCGCCGGCGGCTTCCTGCTCGACGGATTCCCGCGCAACCTCAAGCAGGCCGAGGCCCTGGACGTGTACCTCAAGGGCAAGGGCATCACGCTGGACGCGGTGCTCGACCTGGAGGTCCCCGAGGACGAGGTCGTCAAGCGGATCGCCGGCCGCCGGATCTGCCGGAAGAACTCCGCGCACGTCTTCCACGCCGAGTACAGCAAGCCGAAGGCCGAGGGCGTCTGCGACGTCTGCGGCGGCGAGCTCTACCAGCGCGACGACGACCACGAGGACACGGTGCGCAAGCGCCTGGAGGTCTACCACTCGGAGACCGAGCCGATCATCGACTACTACAAGGCGCAGGAACTCGTCGTGACGATTCCCGCCCTCGGCAAGGTCGAAGAGGTCACCCGGCGGGCGATGTCCGCCCTCGGACGCGGCGAGTAACCTCCGCGTACGCTTCGATACGGCCGCGGTGCCCTGTGCGGGCACCGCGGCCGTATCGTATGGAGGGGCGGGCGCGCCCGCGCGGTGGTCGGCCGTGCGAACGACGCGGTTGTCGGCACAGTCGGTTCAGGAAGGCGTTACCCGCCATGGTGGAGATCAAGACCCCTCAGCAGATCGCGAAGATGCGCGAGGCGGGCCTGGTGGTCGCCGCCATTCACGCCGCGACCCGTGAGGCGGCGGTGCCGGGCGCGACCACCCGCGATCTGGACGAGGTGGCCCGCAAGGTCCTCGCCGAGCACGGCGCGACGTCGAACTTCCTCGGGTACGGCGGTTTCCCCGCGACGATCTGCACGTCGGTGAACGACGTGGTCGTCCACGGCATCCCGGACGGCGAAACGGTCCTCCGCGACGGCGACATCATCTCCATCGACTGCGGCGCGATCATCGACGGCTGGCACGGCGACGCCGCGTACACCGCGTTCGTCGGGTCCGGGCACTCCGCGGAGCTGGTCGAGCTGAGCCGGGTGACCGAGGAGTCCATGTGGGCCGGGGTCGCCGCGGTCGCCAAGGGCAACCGGCTGATCGACATCTCCAAGGCGATCGAGGGCTACATCCGCCGCCAGCCGCGCCCGTCGACCGGGAAGTACGGCATCGTCGAGGAGTACGGCGGCCACGGCATCGGCTCGCAGATGCACATGGACCCGCATCTGCTGAACTACGTCGACCGCAAGCGCGGCCGCGGTCCGAAGCTGGTGCCCGGTTTCTGCATCGCGATCGAGCCGATGGTCAATCTCGGCACGCACAAGACGCACGTCCTCGACGACGAGTGGACGGTCAAGACGAACGACGGCGGCTGGTCCTCGCACTGGGAGCACTCGGTGGCGTTGACCGAGGAGGGGCCGCTGGTGCTGACCGCGGTCGACGGCGGTCGCGCGAAGCTCGCCGAGCTGGGTGTCACGGCGGCGCCGGACCCGGCCGCGGGAGCCTGACGGCGGGTGCCGCGCGGGGCCCGGCGTGAAGGAAGTGCGACGGGTCGCGGGGCGGTGGCATAAGGATCTCCTGGGTTGGGCAATAATCGTGGATTCGTCTTTCCGTGGCCTCTGACGTAGACTGACGCGTCGGCTCTCGTGCATCCGTGTGCCTACCTTCAAGGTAGGTGACACTTTTGATGTCACGCGGACACTGCGAGAGTCGATCAAGGTAGCCGATTCGAAAGGCGAAGCGTGGCCAAGAAGCAAGGTGCCATCGAGATCGAGGGCACCGTGATCGAGTCTCTGCCGAACGCGATGTTCAAGGTAGAGCTCCAGAACGGTCACAAGGTCCTCGCGCACATCAGCGGCAAGATGCGGATGCACTACATCCGCATCCTCCCGGATGACCGGGTCGTGGTGGAGCTCTCTCCGTACGACCTGACGCGTGGCCGGATCGTCTACCGCTACAAGTAGATCTTGTCGGCGCCCCGCTCCGCCGGGGTGACGGCACTGACCCGGAGAACCTCACACCCATGAAGGTCAAGCCGAGCGTCAAGAAGATCTGCGACAAGTGCAAGGTGATCCGCCGCCACGGCCGGGTCATGGTCATCTGCGACAACCTGCGCCACAAGCAGCGCCAGGGCTGACGCACGACCACCTGCATTTCGCAGTTCGCGCGACGCACGTAATTCGTACATACGCAGACACCCGACCCCCGCGTTCTTCGCGTGGGACGAAACCCCCGGCTCGGAGGCCGGGGCCCGGCTCGTAATTCAGCTGAGTTTTACGGGAACGGTGCTGTGGAAGACCTCCGAATAGCCATCAGGAGCCACATCAATGGCACGCCTCGCAGGCGTTGATCTCCCGCGCGAAAAGCGCGTCGAGGTCGCCCTCACCTACGTCTTCGGCATCGGGCGCACGCTGTCGCAGCAGACCCTCGCCGCCACCGGCGTGGACCCGAACACCCGGGTTCGCGACCTGGCCGAGGAAGACCTGGTCAAGATCCGCGAGTACGTGGACGACAACCTCAAGACCGAGGGTGACCTCCGTCGCGAGATCCAGGCCGACATCCGCCGCAAGGTCGAGATCGGCTGCTACCAGGGTCTGCGTCACCGCCGCGGCCTTCCGGTCCACGGCCAGCGCACCAGCACGAACGCCCGTACCCGCAAGGGCCCGCGTCGCGCGATCGCCGGCAAGAAGAAGCCGGGCAAGAAGTAGTCCTCAGCAGGACGCACTGCGGTCCGGTTTCCCGGACCGCGGAAGTCAGCGGTCTTCGCTGTAGGACCGACCACCTCCATTAGGAGAATTTCATGCCTCCGAAGGGCCGTACGGCCGGCGCCAAGAAGGTGCGCCGCAAGGAGAAGAAGAACGTCGCCCACGGGCACGCTCACATCAAGAGCACGTTCAACAACACGATCGTTTCGATCACCGACCCGACCGGCAACGTGATTTCCTGGGCCTCGGCCGGGCACGTGGGCTTCAAGGGTTCGCGTAAGTCGACTCCGTTCGCCGCGCAGATGGCTGCCGAGTCGGCCGCCCGTCGCGCGCAGGAGCACGGCATGCGCAAGGTCGACGTGTTCGTCAAGGGTCCCGGCTCCGGCCGTGAGACCGCGATCCGCTCGCTCCAGGCCACCGGCCTTGAGGTGGGTTCGATCCAGGACGTCACCCCGACCCCGCACAACGGCTGCCGCCCTCCCAAGCGCCGCCGCGTCTGACCCACTGAAGTAGGAGACAACTAGACAATGGCGCGTTACACCGGGGCCGACTGCAAGCGTTGCCGTCGGGAGAAGCAGAAGCTCTTCCTCAAGGGGAGCAAGTGCGAGAGCGCGAAGTGCCCGATCGAGATCCGTCCTTACCCCCCGGGTGAGCACGGTCGCGGGCGCACCAAGGACAGCGAGTACCTGCTCCAGCTTCGTGAGAAGCAGAAGTGCAGCCGTATCTACGGTGTCCTTGAGAAGCAGTTCGTGAACTACTACAAGGAAGCGAACCAGAAGTCCGGCAAGACCGGTGAGAACCTTCTGCGCATCCTTGAGACCCGCCTCGACAACGTGGTCTACCGGGCAGGCTTCGCCAAGTCCCGCGACCACGCCCGTCAGCTGGTGCGTCACGGACACATCAACGTGAACGGCCGCAAGACCGACATCCCGTCGGCCCGCGTCGCCGTGAACGACATCATCGAGGTCCGCGAGGGCTCCCGGAACCTGACCCCCTTCGAGGTGGCCAAGGCCGAGGCCGGCGAGAAGACCGTTCCGGCGTGGCTGGAATCGATCCCGTCGAACCTCCGGGTCCTCGTGCACAGCCTGCCCGAGCGCCAGGTGATCGACACCCAGGTGCAGGAGCAGCTGATCGTTGAGCTCTACTCCAAGTAAGTAGGGCGACGGGCTCGGGCGGCACAGGTTCTTAGGAACCGCGTGCCGCCCGTACCCTTGTCAGCAGAGGGCGTCAAATAGTGGGCGCCCACGACTGAAGGAACACACATGCTTATCGCTCAGCGTCCGTCGCTGACCGAAGAGGTCGTCGACGAGTACCGCTCCCGGTTCGTGATCGAGCCCCTGGAGCCGGGCTTCGGTTACACCCTCGGTAACTCCCTCCGCCGTACGCTCCTCTCCTCGATTCCGGGTGCGGCGGTCACGTCGATCCGTATCGACGGTGTCCTGCACGAGTTCACCACCGTGCCGGGTGTCAAGGAGGACGTCACCGACCTCATCCTCAACATCAAGCAGCTGGTCGTCTCCTCGGAGCACGACGAGCCGGTCGTGATGTACCTGCGCAAGCAGGGCCCGGGTCTGGTCACCGCCGCCGACATCGCGCCCCCGGCCGGTGTCGAGGTCCACAACCCGGACCTGGTCCTGGCGACGCTGAACGCCAAGGGCAAGCTGGAGATGGAGCTGACCGTCGAGCGCGGTCGCGGCTACGTCTCCGCCGTGCAGAACAAGCAGGTCGGCCAGGAGATCGGCCGGATCCCGGTCGACTCGATCTACTCGCCGGTGCTCAAGGTCACGTACAAGGTCGAGGCGACCCGTGTCGAGCAGCGCACCGACTTCGACAAGCTGATCGTCGACGTCGAGACCAAGCAGGCCATGCGGCCGCGTGACGCCATGGCGTCGGCCGGTAAGACCCTGGTCGAGCTGTTCGGTCTCGCCCGTGAGCTGAACATCGACGCCGAGGGCATCGACATGGGTCCGTCCCCGACGGACGCCGCCCTCGCCGCCGATCTGGCGCTGCCGATCGAGGAGCTGGAGCTCACCGTTCGGTCGTACAACTGCCTCAAGCGTGAGGGCATCCACTCGGTGGGCGAGCTGGTGGCCCGCTCCGAGGCGGACCTGCTCGACATCCGCAACTTCGGTGCGAAGTCGATCGACGAGGTCAAGGCCAAGCTCGCGGGCATGGGCCTGGCGCTGAAGGACTCGCCTCCCGGGTTCGACCCGACCGCTGCGGCCGACGCGTTCGGCGCGGACGACGACGCGGACGCGGGTTTCGTGGAGACCGAGCAGTACTGAGTTTCACCGGCCGGGCCCGGGGCGTGTACCCCGGGCCCGGCCGTGCGTGATCTTCCGCGGGGCGCCCGCTTCGTGGGAACTGACACCGGTACCTGATACGGCCGGTGCAGCAATGAAGGAGAAACACCATGCCGAAGCCTGCCAAGGGTGCCCGTCTGGGCGGCAGCGCCGCGCACGAGCGTCTCATGCTGCGCAACCTGGCCACCGCGCTCTTCGAGCACGGCCGCATCACGACGACCGAGGCCAAGGCCCGTCGTCTGCGCCCGTACGCCGAGCGTCTGGTGACCAAGGCGAAGAAGGGCGACCTTCACAACCGCCGCCAGGTCATGCAGCTGATCTCGGACAAGAGCGTCGTGCACACGCTCTTCACCGAGGTTGCCCCGCGGTTCGAGAACCGTCCGGGTGGCTACACCCGCATCACCAAGATCGGTAACCGCCGTGGCGACAACGCTCCCATGGCCGTCATCGAGCTGGTGGAGGCGCTGACCGTGGCCCAGCAGGCCACCGGTGAGGCCGAGGCCGCCACCAAGCGTGCGGTCAAGGAAGACGCGCTGAAGAAGGACGCCGCCGAGGCGACCGAGGCGCCGGCCGAGGAGTCCAAGGACGCCTGAGGCCGCTGAGTCCCGCGGGCGGGCCCGTTCCCTTCGGGGAGCGGGCCCGTTCCGTTTGCCGTGCTCTGAGAGGATCGACGGGTGAGCGATGAGGTGGAGCCCGGGCGTGTCCGGGTGCGGCTGGATCTTTCGTACGACGGCGCGGAGTTCTCCGGCTGGGCGAAACAGCGCGAACGGCGCACCGTCCAGGGCGAGTTGGAGGAAGCGCTGCGGACGGTGACCCGTTCCGGTGAGACGTACGAGCTGACCGTGGCCGGGCGGACGGACGCCGGGGTGCACGCGCGCGGGCAGGTGGCGCACGTGGATCTGCCCGCGGAGCTGTGGGCCGAGCACGGTGACCGGCTGCGGCGGCGGCTGGCGGGGCGGCTGCCGAAGGACGTCCGGGTGTGGCGGGCGGCGGAGGCGCCGTACGGCTTCAACGCGCGGTTCTCGGCGATCTGGCGGCGGTACGCGTACCGGGTCACCGATCATCCCGGGGGAGTGGACCCGCTGCTGCGCGGCCATGTGCTGTGGCACGACTGGGCGCTGGACGTGGACGCGATGAACGCGGCGTCGCAGGCGCTGCTGGGGGAGCACGACTTCGCGGCGTACTGCAAGCGGCGCGAGGGGGCGACGACGATCCGCACGCTCCAGGAGCTGAGCTGGGTGCGGGACGCGGGCGGAATCGTCACGGCGACGGTGAAGGCGGACGCGTTCTGTCACAACATGGTGCGTTCGCTGGTGGGCGCGCTGCTGTTCGTCGGGGACGGGCACCGGCCGGTCGACTGGCCGGGGAAGGTGCTGGCCGCGGGCGTGCGGGACTCGGCGGTGCATGTGGTGCGGCCGCACGGGCTGACGCTGGAGGAGGTCGGCTACCCGGCCGACGACCAGCTGATGGCGCGGAATCTGGAGGCGCGGAACCGGCGGACGCTGCCGGGGGCGGGGTGCTGCTGAGGGGGCGGTGAGCCGGGCCCGGCCGGGTGCGTGCGGCCGGATCCGGCGCCGGGCACTGCGGGCGCCCGGCCCCCGCTCGTCAGCCCTGCCGTTCCTGCGCCTGGGCGGCCTTCGCCGCCTGGTCCTTGCCGCGCTGGATGATGCGGGCGAAGGCGTAGGACTCGCCGTCCCGGCCGATCTGGAGGGCGGGGGCGGACGTCTCGGTGACGCGCTTGCCGTCGAGGTACCCGGCGATGGTGAAGTACGCGTACCGGCCGGTGGCGTTGGCGGTCATCCGGCAGGCGGTGCCGCGGCAGAACTCCTCGCCGACGTGGCCTCCGGCGAGCGGGGCGAGGTTGCCCTGGGCCTTCGCCTTGACGCGTTCGGCGGCGTCGGCGGAGTCCAGGGCGGCGATGCCGATGGTGACCGCGACGCCGTCCTTGGCGTAGGTGGCGCGCAGCAGCGCCTCACAGCCGTTGTGCTTCAGCAGCGAGCCGAGCGCGCCCTGGGTGCCCGAGGTGCAGTCCTTCGACGCGGACGCCGCGGTGCGCGGATAGGTGTGCTCGCCGAGGACCATGGCCTTGTCGGGGAAGAGGGCGGCCGTGGTCAGCGGGGCGCGGTCCTTCGTACGGTCCGTGATGTAGTCCCGCGGGTTGGGCGGCGGGGGGACCGAGACGTCGGAGAAGGACGGGTGCGGTTCCGGGGCGCCGGAGCCGGAGGCGGCCACGTCGTCGGGATGCTTGTTGTCGGAGGTGCCCCCGACGAGCATGGCGGTCACGACGATGCCCGCGACGGCGAGGGCGGCCAGCGCACCGCCGCCGATCATCAGCCAGCGCTTGCGCCGGGCGCCCGCCTGGCTCTGCTCGGCGAGTGCCTCCCAGTCCGGGGTGGAACCGGATCCCCCTGGGCCGTCGAACGGCCCCCCTTGCCCAAAGCTCATGCCGCGCATCCTAGCGACCCGGTGCGGGGCGGGGGCCGGTGCTCCCACCCCCGTAATCCGGTTGGGGAATATGGCGGCGGGCGGCGACAATCCGGTCCATGGGACATGTGGATGACGGTCGACGACGAGGCCGCGCAGATGGCGTACGCGCAGGCGCTCAGCGACTGGGCGGAGGCGCGCGGCTACGAGGCCGAGACGGTCTGGGACATGTGCACCACCGCCGCGCTGGGGATGCCGTACGAGAAGGCGCAGTGGCGGCTGGTGCGGACGCTCTCCGGCGGTGAGCAGAAGCGGCTGGTGCTGGAGTCGCTGCTGCGCGGCACCGACGAGGTGCTGCTGCTGGACGAGCCGGACAACTATCTGGACGTGCCGGGCAAGCGGTGGCTGGAGGAGCAGCTGCGGCGGACGAAGAAGACGGTGCTCTTCGTCAGCCACGACCGGGAGCTGCTGGCGCGCGCCGCCGACAAGATCGTCAGCGTGGAGCCGGGGCCTGCCGGGTCGGACGTCTGGGTGCACGGCGGTGGCTTCGCGACGTACCACGCGGCGCGCAAGGAGCGGTTCGCGCGCTTCGAGGAGCTGCGGCGGCGCTGGGACGAGAAGCACGAGCAGCTGAAGAAGCTGGTACGGAATCTGCGGCAGGCCGCCGAGAACAGTCATGAGCTGGCCTCGCGCTACCACGCGGCGCAGACCCGGCTGCGGAAGTTCGAGGAGGCCGGGCCGCCGCCGGAGCCGCCGCGGGAGCAGGAGATCACCATGCGGCTGCGCGGCGGCCGTACCGGCGTACGGGCCGTGACCTGCGCGGACCTGGAGCTGACGGGGCTGATGAAGCCGTTCTCGCTGGAGGTCTTCTACGGCGAGCGGGTCGCGGTGCTGGGCTCGAACGGCTCCGGCAAATCGCACTTCCTGCGGTTGCTGGCGCAGGACGCGGAGCGGCCGGTCACGCACACCGGGCAGTGGAAGCTCGGGGCCCGGGTGGTGCCCGGGTACTTCGCGCAGACCCACGCCCACCCGGAGCTGACCGGCCGCACCCTGCTCGACATCCTCTGGACGGAGCACGCCAGGGACCGGGGCGCGGCGATGAGCGCGCTGCGCCGGTACGAGCTGGAGCGCCAGGCGGAGCAGCGGTTCGAGCGGCTGTCGGGCGGACAGCAGGCGCGGCTGCAGATCCTGCTGCTGGAGCTGGCGGGCACGACGGCGCTGTTGCTGGACGAGCCGACCGACAACCTCGACCTGGAGAGCGCCGAGGCGCTGCAGGAGGGCCTGGACGCGTTCGACGGCACGGTGCTCGCGGTGACGCACGACCGGTGGTTCGCCCGAGCCTTCGACCGCTTCCTGGTCTTCGGCGCGGACGGCGTGGTCCGGGAGACGACGGAGCCGGTGTGGGACGAGGGGCGCGTGGCGCGGGAGCGGTGAGGGGCGGCCGGGGCTCCTGGAGTCGTCCCGGAGTCGTCCCGGAGGCATCCTGGAGTCGTCCACCGGTTCGAGCCGCGTTTTGACCCGGCCGGGGGCGGGCCGGTATTCTGCCAGTTCGTTATGCGTATTGGCTTGCTCTATCTCACGTGAGGGGCCCTTACGCCGGCCACCGGGCCGATGAACCGGCGGCGGACGATCGGGTTGCGTCACCCGTAGCGCCGCACTGCCGGTCCGATCGACCGAGGTGCCAGTACAGGACCCCGTCTCCTGAGCCTCCTCCGGAGGCGTGGGAGACCCCATCACTGAAGAAGCGAAGGCTACGACCGTGCGTACGTTCAGCCCCAAGCCCGGCGATGTCCAGCGCCAGTGGCACGTCATTGACGCGCAGGACGTTGTCCTGGGCCGTCTGGCCTCTCAGGCCGCGTCCCTTCTGAGGGGCAAGCACAAGCCGGTGTACGCGCCGCACGTTGACACCGGTGACTTCGTCATCATCGTCAACGCCGACAAGGTGCACCTGTCCGGCAACAAGCGCAGCCAGAAGCTGGCCTACCGCCACTCCGGTTTCCCCGGTGGTCTGCGCTCCGTCCGGTACGACGAGCTGCTCGACAAGAACCCCGAGAAGGCCGTCGAGAAGGCCATCAAGGGCATGCTCCCCAAGAACACCCTCGGCCGTCAGATGCTCTCGAAGCTGAAGGTCTACGCGGGCGCCGAGCACCCGCACGCTGCTCAGCAGCCGGTCCCGTTCGAGATCACCCAGGTCGCGCAGTAATTCCGGCCACCCCCTAAGACGAAAAGAATCTGAGGAGCATCGTGGCCGAGACCACTCCCGAGACCGTCATCGAGAACGAAGACGCCGTCGAGGAATACACCACCGAGACCGAGGTCGTGGAGGGTGAGTACACCTCCGAGTCCCTCGCCTCCCGCTTCGGTGACCCGCAGCCGGCCGCCGGCCTGGGCCGTCGCAAGAACGCCATCGCCCGCGTCCGGATCGTTCCGGGCACCGGTCAGTGGAAGATCAACGGTCGCACCCTTGAGGGTTACTTCCCCAACAAGGTGCACCAGCAGGAAGTCAACGAGCCCTTCAAGGTGCTGGAGCTCGACAACCGCTACGACGTCGTGGCCCGCATCTCCGGTGGCGGCATCTCCGGCCAGGCCGGTGCGCTGCGCCTGGGCGTCGCCCGTGCGCTGAACGAGGCGGACGTCGAGAACAACCGCGGCGCCCTGAAGAAGGCCGGGTTCCTCAAGCGTGACGACCGTGCGGTCGAGCGCAAGAAGGCCGGTCTCAAGAAGGCCCGCAAGGCGCCGCAGTACAGCAAGCGCTAATCGCGCCTGCTGCGCGCGCAGCACGTGGCGAACGCCCCGGTCGGCACTTTCCGTGCAGCCGGGGCGTTCGGCTATCCGGGACCAGCGCCTCATTCAGGCGTCCGGGGGCGTATACCTGGACGCAATGCTCTGGTTCAAGCTCATCTATGCGGAGGACACCAGTGGGACGACTCTTCGGAACGGACGGGGTGCGCGGTGTCGCCAATGCGGATCTGACGGCGGAGCTGGCGCTCGGCCTGTCGGTCGCTGCGGCGCACGTACTCGCAGAGGAGGAGTCGGGGCACGGTCGCGCCCTGGAGGGACGCAGGCCGGTGGCCGTCGTCGGGCGGGACCCGCGGGCCTCCGGTGAGTTCCTGGAGGCGGCGGTCGTCGCCGGGCTCGCGAGCGCCGGGGTGGACGTGCTGCGGGTGGGCGTGCTGCCGACCCCGGCGGTGGCGTATCTGACCGGTTCGCTCGGCGCGGACCTCGGCGTGATGCTCTCCGCGAGCCACAACCCGATGCCCGACAACGGCATCAAGTTCTTCGCCCGCGGCGGCCACAAGCTCGCCGACGAGCTGGAGGACCACATCGAGCGGACGTACCGGGCGCACGCCGCCGGTGAGCCGTGGGAGCGGCCGACCGGCGCCGGGGTGGGCCGGGTCACCGTCTACGACGAGGGCTTCGACAACTACGTCGCGCACCTCGTCGGGGTGCTGCCCAACCGCCTCGACGGCCTGAAGATCGTCATCGACGGGGCGCACGGCGCGGCGGCGCGGGTCTCCCCGGAGGCGTTCGCGCGCGCCGGTGCGGACGTCGTCACCATCGGCACGGACCCGGACGGCCTCAACATCAACGACGGCTGCGGCTCGACCCACCTGGGACTGCTGCGCGCGGCGGTCGTCGAGCACGGCGCCGATCTGGGCGTGGCGCACGACGGTGACGCGGACCGCTGCCTGGCCGTGGACCGCGCGGGCAACGAGATCGACGGCGACCAGATCCTCGCCGTGCTGGCGCTCGGGATGAGCGAGGCGGGGACGCTGCGGAAGAACACCGTCGTCGCGACCGTCATGTCCAACCTCGGCTTCAAGCTGGCGATGGAGCGGGCCGGGATCGAGATGGTGGCGACCGCCGTCGGCGACCGGTACGTCCTGGAGGAGATGAAGGGGCAGGGCTTCGCGCTCGGCGGTGAGCAGTCCGGGCACGTGATCGTGCTGGACCACGCGACCACCGGTGACGGCACCCTCACGGGCCTGATGCTGGCCGCGCGGGTCGCCGCGACGGGCCGGGGCCTGAACGAGCTGGCCGCCGTGATGGAGCGGCTGCCGCAGGTGCTGATCAACGTCCCCGACGTCGACAAGTCGAAGGTCGCGACCTCCCCGGCGCTCTCCGCGGCCGTTGCCGAGGCGGAGCGGGAGCTGGGCGCGACCGGCCGGGTGCTGCTGCGTCCGTCGGGTACGGAGCCGCTGGTGCGGGTGATGGTCGAGGCGGCCGACATCGAGCAGGCGCGGGCGGTCGCGGAGCGGCTGGCCGACGCGGTGAAGTCGGCGCTGGGCTGATCCCGCCGTCGTCCGCATACCGTGCCCCCGGTCGCTCACTGCGGCCGGGGGCACGGGCGTTGCAGGTCAGAGAGCCGGGCCGTAGTCGCGGCACTCCGGGGTGAAGTGCGGGTCGTTCGGGCCGAGGGCGTTGACGACGTTCTGGAGGGTGGGGCCGTCGAGGAAGAGGCCGGCGTGGCCGGTTTTGTCGTCGGGGCACTGCTCCTGGAGCGTGATGTCGGTGACGTCGCCGCCGTGCAGGAAGCCGTTGGTGTACGGGGTGACGACCGTGTCCTGGCGGGTGCCGATCACGACGTAGCGGACGCCGGGCACGGTGTCGCCGTCCTTCCACAGCTCCTTCTGGAAGTCGGACTCCGCCTCCTGCTGCTTGAGGCCGGTGAGCCCGGTGGTGTCGAGGAGGTTGTTGACGAAGCCGAGGGCGTTCATCTGCTTGCCGAGGGTGAGAAGGCCGTCGAGGGTGGTGCCGTGGTTGCTGGGCGCGATGCCGACGAGGGTGCGGACCTTGGCGGCGCCGCCCAGCCGCTTGAGGTAGTAGTGCGGCATCATGCCGCCCTGGGAGTGGCCGACGATGTCGGCCTTCTTCGCGCCAGTGGCGGCGAGCACCTTGTCGACGAAGGCGCCGAGCTGCCGCGCCGAGTCGCCGATGTCGGTGAGGCCGCCGACCCGGCCCGCCGACAGATGGTTCATGCCGTAGTTGAGCGCGTAGACGCAGTAGCCCTGGTTGGCGAGGGTGGGGGCGAGGGCGACCCAGTTGGCGCCGGCGTTGGCGAGGGTGCCGTGCGCGAGGACGACCGGGTAGGGGTGCGCCGCGCTCGGTGTGCAGTGCCAGTCGTTGGCGCCCGCGACGGCGTCCGGGCTGAAGAGGAAATTGTGGACCGCGGTGCCGAGGTCGCCGATGGGCAGGGCGGCGGTCCTCGTGGGGGCCTTCGTGGCGGGCGCCGGGGCGGGTGTGGCCTCTGTCTCTTATAAACATCTGACGCTGCCGACGACTTAATAGGTTTAGATCTCGGTGGTCGGCGTAGCATTAAAAAAATA
>NZ_VKJP01000120.1 GCF_007280575.1 Streptomyces benahoarensis
AAGAGCAATCAGTCTCAATTTGCAAACGCAAACTGATTGCAGAATAGGTCAGACATGACTGTCTGGTTTATTCTGCATTTTTTATTGAATGTAGAATTTTATTCTGTATGTGTGTGCTCTCTTTTTTTTTCAAGCAGAAGACGGCAGACGAGTTTCATGAGCGTCTCGTGGGCTCGGAGATGTGTATAAGAGATAGACCTGGACGCGGAGGAGATCTTCGACGTCACCCGGCAGGGCTTCGACTGGTTCCAGGAGAAGTTCGACTACGCGTACCCCTTCGAGAAGTACGACCAGCTCTTCGTGCCGGAGTTCAACGCCGGGGCGATGGAGAACGCGGGCGCGGTCACCATCCGCGACCAGTACGTCTTCCGCTCGAAGGTGACGGACGCGGCGTACGAGACGCGCGCCGAGACCATCCTGCACGAGCTGGCGCACATGTGGTTCGGCGACCTCGTCACCATGGAGTGGTGGAACGACCTGTGGCTGAACGAGTCGTTCGCCACCTACACCTCGATCGCCTGCCAGGCATACGCGCCGGGCTCGAAGTGGCCGCACTCGTGGACGACGTTCGCGAACTCCATGAAGACCTGGGCCTACCGCCAGGACCAGCTGCCGTCGACGCACCCGATCATGGCGGACATCCGTGACCTGGACGACGTCCTCGTCAACTTCGACGGCATCACGTACGCCAAGGGCGCCAGCGTCCTCAAGCAGCTCGTCGCGTACGTCGGCATGGACGCGTTCTTCCAGGGCGTGCAGGAGTACTTCAAGGCGCACGCCTTCGGCAACACCCGGCTGAGCGATCTGCTGGGCGCGCTGGAGAAGACCAGCGGCCGGGATCTGAAGACCTGGTCGAAGAAGTGGCTGGAGACCGCGGGGATCAACATCCTGCGGCCCGAGATCACCCTCGCCGCGGACGGCACCGTCGCCTCCTTCCACGTACGGCAGGAGGCGCCGGCGCTGCCGTCCGGCGCCACGGGCGAGCCGGTGCTGCGACCGCACCGCATCGCGATCGGCTGCTACGACCTCCAGGACGGCAAGCTGGTCCGCACCGACCGCATCGAGCTGGACGTGGACGGCGAGCTGACCGCGGTGCCGTTCCCGGCGGGCACCCGGCGGCCGGACGTCGTGCTGCTCAACGACGACGACCTGTCGTACGCGAAGGTCCGCCTGGACGAGGAGTCGCTGAAGGTCGTCACCGCCCACCTCGGGGACTTCACCGAGTCGCTGCCGCGGGCGCTGTGCTGGGCGTCGGCGTGGGACATGACCCGCGACGGCGAACTGCCCACCCGCGACTACCTGGCGCTGGTGCTCTCCGGCATCGGCAAGGAGTCGGACATCGGCGTCGTCCAGTCCCTGCACCGCCAGGTGAAACTGGCGCTGAGCATGTACGCGGCCCCGGCGTGGCGCGAGACCGGGATGGCCCGGTGGGCGGACGCGGCGCTGGAGCAGCTGCGGGCGGCGGCGCCGGGCAGCGACCACCAGCTGGCGTGGGCCCGGGCGTTCACGGCGGCGGCCCGCTCCGGCGCCCACCTCGACCTGGTCCAGGGGCTGCTGGACGGTAGGGAGACGGTGCAGGGTCTGGTCATCGACACCGACCTGCGCTGGTCGCTGCTGGGCCGGCTGGCGGCGACCGGCCGGGCCGACGAGCAGGCCATCGCGGCGGAGCTGGAGCGCGACCGCACCTCGGCGGGTGAGCAGCACGCGGCGTCCGCGCGGGCGGCGCGGCCGACGGCGGAGGCGAAGGCCGCCGCGTGGGCCGCGGTCGTCGAGGCGGACACGCTGCCCAACGCGGTGCAGGAGGCCGTCATCGGCGGCTTCCAGCAGTACGACCAGGAGGAGCTGCTGGCGCCGTACACCGCGAAGTACTTCGCCGCGGTGAAGGGCGTCTGGGACACGCGCAGCCACGAGATGGCATCGCAGATCGCGATCGGGCTCTTCCCGACGCTGCACATCTCCCCCGAGACGCTGGAGACGACGGACGCGTGGCTGGCGTCCGCGGAGCCGAGCGCGGCGCTGCGGCGGCTGGTCGTGGAGTCCCGGGCGGGCGTCGAGCGGGCCCTGAAGGCCCGCGCGGCGGACGCTGCGGCGGGCTGACAGCCCTTCGTACGCGGTGTCAGCCCCCGAGCGCCGTGAAGCGCTCCTCCAGCGCGTCCCGCCCGTCGGCCGTGAGGCTGCCGTGGACACGCATCCGGGCGAGGCCGCCGTCGGGGAAGACGTCGAGCCGGATGTGGGTGGCGGTGACCGCCTCGGGCAGGGCGAAGCGGTGCGGGGTGTCGGGCTGGAGCCCGGTCCGGGGCAGGATCTCGAACCAGGAGGCGTCGTCCTCGGGGGTGCCGTCGCAGCCATACAGCGCGGCCCAGCCCGCGGAGTTGCCCTTCAGATAGGCGGTGTCGATCTCGATCGCGCGGATCTCGCCCCGCGCGGCGAGACGGAAGCGGACCCAGTCGTGCGTGCCCTTGACGCGGCGGCGGCGGTTCTCCCAGCCGTCGTCCATCTTGC
Source organism: Streptomyces benahoarensis (assembly GCF_007280575.1). Taxonomy (GTDB): domain Bacteria; phylum Actinomycetota; class Actinomycetes; order Streptomycetales; family Streptomycetaceae; genus Streptomyces; species Streptomyces benahoarensis. The sequence goes on from NZ_VKJP01000120.1 coordinate 2,503, forward strand.
GGGAGAGGTCGGGCCGGATGATCTGGGTGGGCGAGGAGTAGAAGCGGTCGGAGGCGTCCTCCACCGCGCCGCCGTGCAGCACCGACGCCAGGTCGACGGTGCCGAGGGCGGTCAGCCACGCCGGGTCGGGCACGACCTCGCCGTGGACCCGCAGCCGCGCGATGCCGCCGTCGGGGTGCTGCTTGAGGCGCAGATGCGTGAAGCGGCGCTCGGCGATGACCTCGAAGCCGTTGGCGGCGTGGCCGCGTACCGGTGTGCGGGGGACGATCTCCTCCCACTTCACGTCGGAGGCGAGCAGCTCCTCGGGGCCCGGGCTGCCGGGGAGGGCGGTCGCCTCGACGGTGACCTGCTGCGGGTAGTTGCCGCGGAAGTGGGCGGTGTCGACGATGACGCCGCGGATCACGCCGGGGGCGGCGAGGCGGATCAGCGCCCAGTCGTGCTCGTCGTCGGTCGGGAAGGGGTGGTCCGCGTCCGCGCCGCGGCGCCGACGGGTCTCCCAGCCGTCCATGATCTTGCCCTTGTGGCCGAAGCGCTCGGGGTCGAAGACCGCCGGGCCGGGCTTCAGCAGGTTCTCGCGTTCGGCGAAGAACTCGTCGTTCGCGGCGATCACCGCGGCGCCGAACCGCCGGTCGGCGAGGTCGACGAGCGAGGTGAAGGCGAAGTCTCCGCCGCGGTAGTCGGCGAAGGGGTCGCCGCCGCCGTACGGGTTGGCGTCGTTGGCGTGCGGATCGGTGGAGTCGGCCGGGGTGGTGGTCATCGTCGCCCTTCGGTGAAGTGAGGCGCCCTTCGGTGGTGCGGCGCTGCGGACCTCTCCACCGTCGCAGCGGCCACCCGGCAGGTCCATCGACAGTTCGTGAGGTCGTTGTTCAGCTGGACTGAACGGTGGGCGGCCCGTCCGGGGGCGCGTCGCCGTCCGCGGGCGCCGTACGGGCACCGGCGCGCGCCGCGGCCGCCTGCTGGAGCGCGGCCAGCACCCGGGACAGCCCCGGCGCCCCCTCGGAGCCGCGGCGGGCGGCGGCGACGACATGGCGGCGCGGCTGGTCGGCGTGGAGGACCCGCAGGACGACACCGGGGCCGCCGCCCGCGCCCCGGACGGGCGCGCCGACGCCGCCGGGCCGCGCCATCCGGGGCACCAGCGCGACGCCCATGCCCGCGGCGACCATCGCCCAGATCGCGTTCCAGTCGGCGGCGGCGTGCGCCCGCTCGGGGACGAAACCGGCGTTCTCGCAGGCGGCGGTGGTGATCTGCGACCAGGGGCCGCTGCTGCCGAAGATCCACGGCTCGCCCGCGAGATCGGCGAGGCGCAGCCCCGGCTCGGCGGTGAGCGGATGCCCGGCGGGCAGCGCCACGTCCAGCGGGTCGGCGAGCAGCGAAAGGCGGCTGAACTTGGGGTCCCTGGGGGTGGGCGCGTGCGCGGCGAGGGAGAGCGCCAGGTCGACGCTGCCCTCGGCCAGCAGCTCGTACGCGGCCTCCGCCTCGGCCTCCCGTACGGCGACGGCGAGCCCGGGATGGGTGCGGCGCAGCTCCTGGACCGCGGGGACGACGAGGGCGGGAATCGCGGTGGAGAACGCGCCGATACGGACCCGGCCCGCCTCGCCCCGCAGATGGCCGAGGAGTTCCGCGTCGGCGCGTTCCAACTGGGCGAAGACGACGTCGGCATGGCGGAGCACCAGATGGGCCGCGCCGGTCAGCCGCACCCGGCGGCCGTGGGCCTCCAGCAGCGGGACGCCGAGCGCCTTGGCGAGTCCGGCCAGCTGCTGGGAGACCGCCGACGGCGTCAGGTGCAGTGCCTCGGCGGTCGCGGTGACCGTGCCCAGCTCGTGCAGCGTGCGCAGGATCCGCAGCTTCTTGATGTCCCAGTCGGCCATGCGGGCAGCGTACGCATCCGGGGGCGCACCCACCTCTTCCCGTAGGCGGGCAGCAGCATCGCGGCGCCCAGGGCGAACGTCATGAAGAGGTAGGCGCGTTGGCCGATGCCGTCGGGGCGGCGGCGCAGCAAGAGGGGGCGAGCGTCAGGCCGACGGCGCGCGCCGCTCCCGCGCGGGGGTGCGGGGCCGTTCCAGAACTGCCACGGTGCCCTTTCGGTCGGGAGGGTGCCCGCCCACCGTGGCACCGTGGCAGTACCGGAAACATCAGGTCCATCGAAATATTCGACGTGTTCCGTTCAGTCGAACTGAACGGTGTGACCTACGCGGCGCGGGCGGCCCGGCGGGCCTCCAGGGCGGCGCGCCGCTCGTCGAACTTGCGCGCCTGGTCGTCGAGCCCGCCCATGAACAGACCCAGCTCCTCCTGCGCCGCCAGGCCGACGGGGCCGAGGCCGCCGATCTCCAGCACCTTGAGGTGGCGCAGCACCGGCTGGAGCACGTCGTCGTGGTGGATGCGGAGGTTGTAGATGCCGCCGATGGCCATCCGGGCGGCGGCCCGCTCGAAGCCGGGCATGCCGTGGCCGGGCATCCGGAAGCCGGTGACGACATCGCGGACGGCGGCCATGGTCTGGTCGGGGGCCAGCTCGAAGGCGGCGCGCAGGAGGTTGCGGTAGAAGACCATGTGGAGGTTCTCGTCGGTGGCGATCCGGGTCAGCATCCGGTCGCAGACCGGGTCACCGGAGTGGTGGCCGGTGTTGCGGTGCGAGATACGGGTGGCCAGCTCCTGGAACGCGACGTACGCGACGGAGTGCAGCATGCTGTGGCTGTTGTCGGACTCGAACCCCTCCGACATGTGGGCCATCCGGAACCGCTCCAGCTCGACCGGGTCCACGGCGCGGCTGGTGAGCAGGTAGTCGCGCATCACGATGCCGTGCCGTCCCTCCTCGGCGGTCCAGCGGTGCACCCAGGTGCCCCAGGCGCCGTCGCGGCCGAAGAGGGTGGCGATCTCGTGGTGGTAGCTGGGGAGGTTGTCCTCGGTGAGGAGGTTGACCACGAGGGCGATGCGGCCGATGTCGGTCACCTTGGACTGCTCGGGCGCCCACGCCTCACCGCCCATGACGCCGTCGAAGTTCCGGCCGTCGCTCCACGGCACGTACTCGTGGGGCATCCACTCCTTGGCGACCTTCAGATGGCGGTTCAGCTCCTTCTCCACGACCTCTTCGAGGGCGTGGAGGAGGTGGGCGTCGCTCCAGGCACTGAGGCCAGGCTCTCCGTCATGGCGGGCGGGGGCGATGGTCACGGGGGAACTCCTGGGGACGACGATGACCTACGGCTCCGTAGGTTGGACCTACGGCTCCGTAGGTTACGGCATCGTAGGTGAGGTCGAGTTAAGCGCCCGCCCTGCCAAATCGCCCGATTTCACCTCGTTCACCTGCGGAAACGACAAAGGGTGCCCTTCGGTTCGTACGAACCGAAGGGCACCCTCGAAGGCGTCGGCGCCCGGCGTCAGCCCTTGGGCTTGGCCTGCTTGCGGGACTTGTCGCCCGCCACGACCAGCCCGGCGATGACCAGGAAGAGAACGATGGGGGCAGCGACGTAGAGGCCGAGCGTGGAGAGCACGCTCAGACCCGGACCCGGGTCGTCACCGTCGTCGCGGGTGAGCGCAAACGCGGGGGACGACATCAGCAGCATCAGCGCGGTGCCGGCCGTGACGGTTCCGGCGCGCAGGGCATTCTTCTTGACCTTGTTGCTCACGGACTCAACGTATAGGACGCCCCGACCGCCCGCGCGCCCGGGGTGACGCAAGGCGGCACCGCCGGGGAAAGGCGGCCGCACGGGCATCAGGCGGCACCGGGACGGCCCCGGGCCGCACGGCCCGGGGCCGTCAGACCTCCATGGACTCCGTGCCCAGACCGGCGGCGGTCGGCTCGCTCGTCAGCGGCAGTTCGGCGGAGATCGGGACCTCGCTGATCAGCGGGGCGGCGTCGGCGAGCGGCGGCTCGCTGGTGAGCGGCGGTTCGATGAAGCTGCCGGAGCCGGAGCCGTCCAGGCAGTCGGGGCCGGAGAGCCCGTCGAAGAGGTCCGGTTCCACGGGCCCGTCGCCGGGTTCGGAGGACAGGGCGTCGAGGAGCAACTGAGCGGACGCGGCCACGAGGGCCTCCCGTTCATCGGCAGTGTGACAAGGGCTGAACTACCCAGCGATCCGGATCACAGACGCCCCCACCCGGCAAACGTGACCCACATCATATGGCTCGGGACGGGCGATTTCGCGGTACGGCCCCGGGCCGGGCGCACAGATTGCGGCGGGAGCGGGTTCCCGGCGGCAAGTTCTGCGGGGCGCGGGGCCGCCGGCCGACCCGTCGCACGGAGGCCGCCCCCGTACGCGCGACGGCCCGGGACGCGAAGGGCGCCGCGCGGCGGGACGGCGCTCCCACCCGCCCAGCGGCCCGCGCACCCCGGGCCGGGCCCGGCACACGAAGGCCCGGATCTATGCCGTCACGGCACTGATCCGGGCCAGGGCGTCGTCGGCGCCGTACGGCTGCAAATACGGCAGCCACCGCGGATCGCGGTGGCCCGTCCCGATGATCCGCCAGGCCAAGCCGGACGGCGGGGCCGGTTGATGACGCAGGCGCCAGCCGATCTCGGCGACATGGCGGTCGGCCTTGACGTGGTTGCAGCGACGGCAGGCGGCGACGACGTTCTCCCAGGTGTGCTGGCCGCCGCGGCTGCGGGGGATGACGTGGTCGACGCTGGTGGCGACGCCACCGCAGTACATGCAGCGGCCGCCGTCGCGGGCGAACAGTGCCCGCCGGGTGAGCGGGACGGGGCCACGGAAAGGCACCCGCACGAAGCGTTTGAGACGGACCACGCTCGGGGCGGGGATGACGCGGGTCGCACTGTGCATCAGGGCGCCGGACTCCTCAAGGCTGACGGCCTTCTCATTGAGGACGAGGATGAGCGCGCGGCGGAGCGGTACGACGCCGAGCGGCTCGTACGACGCGTTGAGGACCAGGACATGCGGCACGGGTGCCTCCTTGTACGCCGGCGGCGCGTGGCTCGCGCCGGGACGATCTCCCCCAGTGTCACCCGGTGCCCGGCCGCGGCGCCACCATGACCGGGTAACGGGCCGGAGGTGTTTTCCGGCACACCCCCTCAGTTCGCGCGGCACGGTGTTACTTCGCCCTCATTCGGGCGCACTCGCGGCGCTGCGGGAACCCTCCGGAAACCGTCGGCGTTCGAACAAGGGCGCGGTTCAGGTCCGTTGCCCCGTTAGTGTGGTGGGTCTGCCCGAGCCGTGGCGCCACCTCGGTCCGGGCGTCCCGCCCCACACGGAAGGTTCTGCTGTGCACTGGTCAGCCCTGCCGGTCGCCGCCGCGCCCTACAGCGCAGCCCCGGCGCCCGACGCCACCGGCCCGACCTCGCTCGACGACGCGACGGAGAAGGCCACCAACGCCGCCGGGTGGATCCAGGAGAACTGGGGGACGTGGGTCGCGTCCGGCCTCCAGATCGTGCTGATCATCGTGATCGCCGTGGTGCTGCGGCATGTGGTGCGCCGCACCCTCACCCGGCTCATCGAGCGGATGAACCGCACCGCGAGCGCCGCCCAGGGCACCGCGCTCGGCGGTCTGCTGGTCAACGCCGAGCGGCGCCGGCAGCGGTCCGAGGCGATCGGTTCGGTGCTGCGCTCCGTCGCCTCCTTCGTGATCATGGGAACGGCGGCGCTGATGGTGCTGTCCACCCTCAGCATCAACCTGGCGCCACTGCTGGCCAGCGCCGGTGTGGCGGGCGTCGCGATCGGTTTCGGCGCCCGCAACCTCGTCACCGACTTCCTCTCCGGCGTCTTCATGATCCTGGAGGACCAGTACGGCGTCGGCGACGAGATCGACGCCGGGGTGGCCACCGGCACCGTCATCGAGGTCGGTCTGCGGGTGACGAAGCTACGCGGGCCGAACGGCGCCATCTGGTACATACGCAACGGCGAGGTCAAGCGGATCGGCAACCTCAGCCAGGGCTGGTCGACCGCCCACGTCGATGTACAGCTCGCCGCCGACCAGGACCTGGAGCGGGCCCGCGAGGTCATCACCGCCGTCGGCGAGGAGATGTCCAAGGCGGAGCCGTGGAACGAGCAGCTGTGGGAGCCGGTGGAGGTGCTGGGCCTGAGCGAGGTCTCCCTGGACACCGTCACGCTGGGCATCTCGGCCAGGACCATGCCGGGGAAGGCCGCGGGCATCGAGCGGGAGCTGCGCTGGCGGGTCAAGCAGGCGCTGGACCGCGCCGCCATCCGCCTCGCACCCCGCCCGGAGCCGGAGGAGGACGAGGGCGCCGCGGACCCGTCCGCCGCGGTGGCCGCGCCGTCCGCGCTCAACAACCCGGATTCGCCGCAGTCCCTCGCCGCGGCGCCGATCGCCCGGCCGAAGCTGGGCAAGTAACGGCCCGCGCGCCGACGCCCCACGGCCCCCGTACCGCACCGCGCGGTACGGGGGCTGTTCGCGTGGCGGGACCTGCGGCGCGGGGCAACGGCCGGGCGGTGGGCGGCAGATGACGTTCCGGCCACCTCCGGGAAAAATCTTCGCGCGTAAACCATTGACGGCCGCTCGGGGCGCGCCCTACCGTCCTTGCAACCGATTGGAAAGTTTCCTAACAGATGGTGGCGGGGCCACCGGGAAAGAGGTGGGTGCGCACATGGCCGCAGCGGGGCAGGGGACGCCCGGAACGCCTCGGGTACTCCGGGCGATGAACGACCGGGCCGCGCTCGACCTGCTGGTGTCCCAAGGGCCGTTGACCCGCACCCAGATCGGCGAGCTGACCGGCCTGTCGAAGCCGACCGCCTCGCAGCTGCTGGCGCGCCTGGAGGCCGTCGGGCTGGTGCGGACCACCGGCAACGTCACCGGGCGCCCGGGGCCCAACGCCCAACTCTACGAGGTCAATCCGTTCGTGGCGCAGGTCGCCGCGCTCGCCGTGGATCAGGAGGGGATCACGGCGGCCGTGGCCGACATCGCCGGGCAGGTGCGCGGCGAGGCACGGGTGGGGACCGACGCGGTGGCCGAGGACGTACCGCACCGCACGGCGCGGCTGGTCGCGGCGGCCGTCGACGCGGCGCTCGCCAAGGCCGGGCTGGGCCGGGAGCAGCTGCACGGCGCGGTGATCGGCACGCCCGGTGCGCTCGACCCGGGCACCGGGCGGCTGCGGTACGCACCGCATCTGCCCGGCTGGCACTCGCGGGCCCTCAAGGAGGAGCTGGCGGAGGTCCTGGGCACGCCGATCGAGATCGAGAACGACGTCAACCTCGCGGCCGTCGCCGAGCAGCACGACGGCGCCGCCCAGGACTACGACGACTTCGTACTGGTCTGGGCGGACGAGGGCGTCGGCGCCGCGATCGTGCTGAACGGCACGCTGCTGCGCGGGGCGACCGGCGGCGCCGGGGAGATCGGCTACATGCCGCTGCCCGGGGCGCCGCTGGCGCGCGGCGGGGACCGCAGCGCCGCGCAGCCCGACGGCGGCGGTGGCTTCCAGAGCCTGGTCGGCGCGCCCAGCGTCGTCGAACTCGCCCACCGGCACGGCGCCGGGCACGTCCGCACCGTCGAGGAGGCGCTGCGCGTCGACTCCGTACGCACGGAGGTCGCGGGACGGCTGGCCACCGGGCTCGCCGCCGTGGTGGCCGTCGTCGATCCGCAGCTGGTGGTGTTGTCCGGGTCGGTCGCGCACGCCGGCGGGGAGGAGCTGCGGGCGCTGGTCAAGGAGGAGTTCACCGGGCTGACGCTGCCCCGGCCCGAACTGCGCATCAGCCACCTCGAAGGCAATCCGATTCTCACCGGCGCGCTCCGCACCGCACTCGCCGCCGCCCGCGACATCGTCTTCAACACGGCCTGAACTCCCTTTTCCTGCTCGATTACTCCTTTCATTCCTCCCGCCGTAAAGGAAGTGCGCCATGTCACCCACGCGCGTACGCCGGTGTCTGATCGTGGCGCTGGCCGGTGCCGGGCTGCTCGTCTCGGGGTGTGCCCGGCCGAGTGTCGGCAGTGACCGTGACGATCCGACGAAGCCGGTGACGCTGAAGTTCTGGCACGGCTGGTCGGAGGCGGGTGAGGTGAAGGCGGTGAACGACAGCATCGCCCGCTTCGAGAAACTCCACCGCAACATCAAGGTCGAGGTCGTCGGCAATGTCACCGACGAGACGATGAACCAGGCGCTGCGGGCGGGCGGGGACGACGCCCCCGATGTCGTGTCGTCGTTCACCACCAACAACGTCGGGCAGTACTGCTCCTCGGGCATGTGGGCGGATCTCGATCCGTTCCTGAAGAAGAGCGGGATGGAGAAGGAGAAGGTCTTTCCGAAGACGCTGCTCGACTACACGCAGTACAAGGGGCGGCAGTGCGCGCTGCCGCTGCTGGCCGACGCGTTCGGGCTCTACTACAACAAGGACGCGTTCGAGGAAGCCGGGATCTCCCGGCCGCCGCGGACGATGTCGGAATTCGAGCGGGACGCGGCGAAGCTGACCAAGCGCCGGCAGGACGGTTCGTACCGGCGGGTGGGTTTCATGCCCGCCTTCCGGATGTACCAGAACAGTCCGGACCGGCTGTTCGCGCAGTGGGGTCCCACCTATTTCGACGCGAAGGGCAAGGCGGCGCTGGCGAAGGATCCGCGCAGCAAGGATTTCTTCCGTACGCAGCTCGCGCTGATCAAGGCGCAGGGCGGCTACGGTCCGCTGGAGAAGTTCCGCACCATGTTCGGTGACGAGATGTCGTCGCAGAACGCCTTCCTCACGCAGAAGGTGGCGATGCATCTGGACGGCGAATGGCGCGGGTTGATGCTCAAGGACGCCAAGGCGAAGTTCCACTGGGACACCGCGCCGCTGCCCGTCCCCGACGACCAGGCGGACACCTACGGGCGCGGCTATCTCACCGGCACCGTCGCCGGAATCGCGCACAGCAGCACGCATCAGAATGCCGCCTGGGAACTGGTGAAGTTCCTGACCGCCGACACCGATCAGGTGGTCGCCTTCGCCAACGCCATCCACAACGTCCCCTCGACGTTCGCCGCGCTGAAATCGCCGAAGCTGGACGCGGACCCGACGTTCCGCAGCTTTCTGAACATCGCGAAGAACCCGCACAGTTCGGCGCCGCCGCCATCCAACAACGGCGGGCAGTACGTCACCACGCTCCAGGACTTCTCCTACGACGTCGAAGCCGGAAAGGTCCCCGATCTCGACAAGGGACTGCGGGCTCTCGACTCGCAGATCGACGCCGACAACCTCCAGTCCGAGAACTGACGGAGCCCGCCATGGCACTCAACACCCGCGCGCCCGCGCTGCGCCGTAAGAAAATGCGCGAGAAACTGCGCACGGTCGGTTTCCTCTCCCCCTGGCTGGTCGGCTTCTCGGTCTTCTTCGGCTATCCGCTGCTCGCCACCATCTATTTCTCGTTCATGCACTACAACCAGATCGAACAGCCCGCTTTTGTGGGGCTGAAGAACTGGAAGTACGTGCTGACGCAGATGCCGCTGTTCGGTCCGGCGCTGTGGAACACGCTGTGGCTGGTCGTGGTGATGGTCGCGCTGCGGGTGGTCTTCGGGCTCGGTATCGGCCTGCTCGTCACGAAGATCAAGTCGGGGGCGGGGTTCTTCCGCACCGCGTTCTATCTGCCGTATCTGGCACCGCCGGTCGCCGCGACCGTCGCGTTCGTCTTCCTGCTGAACCCGGGAACCGGGCCGGTCAACGAGATCCTCGGCGCCGTCGGCATCGACGCACCGTCGTGGTTCAACGACCCGAACTGGGCGAAGCCGTCGCTGGTGCTGCTGTCGCTGTGGGGCATCGGCGACCTGATGGTGATCTTCATGGCGGCGCTGCTGGACGTGCCGCGCGAGCAGTACGAGGCGGCGGAGCTGGACGGCGCCGGGGCGTGGGGGAAGTTCCGCTACGTCACCTGGCCGGCGATCACCCCGATCGTGATGTTCGCGGTGGTCACCGGCGTCGTGCAGACCATGCAGTACTACACGCAGGCACTGGTCGCCGGGAAGCTCGCCTCCGGCATCACCATCGGCCCCGGCACGGTCATCCAGCCCGGCTACCCGGACCACTCCACCCTGACCGTCCCGCAGCTCGTCTACTCGCTGGGCTTCCAGAACTTCAACACCGGCGCGGCGTGCGTGCTCTCGCTCGTGCTCTTCGTCATCGCCATGGCCGTCACCACCCTGCTGATGCGCAAGCGCGCGGGCCTGCTCCCGGCGGAGGACTGATCCCATGACCACCACGACCCTGAGCGCCCCCGGCGCACCTGCCCGTACCGGCGGCGGCGACGCGAGCGGCCCGGCGCTGCGGGCCCGCCGCACCCGGCTGCTGCACTGGATCGCCGTGCACACGGTGGCCGTCGCCGCCGCGCTCTTCTTCGTGCTGCCGTTCGCCTTCGTCTTTCTGACGTCGGTGATGAGCGACGGCCAGGCGATGAGCGGCGAATTGTGGCCCACCGAATGGCACTGGTCCAACTACGCCACCGTCTTCCACACCCCGGGCTTTTTGGACTGGTGGAAGAACTCCCTGATGTACGCGGGCCTGGGCACGCTCTTCACGGTGTGCTCGGCGGTTCCGGTGGCGTACGCGCTGGCGAAGTTCCGCTTCCGGGGCCGCCGGGCGGCGATGATCCTGGTGATTTCCACGATGATGCTGCCGCCGCAGGTCATCGTCATTCCGATGTATCTGGTGTGGGCGCAGCAGCTGCACCTGTCCGGGTCGCTGTGGCCGCTGATCATTCCGATGGCGTTCGGCGACGCGTACTCCATCTTCCTGCTGCGGCAGTTCCTGCTGACGATTCCGCAGGAGTACATCGAGTCGGCGAAGGTGGACGGCTGCGGTGAGGTCCGTACGCTGCTGAAAATCGTCGTGCCGATGGCGAAGCCCGGTATCGCCGCCATCGCGCTGTTCCAGTTCTTCTACTGCTGGAACGACTATTTCGGCCCGCAGATCTATGCGGCGCAGAACCCCGGGGCCTGGACGCTCTCCTACGGCCTCGAATCCTTCAAGAGCGCACACAACGTCGACTGGAATCTGACCATGGCGGCGACGCTGCTGATCATGGTTCCGGTCATCCTCGTGTTCTTTTTCGCACAGAAAGCCTTCGTCGAAGGCGTCACTCTCACCGGAGTAAAGGGCTGAACCTGTGGCTGTTCCCATGAAACTCGCCGTGGTCGGCGGCGGGTCGACCTACACCCCCGAACTCATCGACGGCTTCGCGCGGTTGCGGGACGTCCTGCCGCTTGCGGAGCTGGTCCTCATCGACCCGGCGGCCGACCGGCTGGAGCTGGTCGGCGGGCTGGCCCGCCGCATCTTCGCCAAGCAGGGCCACCCGGGCCGGATCTCCTGGACCTCCGACCTGGACGCGGGCGTGGACGGCGCCGACGCGGTCCTGCTCCAGCTGCGCGTCGGCGGGCAGGCGGCCCGCAACCAGGACGAGACGTGGCCGCTGGAGTGCGGCTGCGTGGGCCAGGAGACCACCGGCGCCGGCGGGCTCGCCAAGGCGCTGCGGACCGTGCCGGTGGTCCTCGACATCGCCGAGCGGGTGCGGCGGCGCAACCCCGACGCGTGGATCGTGGACTTCACCAACCCGGTCGGCATCGTCACCCGGGCGCTGCTCACCGAGGGCCACCGGGCCGTCGGGCTGTGCAACGTCGCCATCGGCTTCCAGCGGAAGTTCGCCCGCCTGCTGGGCGTCACGCCCGAACAGGTGGAACTGGAGCATGTCGGGCTCAACCACCTCACGTGGGAGCGGGCGGTCCGCGTCGACGGCGAGGACGTGCTGCCGCGGCTGCTGGCCGAGCACGGCGACGCGGTCGCCGAGGACCTGCACATGCCGCGCTCCCTGGTGGACCGCCTCGGCGTCGTCCCCTCGTACTACCTGCGCTACTACTACCAGCACGACGAGGTGGTGCGGGAGCTGCGGCGGAAGCCGTCGCGGGCGGCGGAGGTCGCCGCGATCGAGAAGCAGCTGCTGGAGATGTACGGCGACGAGAGCCTGGACGAGAAGCCGGAGCTGCTGGCCAAGCGCGGCGGGGCGTTCTACTCGGAGGCGGCGGTGGCGCTGACGTCGTCGCTGCTGCGGGACACCGGCGACACCCAGATCGTCAACACCTTCAACAACGGGACGCTGCCGTTCCTGCCGGACGACGCGGTGATCGAGGTCCCGGCGATGGTCGGCGCCACCGGCGCGCGGCCACTGCCCGTGCGCCCCCTGGAGCCGCTGTTCTCCGGGCTGATCGCGAACGTCACCGCGTACGAACGCCTCGCGCTGGACGCGGCGCTCAAGGGCGGCCGGGACCGGGTCTTCCAGGCGCTGCTGGCACACCCGCTGATCGGCCAGATCGCCTACGCCGAGCAGCTGACCGACGATCTCCTCGCACACAACCGGGAGCACCTGACGTGGGCCTGAGCGGCGCCTCGCTCGCGATCGACGCGGGCAACAGCAAGACGGACGTGGCCCTGGTGGGCGCCGACGGCCGGGTGCTCGGCACGGCCCGCGGCGGGGGCTTCCAGCCGCCGGTGGTCGGCGTCGGCCCCGCGGTGGACGTCCTGGCGCCGCTGGTGGCGTCGGTCCTGGCGCGGGCGGGGGCCAAGGGCCCGGTGGCGCACGTCGCGGCGTACCTCGCCAACGCCGATCTGCCGGTCGAGGAGGCCGCGCTGGAGGCGGAGATCACCGGCCGCGGCTGGGCTGGGTCGGTGACCGTCGCCAACGACACCTTCGCGCTGCTGCGGGCCGGGCTGCCGGACGGCGCGGAGCCACGCGGCGTGGCCGTGGTCTGCGGCGCCGGGATCAACGGCGTGGGCCTGGGCCGGGACGGGGCGACGGCGCGGTTCCCGTCGGTCGGCCGGATCTCCGGTGACTGGGGCGGCGGCGGCCATCTCGCCGACGAGGCGCTGTGGTTCGCGGCGCGCGCCGAGGACGGCCGCGGCGGCCCCAGCACGCTGGCGCGGGCGCTCCCCGCCCACTTCGGCCTGACCACCATGGCCGAACTGATCGAGGCGCTGCATCTGCGGCACCTCCCCGACCACCGGCGGTACGAGCTGACGCCGGTGCTGTTCGACGCCGCGGCGGACGGCGACCCGGTGGCCCGGTCGATCGTGGCGCGGCAGGCGGACGAGGTGGTGCTGCTGGCGGCGGTCGCGCTGGAGCGGCTGGAGCTCCTCGGCGAGGAGACCCGGGTGGTGCTCGGCGGCGGGGTGCTGGCCGCCCGCCATCCGCTGCTGCACGAGCGGGTGGTCCGGCTGCTGGCGGAGCGCGCGCCGAAGGCGGTCGCTCAGGTGGTGACCGCTCCCCCGGTGCTGGGCGCCGCCCTGTCCGCCCTGGACCGGGCCGGGGCCCCGACGGCGGCGTACGCGCGACTGCGGGAGACCTGGACGTAACGGCACACCGATCCGCGCGCAGGGGCGCGGGGCGGGCGGCGGCTGCGGAGGGCGCCGCCCGCCCCGCGCCTCTTTCACGTGTGCGCCCGGATCCGGGAGCCCGGGCCCCCGGGCCTCGGATCCGGGCGCACGGGCTTCCGCAGCTCACGTTCCGAGGCCAGGGCTCCCGAGGCTCGCAC
>NZ_VKJP01000121.1 GCF_007280575.1 Streptomyces benahoarensis
GTCGTCGGCAGCGTCAGATGTGTATAAGAGCCAGTGGCCGGGGTGGCCGCCTCCTCGCCGTCCGCGTTCTGGGCCAGTCCGCCGCGAGTCTTCAACGCGACCTCCTTGATGAACAGGGTGAACAGGAAAGCGAGCAGGGCACACGGAGCCGCGATCAGGAAGATGTCGGCGACGGCGTGCCCGTAGGCGCTCTCCATGACGGTACGGAGCGGAGCCGGGAGCGCGTCAAGGTCCGGGATGCTCCCGCTCCCGCCGCCGCTCTGGGCCGCCGCCTTGGCCGCCTTCGGGCCCAGCTCGGCCAGGCCGTCCTTCACGTAGTGGGTGACCCGGGTGGCCATCACGGCACCGAGCGCCGAGACGCCGACCGCCCCGCCGAGGGAGCGGAAGAAGGTGACGATGGACGAGGCGGAGCCGAGGTCCTGCGGCGCGACCTGGTTCTGCGTGCAGAGCACCAGGTTCTGCATCATCATGCCGATGCCCAGACCCATCAGGGCCATGAAGATCGCGATGTGCCAGTAGGCGGTGTCGTAGCGGATGGTGCCCAGCAGGCCCAGACCCGCGGTGACCAGGACGCCGCCGGAGACCAGCCACGCCTTCCACTTGCCGGTCTTGGTGATGACCTGGCCGGAGACGGTCGAGGAGATGAACAGACCACCGATCATCGGGATCGTCATCACACCGGACATCGTCGGCGACTCGCCGCGCGCCAGCTGGAAGTACTGGCTGAAGAAGACGGTGCCGGTGAACATCGCGATACCGACGAACAGCGAGGCCAGCGAGGCGAGGGTGATCGTCTTGTTGCGGAACAGCCGCAGCGGGATGATCGGTTCCGTCGCCTTGGACTCGACGAAGACGAAGAGCGCACCGAGGACGACGGCGCCGCCCACCATCGCGGCGGTCTGCCACGACATCCAGTCGTACTTGTCGCCGGCCAGCGTCACCCACACCAGCAGCAGCGAGACCGCCGCGCTGACGAAGAAGGCACCCGCCCAGTCGACCTTGACGCCCTCGCGCTTGACGACGGGGAGCTTCAGGGTCTTCTGCAGCACGATCAGCGCGATCACCGCGAAGGGCACGCCGACGTAGAAGCACCAGCGCCAGCCCATCCAGCTGGTGTCGGTGATGACGCCGCCGAGCAGCGGACCGCCGACGGTGGCGACGGCGAAGGTGGCACCGAGGTAACCGCTGTACCGCCCGCGCTCCCGCGGGGAGATCATCGCGGCCATGACGATCTGCGCCAGGGCGGACAGACCGCCGACGCCGATGCCCTGCACCACACGGCAGGCGATGAGCATCCCGGCGTTCTGCGACAGACCGGCGACGACCGAGCCCGCGACGTAGATGACCAGCGCGATCTGCACCAGCAGCTTCTTGCTGAACAGGTCGGAGAGCTTGCCCCACAGCGGGGTGGTCGCGGTCATCGCCAACAGCGACGCCGTGACGACCCAGGTGTAGGCGGACTGGCCGCCGTCGAGGTCGTGGATGATCTCGGGGAGCGCGTTCGACACGATGGTCGACGACAGGATGGCGACGAACATTCCGAGCAGCAGCCCGGAGAGTGCCTCCATGATCTGACGGTGCGTCATGGGCGGCTGTCCGGAGGCGGGTATGCCCCCGTGCTTGGCGTGGCCGCCCCGCACACCGGCTGGTGTGGTCGTAGCCATGTAGTTCCTTTTCATCCTGCGGGTGTACGGGTGGTGGAGTCGTGATGCGCCCGGGTACGGCAGTCGCCGAAGCTCGTACGGAGCCGCGTGAGCAGTTCGACGAGGTGGCCGACGTCGGTGTCGGTCCAGTCGTCCAGGTACCGGGCGAGTGTGTGGGTGTAGCGCTCGGAGAGCTCCGTCAGGAGTTCCTTGCCGCTCGGGGTCAGGCGCAACAGACGCGACCGCTTGTCCGCCGGATCGGGCTTGCGCTCGATCCAGCCGCGCTCCGCGACGTGGGCGACGTGCCGGCTGGTCACCGACATGTCGATCGCGAGCAGCTCGGCCAGCTGGCTCATCCGCATCTCGCCGTGACGGTCGAGAAGGGTGAGCACACCGGTCGAGGCGGGCGGGCAGTCCTGGGGCAGGATGCGCCCCATTTCACGCTTGACGGCTCCGATGGCGCTGAGCTGCCTGGCCAGTTCCTCGTACTGACTCTGGGCGGCCATGGGCTCCTCCACGCGGTTTTGTTGCTTGAGGCAACCATAGGGAGGTTGGTTGCTGAAGGCAAACGAATAGGTGGGGCCTACAGTAAAGGGAAGGGAAAGGCGATCTCAGGCCGGGGTCAAGGGGGTGGGTGGTCGCCGGGAAGGTGCAGGTCAGGGCCGCTCGCCCGGGGTGGCCGGGCCGCTCCGAAATGTGGTCAGCGTCACTTCGACGGGCTTCGGGGCGCTTCGGTGGCCCTTCGAGGCGTCGAGGGCGGCGCCCGGTGCGGCGCGTGGTCGTTCATTTCGCCTGGTCTGCCCTGTGTTACCCCCCGCCACGCCTCACACCCCTTCTCTTCCCGTACCTCCTCTCTTCTCCTGTACGTACCGGGTGGGCAGGCGTTCCGGGCAGGGGAGAGGCGGTCCGACGGTGTGCGGGACGTGGCGTCCGGCCGCTTCCGCGGGCCGTTCCGGCGCCGCTGCGCGCGCGGCCCAAGGGTGCCCCGAAGACCGGGGTTCGCTAGGGTCCTTGCCCATGGCGACCAACCCGCAGAACCAGGCCGAGGGCAACTACGACCCGGCGGGCAGCACGCAGATGTTCCGCGCCTTCGTCGACGAGGGCGGCACCCCGCAGACCGGCGGCCGCCGCGCCCCGGCCCCCGCGCAGTCGGCGGGCCCCCGCATCGGCCTGATCGTCGGCATCGCCGTCGCCGTGGTGGTCGTCGCGGCAGCGGTCTGGCTCGCCGTCGCCTGACCCCCGCACCACCCCTCACCCCTCCGTACAACGCGGGGCCCGGAACGCTTCCGGGCCCCGTTTCCGTGTTTCCGCCGGGTCTATTGATCCGGAACTCGAAGGGTTCTATTCGAGGATGTAGCGGACGTGTGGTCCGCCGAAGTAGCCGCGGACGATGTGCGGTTGGCGTTGGCGGCGGTGGAAGAACCTGCGGGTTTCGGCGGCGAGTTGGGCCTGGTCGCGGGCCCGGCTGTGCACGGGCAGGCTCCGTTTGGGGTCGGCGTTGACCAGTTCGTCGGGGTTCAGCTCGGGCGAGTAGGCGGGCAGGAAGTGCAGCTCGGTCCGGCCGGGGTGAGCGGCGAGCCAGGCGCGTACCTTGCGGGAGCGGTGGGCGGAGTGTCCGTCCAGGACGAGATGGACCTTGTGGTCGAAGTGGCCCCCGAGCCGGTCCAGGAAGCGGCACATGGCGTCGGCGTCGAAGGTCTCGGTGAACACCATGAAGTGCGTCCGGCCCTTCGTGCTGATCGCGGACATCGCGTTGACGGAGAAGCGGTTGCCCGTGCGGCGCACGACCGGCGTGCACCCTTTCGCGCCCCAGGTGCGGCCGGTGACCTGGTCGGAGCGGATGCCGACCTGGTCGGCGAAGAGCACCAACCGCGTGACTGTCCGGCTACCACAGACTCAACCCCCGCTACGAACGACATCCAGGCAACTACCTGGCCTTTCTCGGCCTCGCCGCCGCCCTGTGCTGCTACAAGCGACTGCTCCGCCTCACCACGTAGGACACCGTCTTAAAAGGCTCTTAGATCCCGTCGTTATTACAGCTGTATGCACACGAGTACCGGACATGCGACGAACCGTAGGACGCGCAGGTATGTCGTCCTTGCCATTGCCACCGCGCTGACGGCCGGGGCCGCGGTCACAGCCACCGCCTTCGGCACCGAGTCCACCGAGCCGGGCCACGTACGGATCCACGACGGCCTCGTCGAGCTCCCCGTGCAGGGCGGAACTGCCTCAATCGACACCGCCACCCTGCGCATAGACGGCCGCGGCCACGACGGCCGCACCGTCCGGATGTCGGACCCCGCCGTGAGCTCCCCGGGGGAGCCCGGCCGGGTGACCCAGGTCTCGGACGGCGCCCGGTGGACGTACCCCGGCAAGGGCCTGACCGTTGAGGCCCTCGCCGACCACGGCCGCCTGCGGATCACCGTCACCAGCGCCACCGACACCACCATGACCTGGCCGGTCACCGGAACCGACCCGGCGGCGTCCGCCCTGCAGCTTCCGCGAGGCGAGGGCCTGTCGATCCCCGTCGCCGACACGTTCTGGAACTCGCCGGACGGCGGGCTCGTCGGCGGCGAGGGGGCGGCGCTGACCAATCTCTCGCTTCCCCTCTGGGGCTACAGCCTCGGCGACAAGCAAGGGGTCAGCTATCTCGCCCCCACCGACATCGACACCTCGCTACAGTTCGCCTCCTCCGGCGGCCGGCTGCGCACCACGACCACCCACCGCTTCTCGGGTGGCAACGACACCCGCACGTACACGGTCACCTTCGCCCTGACCGATGGCTCCCCTATCGCCCCCGCCGTCGACTACCGGGCCTGGCTCTCGGAGCACGGCCAACTCGGCAGTCTCAAGCGGAAGATTGAGGAGAACCCGGAGACGGCGAAGCTCCTCGGCGCCTTCCACGCCTACACCTGGGGCGGCGCCCGCACGGCCAAGGGAGTCGAGCGGCTGAAGTCGCTCGGCGTCACCAGGATGTGGGTCGGCTACGACTCCGACGACTCCCCCATGACCGCGAAGGACGTGGCGGCCGCGGAGACGGCCGGGTATCTGGCGGCACCCTACGACTCGTTCGCCGACGGCCAGGAGAAGGGCCCCGACTCCTCTCCCAACACGATCTGGCCCGACGGCGTCTACCCCGGCTTCTGCGTGCAGCGGGCCGACGGGACGCCGCAGCCCGGGTTCCGCGGCCACGGCTGCTACCTCAGCTCCGAGGCATTCGAGAAGGCCGAGAAAGACAAGCACTACCTGGCGGACCGCACCCGGTCCCTGGTCCGCAACGGGGCGAGCAGCTACTTCCTCGACGTGGACGCGGCCGGTGAGCTCTTCCGCGACCACGACCCGAAGCACCCCATGACGATGGGCGAGGACCGCACCAACCGGCTGGCCCGTATGAAGCGCCTCATGACCGGCGCGTACGCCCCCTCCGGAAAGCCGCTCGTTCTCGGCTCCGAGGCCGCCGGGGCCTGGGCCAACAAGGTGCTCGCCTACGACCACGGCTCGGGGACCCCGGTCGACGGGCGGCTGTGGGGCATCGAGACGGGCCACATCGACACCGACCCGAAGGGCCCCAAGAACGACCCGGCCTGGGGCGGCTACATGCCGGAGGGGGCGACCGACATGTTCTTCAAGCCAGTGAAGGTCTCCGACTTCAAGCCGGAGCACCGGGCCGTGGTGGCGGCGGCGATGAAGGCCATGTACGACCCGGTCTACCGCGTCCCCCTCTACGAGACCGCACTGCACGGCTCGCTGATCAACGTCGAACGCTGGGAGCTGCCCTTCGACAAGCTGCCAGAGCAGAAGACCAACCGGGCGCTTCTGGCGATGCTCTACAACGTCCCGCTCAACTTCGTGCTGAGCGACAAGGACCCGGCGTGGGAGAAGAACACTCGTGAACTGGCCGCCCTGCAGAAGTACTTCGATCCCCTGCACCGTGCCGCCGGGACGCAGGAGTTGACCTCCTTCCGCTGGCTGACCGAGGACCGCACGGTGCAGCGGACCGTCTTCGGCGACGGCGCGCTGACCGTAACCGCCAACTTCGGCAGCACGCCGCACGACAGCCTGCCGGGCGGCTGCGTGGACGCCAAGCTGAAAGGCGAGAGCACGTCCCGACGGCTCTGCCCGAGCAAGGTCGTCCCCTAGGCAGTGCCTCTTCAATCATGTGCCTCGTTGTTCGGGGATGGTGAGCAGGGGAGATCTGACTGACGACGAGTGGGCGGTGCTGGAGCCGTTGCTGCCGGTGAGCAACAACCGGTGTGGCCGGTGGCGAGACCACCGGCAGGTGATCAGCGGGATCATTCACCGGCTCGGCACCGGTTGCCAGTGGCGTGAGCTGCCCAAGCGCTTCGGTCCGTGGCAGCCGGTGCATAAGCGGCACCTGCTGTGGTCCGCCGACGGCACTTGGGAGAAGCTGCTCCAACACGTCCGGGCCGTCGCCGACGCTGCGGGTGACATCGACTGGGACATCAACGTCGACTCCACCTCCGTCAGGGGCCATCAGCAAGCCGCTGGAGCCGACCAGGTCCCGCCGCCGGCATCCGCCGCATCAAAAGGGGCCTTGCAAGGAGCAGTTCGCCAGCAACTGCCGGCGCTTCTGGAGGAGGCGGTTCGGCAGGCGAGGCCCTTGGCCGGTCCCGCGGCGGGCTGACCAGCGAGCCACGGCCAGGCCCAGGCCGAAGCCTGGGAGGGCGCGGGCGGTGCGGGACCGGTAGCAGCGGTCGAAGACATGGGGCAGGTCGGCGGGGTCGATGCCGGGGCCGTGGTCGCGGACGCTGATCTCCAGCCGGCCGTCGTCCGGTGAGCGGAGCGCGGCCACCTCGACGCGGCCACCGGCCGGGGAGAACTTCGCCGCGTTGTCCAGGAGGTTGGAGAACAGCCTGGTCAGCCGGCTCCGGACCGCGGCCGCCAGGGTATCGGCGGCCGAGGGGGCGGTCTCCAGCACGAAGGCGATGTGCGGCCCGTGGTCCCGGGCGACGGCGACGGCGTGCTCCAGCAGGGCCGTGGGCCGCACCAGTTCCAGCGCCTGCTGGGGTTCCTCGTTGCGGGCCAGGTCGATCAGGTCGTTGACGAGGTTGGTCACTTCGCGCAGCTGGCGGGTGAGGGCGCCGGTCGCGCGTTGCCGCTGGCGCGCGGTCAGCTGCTCGGCCCTGAGCAGGATCTCGGCGTTGGCGCGCAGCGCGGTCAGCGGGGTGCGCAGTTCGTGCGAGGCGTCGGCGACCAGGCGCCGCTGGGCGGCACCTGTCGTACGGATCCGGGAGCTGAGGCGACCACGACGACGCCCGCACCGGCAGCGTCAGCGCCCTTCTCGACCCGGCCTGGGCCAGGAAGTACGTGCCGTCGAAGAGTGGCCCGGCGACGCTGTCACGCTCTGCTACGCACACCGGCTGACGCTGGAGGGGGTGTTGGTTGGTGTGCGGGGCGGTGTCTGACCTGGGGTGTTGTTGGTTGGTTGAGAAGGTGAGGGGAATAGCTCGGGCCGGGTGGGTGGGGGTGTGAGCTGGGGTTGTGTGGGGTGTGCTGAGAAAGTCAGTGCTTGTTGTAGGTGGCGTCCGCGATCAGCACGAAGGGCCGGATGCACTTCATGGTGTTCACCGAGACCTTCGACGCCGACGCCATGTGCCGCTTCCTGGACCGGCTCGGGGGCCACTTCGACCACAAGGTCCATCTCGTCCTGGACGGACACTCCGCCCACCGCTCCCGCAAGGTCCACGCCTGGCTCGCCGCTCACCCCGGCCGGACCGAGCTGCACTTCCTGCCCGCCTACTCGCCCGAGCTGAACCCCGACGAACTGGTCAACGCCGACCCCAAACGGAGCCTGCCCGTGCACAGCCGGGCCCGCGACCAGGCCCAACTCGCCGCCGAAACCCGCAGGTTCTTCCACCGCCGCCAACGCCAACCGCACATCGTCCGCGGCTACTTCGGCGGACCACACGTCCGCTACATCCTCGAATAGAACCCTTCGAGTTCCGGATCAATAGGACGTGTCCGCAAACTCCCGCCTGCCTCGCGGGCGACAACGGGAGTTTGACGACAGGCGCTACGGGATGCCCGGTGCGGGCTGAGGGGAGTCGGGCGGGTGGCCGGGCGGCCGGGCCCTCCTCGGACTTCGGACCGGGAGAGGGCGGGCGGGCCGCTACTCGGACTTCGGGCTCGGCTTCTCCCCGGGCGTCCGCCCCGGCTTCTCCCCGGGGCCGGTCTCCGATTCGTCCGCCAGGTGGCGCTTCCAGTCGAACGACACGTCCTTGGTCTCGATGTGCATCCCCAGCGGTACCCGCCACGCGTCCACGCAGACCCGGTACGACGCGGTGCGGCGCGCGCCCGGTGGGAGGGGCAGCGGGAGCTTGCGGGTCGAGGTGCGGGTGTCCCAGTCGATGCCGAGGCCGCCGATGATGTGCGTTCCGAACGTGACCCTGCCGACGGTGACCGGCTCCGTACCGGTGTTCAGCACCGGGAACGCGACCTGCTCGCACCACCGCTCCCCGCCGTCCGCACGCACCGGCTTCCCGATCACCAGCCCCGCGGGTGCGCCCTCGCCCGCGGGGACGGTGGGGGAGGGGAGCCCCGGCGCGGACGGCGAGCCCGGTGCGTCCGGCGTATTTGACGGGCCCGGGGAGCCGGACGCCCCCGGCCGCGCGGGCGGCGAGGTGGACGCGTCGGGGCCGCCGGGTGCACCGGGCCCACCGGAACCATCAGGGTCTGTGCCTGATTGATCCGGAGCGCCCGAAGGGGCACCGCCGGGCGCGGAGTTGGCCGGATCTTGCCCCTCGCCGGAATTCCCGGTTGCGTCGCCGCCGCCCCCGCCGGGCGTACGGTGCGCGGGCGCGCCGGACCCGTCCAGCGGGGTCAGTTCGACGCCCTGCCCGGACGGCGCGCCGGTCGCGGCGCCCTCACCGGCGGCGCCGACCGCCGCGTACCCCTGACCGGCTCCGCTCCCGCAGCCGACGAGCAGCGCGCCGCCCAGGCAGCACACGGCGACCGCCGACGCGGTACGGGAGGGGGAGAGGCGGTGGTGTGCCGGGGCGGATTCCGCCGGGCGCGCGGCGGCGCGGGCGGAGCGCGGGGACGTGTCACGGGCGAGTATGCGGGGTGACTGTCGCATCGGCCCAGTGTTGATGACGAACCGTCAGATTCCTAGCCCTCGGCAGAGGCCGTCGCCACGGGACCGCCGGAGACCGGCGCGGTGGGCCGAGGGGTGAGGGCGCGAGGGGAGGTGGCCGAGGGGCGAGGGCCGAGAAGGGCCACAGACTCGCAAGAGGTGAGAGAGGTTCGGGAGAGGGGAGAGGGGAGAGGGGAGAGAGGCGCGCGAGGCGAGAAAGGCGAGGGAGGTGACCAGGAAGAGGGGAACGGCCGGTGGGTACCGGACCGACCGGCGATCGATCCTCTTCGCAGTCCGCCGAGTGGTGCGCATCGTGCGAGCAGTGGTGCGCGTGGTGCGGGTGGTGCGATGACGCGGGAGGTCAACGACCGCTCGGCGGACCCGTCCTCATTCGGCGATCAGCCCTTCCCGGAGCTGCGCGAGGGTGCGGGTGAGGAGGCGCGAGACATGCATCTGCGAGATGCCGACCTCCTCGCCGATCTGCGACTGCGTCATGTTGGCGAAGAAGCGCAGCATGATGATCTGCCGCTCCCGCGTCGGCAGCTTGGCCAGCAGCGGCTTGAGGGATTCGCGGTACTCCACGCCCTCCAGCGCGGTGTCCTCGTAGCCCAGGCGGTCCGCGAGGGAGCCCTCGCCGCCGTCGTCCTCGGGGGAGGGCGAGTCGAGCGAGGAGGCGGTGTACGCGTTGCCGACGGCGAGACCGTCGACGACGTCCTCCTCCGACACCCCCAGCACGCGGGCGAGTTCGGGGACGGTCGGCGAACGGTCGAGCTTCTGGGACAGCTCGTCGCTGGCCTTGGTGAGCGCGAGGCGCAGCTCCTGGAGGCGGCGCGGGACCCGCACCGACCAGGAGGTGTCACGGAAGAAACGCTTGATCTCGCCCACGACCGTTGGCATTGCGAACGTCGGGAACTCCACCCCGCGTTCGCAATCGAAACGGTCGATCGCCTTGATCAGACCGATCGTTCCGACCTGGACGATGTCCTCCATCGGCTCGTTGCGGCTGCGGAAACGGGCCGCCGCGTACCGCACCAGCGGGAGGTTCAGCTCGATCAGGGTGTCGCGAACGTACGTACGCTCCGCGCAGTCCTTGTCGAGCGTGGCCAGCCGCAGGAACAGGGAGCGGGAGAGCGTGCGGGTGTTGATGGCGTCGTCGTCGTGCACGGGCGGTGCGGGCGCGGGAATCGCGGGAAGCACCTTTGAGCTGTCCAGTTCTACGGACATGCCACCCCCTTGAGGTCGCGGGTCGGGTCGCTGCGGCGTCTCCGGACCGAGGCGGACCGGAGAGTGATGCCTCCACCTGAATACCGGAGGCGGCGCCACGGCAAACGCGGTTCCAG
This sequence comes from Streptomyces benahoarensis, assembly GCF_007280575.1. Taxonomy (GTDB): domain Bacteria; phylum Actinomycetota; class Actinomycetes; order Streptomycetales; family Streptomycetaceae; genus Streptomyces; species Streptomyces benahoarensis. The sequence goes on from NZ_VKJP01000121.1 coordinate 10,077, forward strand.
CAGAATGTCACATGTCGGCAACGCGCTGTAGCGTCATGTCGACATATCTGTGCAGGAACGCGGGGTCCGCGTCGCCCCTGCCGGTTAGACCTCGATCCTGTTTGCGGATCTCAGCCGGGCGAAGCTCCGTGACAGTAGCCGCGAGACGTGCATCTGCGACACCCCCAGCTCCGCGCTGATCTGAGATTGCGTCAAGTTGCTGTAGTAACGCAGCAGCAGAATCCGCTGTTCGCGCTCGGGAAGCTGGACGAGCAAATGCCGGACGAGGTCGCGGTGCTCGACACCGGCCAGTTCGGGGTCCTCGTAGCCGAGCCGGTCGAGGAGGCCGGGCAGCCCGTCGCCCTCCTGGGCCGCCTCCAGGGAAGTGGCGTGATACGACCGCCCGGCCTCCAGGCAGGCCAGCACCTCCTCCTCGCCGATCTTGAGGCGTTCGGCGATCTCGGCGGTGGTCGGCGAGCGCCCGTGCAGCACCGTCAGATCCTCCGTCGCGCCGTTGACCTGCACCCACAGCTCGTGGAGGCGGCGCGGTACGTGGACGGTGCGGACGTTGTCGCGGAAGTACCGCTTGATCTCGCCGACGACGGTGGGCATCGCGAAGGTGGGGAACTGCACGCCCCGGTCCGGGTCGAAGCGGTCGATGGCGTTGATCAGGCCGATGGTGCCGACCTGGACCACGTCCTCCATCGGCTCGTTGCGGCTGCGGAACCGTACGGCGGCGTATCGGACGAGCGGGAGGTTGGCCTCGATCAGGGCGGCGCGGACCCGGGTGTGCTCGGGGGTGCCGGATTCGAGCCCGGCCAGCTCGGCGAAGAGCACCTGCGTGAGCGCCCGGGTGTCCGCGCTCCGGCTCTCGCGGGATGGCGCCTTGGGCGCAGTACGGGCCGTCACGGTCACGCCACCCTTCACAATGCATGCATCCGGCAAAGCGGTCATAGCATCACAAGACATGCGCAGTGTGTGCAAGTACCGCATTACTCCGTGTTGAGCGGCGAGTTGATCCGCGTAACGCGGTGCGCCGCTGTGCGTCGGGTCAGCCCCGAACGGCGTACGGCCGCGCGCGCCGGGCGCCCGCGCGCACGCCGGTACCTGCGTGGGCGGCCCCGGGCCGCGCCCCGTTCCGCCGCGCCGGTACGCAAAAGCCCCCCGCCCGGGGTCGAGGCCGGGGGCGAGGGGCGCGTCAGAAGGTGCCGCGGGCGGTCAGAATTCGTAGTCGGCGATCACCCAGGTGGCGAACGCGCGCCACTGCGCGGCGGCTGCCTGGTGGGCCGGGTGCGCGAGGTAGCGGGCGAGGGCGTCCCGGTCGGCGACGGCGGAGTTGATCGCGAAGTCGCGGGCGATGGGTCGGTCGCTGATGTTCCAGCCGCACTCCCAGTGCGTCAGCTCCGGGATCTTGCCGCCCAGCTCCATGAAGGCGCGAGCGGCCTCCTGGACGCGCGGCTCGTCCGGCGAGACGCCGTCGTTGAGCTGGAACAGGACCAGGTGGCGGATCACTGGGGCCTCCGTGCGGCGGGCGGTGCGTGGCCTGACCGGCCGTCGGCGGTGCCGGGGACGGTCAGCTGACCAGCTGCGTCATGAACTCGCCGACGCCCTTCGCGGCGGACGAGACACCTTCGAAGCCTATCTTCACCAGATCACCGGCCCGGTCGGGGGAGGTGATGATCGTGTACAGCACGAAGACGACAAGCACATACAACGCGATCTTTCTCGCCTGCGCCATCGATCCCGTCTCCCCCTGGGCAGTGCTGCCCGATCCCCTGTGCGACCGGGCGAGTGTAACCACTCCCGCGCCCCGGGCACCGGCCGGAATCCGCATCCGCCGCCCCGGCCCCCGCCGCCCATGGCCCCGTCCGTCCCGCGTAAACGGGACCAAAGGCCCGTTGAAGAAGGCCCTTTGGCCCGCCGTCGGGGCGTCTCGCGCGGGCAGCATGGAGATATGCCCCGGCGGGCCCAGCAGGAGCCCCGGGGCCGGGCCGGGCCTCACTGCGGGGTCCGTGTCGCGTACTCCCCCGATCGCGGCACGGACTCGGAGGCCCGGCCCCCAGGGGGAAGCGGCAGGCACCCCCCCGCCTGGCCGCTTCCCCCTCCTCTTTTCTCCTCCTCCTCTTCCTGCGCGGAGCGTCGCCCGGTGCGGACGCCGCGTACGGGCGTGAGGCGCCGGGCGGTACGGTGCGTGCGCGCGGGGCCCGAGCGGGTGTCCGCGCCGCCGATAATGGTGTACGCCGCGGACGGTCCACGCGTCGCGGCGCAGCGTCCGACGTACGCCCGAGGGGGAACATCACATGGACAGGGACATACGCCGCGCACCGGGAACCGGTGCGACCGGGGGGACGGCATCCGTTGCCGGGTCCGGGCTCAACTCCACGCCCAGGAAGGGTGGTTCGCGCCGTCGGCCCGCGGTGATCCTCGCGCTGCTGGTCGGCCTGCTGGCCGCCGCAGCGCCCGCCGCCACCGCCGCGCCCCGCCCGGCCGCGGTCGTCGCCCACCACGCCGTACCGGCCGGGGCGGCCGGGGCGGAGGTGAAGTCCGTTGCGCCCGCCGCCGGTTCGTCCCGTGCGGCGGTCGCCGGTGCGGCCACGGTCTCCGGTGAGGCGGGGCACGGTACCGCCGTGACCGCTTCGAAGGTCAAGAAGGTGCATCTCGCCCACGGGAAGCCGAAGAAGAAAACGAGCTTCTTCAAGAAGCTGGGCATCTTCCTGATCGTGCTCTTCGTGATCTTCCTGCTCCTCGTGGTGCTGGTGATCTGGCTGATCGTCCACTTCATCCGCAAGGCGCTGCGCCGCGGCCGGAACTGACCGCCGACCCGCCGCCACGCCGCCGCTCGCCCGCCGCCCGGAACCGTCCGGACGGCGGGCGGCCGCGTTTCCGCAGGTCGGGTAGGTGCGGGGAGGTGCCGGGCGCCTGGGGAGGAGGAGGCCGGGCGGGGCGGAGTGCGGCAGTACTTGCATGAAAATTCGAAACACTGCATACTCTTCCTATGTCCAAGGTCCTTACCTCCCTCCCCGTCGGTGAGCGCGTCGGCATCGCCTTCTCGGGCGGCCTCGACACCTCGGTCGCGGTCGCGTGGATGCGCGACAAGGGCGCGGTCCCGTGCACCTATACCGCCGACATCGGCCAGTACGACGAGCCCGACATCGCCTCGGTGCCCGGCCGCGCGCAGACCTACGGGGCCGAGATCGCCCGTCTGGTCGACTGCCGGGCCGCCCTGGTCGAGGAGGGCCTGGCCGCGCTGACCTGCGGCGCGTTCCATATCCGCTCCGGCGGTCGCCCCTACTTCAACACCACGCCGCTCGGCCGCGCCGTCACCGGCACGCTCCTGGTCCGGGCGATGCTGGAGGACAACGTCCAGATCTGGGGCGACGGCTCCACGTACAAGGGCAACGACATCGAGCGGTTCTACCGCTACGGTCTGCTCGCCAACCCGAACCTGCGGATCTACAAGCCGTGGCTGGACGCCGACTTCGTCACGGAGCTCGGCGGCCGCAAGGAGATGTCGGAGTGGCTGCTCGCCCACGACCTCCCCTACCGCGACAGCACCGAGAAGGCGTACTCCACCGACGCCAACATCTGGGGCGCCACCCACGAGGCGAAGACCCTGGAGCACCTGAACGTCTCCCTGGAGACGGTCGAGCCGATCATGGGTGTCAAGTTCTGGGACCCGTCGGTCGAGATCCCCGCCGAGGACGTCACGATCGGCTTCGAGCAGGGCCGCCCGGTGACGATCAACGGCAAGGAGTTCGGCTCCGCCGTCGACCTCGTCATGGAGGCCAACGCCGTCGGCGGCCGCCACGGCATGGGCATGTCCGACCAGATCGAGAACCGGATCATCGAGGCCAAGAGCCGCGGCATCTACGAGGCGCCCGGCATGGCCCTGCTGCACGCCGCGTACGAGCGCCTGGTCAACGCGATCCACAACGAGGACACCCTCGCCCAGTACCACAACGAGGGCCGCCGCCTGGGCCGCCTCATGTACGAGGGCCGGTGGCTGGACCCGCAGGCCCTGATGGTCCGCGAGTCGCTCCAGCGCTGGGTCGGCGCCGCCGTCACCGGCGAGGTCACTTTGCGACTGCGGCGCGGCGAGGACTACTCGATCCTCGACACGACCGGCCCGTCCTTCAGCTACCACCCGGACAAGCTGTCCATGGAGCGCACCGAGGACTCGGCGTTCGGTCCCGTCGACCGGATCGGCCAGCTCACCATGCGCAACCTCGACATCGCCGACTCGCGCGCCAAGCTGGAGCAGTACGCCGGTATCGGCCTGATCGGCACCACCAGCCCCGCCGTCGGCGCCGCCCAGGCCGCCGCGACCGGCCTGATCGGCTCCATGCCCGAGGGCGGCGCCGAGGCCATCGCCTCCCGCGGCGAGGTCTCCGCCGAGGACGAGGCGCTGGACCGCGCCGCGATGGAATCCGGCACGGACTGAGCGATTCCCGTCACCGGGCCCCGTGGACTTCGGTCCGCGGGGCCCGGTGTGCGTTCGGGGGCGGCCGGTTCCGGGCCTTCGACGGCGGCTCATGGCTGAGCAGCGCAATCTCCCGCGGCCACCCGCACCACTTCCGAGACCGCCCGCCGCCCCTTCAGCCCCACATTTCCCTTCTCCCTCCCGCTTCACTTCTCCCTCTGGCTCCCCTCCTCCCTCCCGCTTCACTTATCTCTCCCAACTCCCTTGCAGATCACGTCAGTTGATGTCCCCTTCATCGCCCCTCCCATTACTCTGAACCGATGGCGTGATGGATGGCGTGATACGGGGACGGGGGCTGGACAGTGGAGATGCTGGACGACGTCATCGCGGTGATCAGTGGGGCCACCGCCCTCGCCTCGGCGTACTTCGGATACGTAGCCGTCCGCGGGCAGATCCGCCGACGGCGGCCACCGGACCCGGTCGAGCCGCCGGTGCCCGAGCCCCCGGTGCCCGATCCGGCACCCGGCTACGACGTCTTCCTCTCGTACGCCGACGCGGACGCCGACACGGCCCGGCGGCTCGCCGACCGGCTGCGGGACGCGGGTCTTGAGGTCTTCCTCGACGCGTGGATCGGCCCGGGGCTCGTCGCGTCCCTGGAGAAGGAGCGGGCGCTGCTCGCGTCGGCCAACGGGGTGCTGCTCTTCAGCCGCGCCACCATGGCCGACCCGGCGATCCGCGACGAGTACGCGGCGCTGTTGCAACGGGACCACTCGGGCGGGCGTCGGTTCGTCCCCGTCCTGACCGACGACGTGCTGCTCCCGCCGTTCGCGCGGATCCGCCGGCCGCTCGACCTGCGGGACCTCGGCGCCGACGCGTTCGACGCACAGCTCGCCGCCCTCGTCCGCGCCGTCCGCCCGCACGAGGCCGCGGGGCCGGGCGGCGGCGCCACTCCCCGTACCGCGCCGTGACGGAGGCTGCCGATGAGTGATGCGTTCCTCTCCCACGCACCCGCAGATGCCGCCTGGGCAACGGAGTTGGCGTCCCGGCTCGCCGCCCACGGCGTCCGGGTCTTCCTCGACGAGTGGAGCCTGCTCCCCGGCGATGTGGTCGTGCACCGGCTGGAGGCCGAGATCCGCGACACCGCCAACGCCCTCGCGCTCATCAGCCCGGCGTCGGTCGCCTCACCGCGCGCCCACGAGGAGTACGCCGCCCTCGCCACCGCCGGGGCCCGCCATGACCTGCGCTTCATCCCGCTGCTCCTCGGCGACGTCACGCTCCCGCCGTTCGCCGCGAACCGCACCTGGCGCGACTTCCGCGACGTCGGCGCCCAGGAGTACGACGCCAAGGTCGCCGAACTCGCCGCCGTCATCCTCGGCCACGCCCCGGACCCCGCCACCGGGCACGCGGACAGCCTCGCGGCGGCCCTGCCCTGTCTCTTATACACATCT
>NZ_VKJP01000122.1 GCF_007280575.1 Streptomyces benahoarensis
CCCACGCGTCGGGCGCCGCCGCCCCACACCCCCCGGTCCCGCACGCCTCTCATACGGCCGCGCCGCACCGCGCCCCGGAAGACCGCCCGGCCAAGGCCGCCGCCCCGTCCCGCGAGGCCGCACCGTCACACCGCCACACCGTGCACCGGCACCCCGCCGTCCCGCCGCACCGCCCGAAGCGGGTGCCCGCCGCCGTACCGCAGGTGGTCCCGGCGGAGACGCCCGCACCGGGGAACCGGACGGCCCGGGAAATGGACGACCAGCAGGCGCCGGACACCCAGGCCGAACCGCCGGCCAACGACAGCTCGTACCCCTTCGCCGGGACGGGCACCCACGCCGAGCGGGTGCTCCCGATGGGCGCGGGCATGACGCTCACCGGCCTGGGGCTGGCCTTCCTCGCCCTCCGGCTGCGGCGCGGCTGACCCGGCGGCCCGGCCCGTACGCCGTTTCACGTGAAACGTCATCGACGCGGCCCGCCTCCGACCACCGGCCCGCCTCCGAAGGAACCACCGGGCCCAGCAGCCAGCCCGCCCGCGCCCCTGTCGTAGCCCGATGGGGTCACCGCCTCCGGCGTACCCGTGTACGAGAGAATGGCGGTATGGATATGCCGATGAACGAACGGTCGCAGGAGAACCAGCACGTCCTGGTGGTCGGCCCGGACGGCATGGCGCTGGGCAGCGCCGCCTCCGGCGGCGAGGGCGACGGGGAGTCCCGGGAGACGCCGGTGGCGGACATGGTCGAGCAGCCCGCCAAGGTCATGCGGATCGGCAGCATGATCAAGCAGCTGCTGGAAGAGGTGAAGGCCGCGCCGCTCGACGAGGCCAGCCGGGTCCGCCTCAAGGAGATTCACTCCAGCTCGGTGAAGGAGCTGGAGGACGGGCTCGCGCCCGAGCTGGTCGAGGAGCTGGAGCGGCTGTCCCTGCCGTTCACCGACGAGTCGGTGCCCACCGAATCGGAACTCCGTATCGCACAGGCCCAGTTGGTCGGCTGGCTGGAGGGGCTGTTCCACGGCATCCAGACGGCGCTGTTCGCCCAGCAGATGGCCGCCCGCGCCCAGCTGGAGACGATGCGGCGCGCGCTGCCGCCCGGCGCCCCCGCCGAGGAGGGGGATCAGCCCGGCCACGGCGGCGCACGCTCCGGCCCCTACCTCTGAGCGGCGCCGCAGGGGGCCGAGGAACCACGAAGGGCCGGGCACACACTCCGTGTGCCCGGCCCTTGGCGTCTGCGCAGCCGGTGGATCAGTCGCTGCGGCCCGTCGAGACCGTGATCTCCAGCGGCTGACCGCTGTCCGGGTCCCAGGAGCTGAAGCCGCTCGGCTCCTGCTTGGTGACGGTGTTCTTCCCCCAGAGAACCTCGTTCACCTCCTTGACGGTGTACTTCCAGCCCGCCGCGTCCATGCACTCCTTCACCGAGTCCATGTTCCGGAACAGGAAGGAGGGGACGTAGATCTTGCGCTTCTCGCCGTAAGGGTGCGAGGGGTTGGTGCACAGGCTGGCCTGGACCGTCGCGGACTTGTCCTCGGGCCGGGTGCTGACCTTCGGCGACGTGGGCTCGGGGGCGGAATACGCGGACGTCGACTCGTCACTCGTGGAGCTTTTGCCGTTGCCGTTACCGGCGCTCAGACCGATGGCGATCGCGATGGCGGTCACCACCACCACACCCACGATCGTCGCGACGACGACCACCGGGGTGTTGTTCTTGCGCGGCCGCGGTCCGTTCGCCGGGGGCATCGTCGGTGCCACCGGCGGCGGCGTGAACGGTGCCGGGGCAGGCGCCGGGGTCGGGTACCCGCCCGCGTGGTACGGCGCGGGGCCGGGTGCCGGGGTAGGGAAGGCGTTGTTCACCGGCGGCGGCGTCGACGGGCCGAACCCGGCGGTCTGCGTCGGCTGGTACGGCTGCTGCACATGCGGCGGCGCGGGGGTGTGCGGGGTGCCGGTCGCGGACGGGAAGACCGCGGAGGAGACGGACGAGCCGCTGGTGCGCGCCCGGGGGCCCTCGCTGATGATCAGCGGTGAACCGCCGGACTGCGCGGACCCGGCGATCCGCAGACACTCGTCCCGCATCGCCTCGGCGGTCGGGAACCGCTCATTGGGGTTTTTCTTGAGCGCCCGGGCGACCAGCGCGTCGACCGCCGGGGGCACCGACTGGTTGATGCTCGACGGGAGCGGCGGCTCCTCCTGCACATGCGCGTACGCGATGGCGAGCGGGGAGTCCGCGTCGAACGGCAGCTGCCCGGTGAGCAGCTCGAAGAGCATGATGCCGACGGAGTAGAGGTCGGAGCGGGCGTCCACGCCGCGGCCCAGCGCCTGCTCCGGCGAGAGGTACTGCGGGGTGCCGACGACCATGCCGGTCTGTGTCATCGATGTCACACCGGACTGCATGGCGCGGGCGATGCCGAAGTCCATGACCTTGACGACGTTGCGCTTGGTCAGCATGACGTTGCCCGGCTTGATGTCCCGGTGGACCAGGCCCATCTCATGGCTCACCTCCAGCGCGGCGAGCACATCGGCGGTGATCTTCAGCGCCTTCTGGGTCGGCATCGCGCCATGCTGGGCCATGTCGCCGTCCAGCTCCGAGCGGAGCGGCTGACCGGAGACGTACTCCATGACGATGTACGGCACCATGGCGCCGTCGAGCTCGTCCTCACCGGAGTCGAAGACCGAGACGATGTTGGTGTGCGCCAGCTTCGCGACGGACTGCGCCTCGCGCCGGAAGCGTTCGCGAAATGCCTGCTCACGGCCGAGTTCGCTGTGCAGGGTCTTGATCGCGACCTCGCGGTCGAGGACGCTGTCGTAGGCGAGGTGGACGGCTGCCATGCCGCCCTCGCCGAGAAGGTCACGAAGCTGGTAACGTCCGCCGCCGACCGAACGGCCCTCGTATGGGCCCTGAGCGCCGTCCTGGCTCATCGTTCCGCTTCCCCCTCGGCGCAGTGCCCGCACGTATGGCGATCAAATCCGGTAATTGTGCAGCCAAGTCTGCCCCAGGGCAGTGACACGTCAAGCTGTGTGCCCGTTCCGTGACGGTTGTGCCCGATGCCACACGGGCGGCCGGATGCGGTCCGCCGTTGGTCAACTTGCGACGCGGGGTGGCCGGAAGGTTTGATGGCCGGTCCGCTCGGACCAGCGGGCGTTCCCGAGCCTGTAGCGTGCTCCGGAGGGGCGGTGCGATCAGCGCTTCCGTCCCGGCGAGGACCGAGACCTTACCGCTCAGGCGGATCCATTTCGACGGCGAGGACCGATGGCACCGACGCAGGGCCCCCAGGGCCCGTCCGACCCTGACGCCACCGGCTCCCACGCCTCCGACGCACCGGAGATGTGGGGCAACGGCGGACTGGTCGGCGACGGCCGCTACCGCCTCACCCACCGTCTGGGCCGCGGCGGCATGGCGGAGGTGTTCGCCGCCGAGGACGTGCGGCTGGGCCGCACCGTCGCCGTGAAGCTGCTCCGCGCGGACCTCGCCGAGGACCCGGTGTCCAAGGCCCGCTTCACCCGCGAGGCACAGTCCGTCGCCGGGCTGAACCACCACGCCGTCGTCGCCGTGTACGACTCCGGCGAGGACTACGTCGGCGGCAGCACCGTGCCGTACATCGTGATGGAGCTGGTCGAGGGCCGCACCATCCGTGACCTGCTGCTGAATGCCGACGCACCGCCGCCGGACCAGGCGCTGATCATCGTCTCGGGCGTGCTGGAGGCGCTGGCCTACAGCCATCAGCACGGCATCGTGCACCGCGACATCAAGCCTGCGAACGTGATCATCACCCACAGCGGCGCCGTCAAGGTCATGGACTTCGGCATCGCCCGCGCGCTGCACGGCGCCCAGTCGACGATGACCCAGACCGGCATGGTCATGGGCACCCCGCAGTACCTCTCCCCGGAGCAGGCGCTCGGCAAGACCGTCGACACCCGCTCCGACCTCTACGCCACCGGCTGTCTGCTCTATGAACTGCTGGCGCTGCGGCCGCCGTTCACCGGTGAGACGCCGCTGTCGGTGGTCTACCAGCACGTCCAGGACATGCCGGTGCCGCCGTCGCAGGTCGCCGATGTGCCGCCGGAGCTGGACGGCCTCGTCATGCGCTCCCTGGCCAAGGACCCGGACGACCGGTTCCAGACCGCCGAGGAGATGCGCGGTCTGGTCCAGTACTCGCTGCAGATGCTGCACGAGCAGGGCGGCCACACCGGCACCTGGAACACCGGCCCGGTCGCCGCGCACGAGGGCGGTGGCACGCCCGCGATGGGCGTCGCCGCGACCACCGCGATGCCGCACGCGGGCGCCGGGCCGACCGCGGCGAACCCGATCCTGCCGCCCGGTATGCACGCCGACGACGGTGCGTTCGAGGGCGGTCACCGGCCCGCGCGGCGCAGCCGCGGCAAGGTCTGGCTGATCGCCGCGCTCGCGCTGATCGCCATCGCGGTGGGCGTGGCCTTCGCAGTGCAGAACAGCGGCGGCGGCGGTTCCTCGCCCGAGCCCACCAAGTCGCCCACGTCCTCCTCCGCGACCAAGGACGAGCAGACCGAATCGCCCAGCGACGAGCCGACGCACGAGACCACCGAGCCCGGCGGCATCGGCGGCTACACCCCGCCGGCCGAGGACACTGCGCCGCCGTCCCAGGCGCCCACCACGCCGCAGTCCCCGACCGCCCCGACCCGGACCCCGCAGACGACGCCGCCGACCTCGACGACCGGCGGCGGCAACAGCAACGGCGGCGCCGCCAACGGCGGTACGGACACGGGCGGCACGGACACCGGCGGTACCGACACCGGGGGCACCACCACGGGCGGCACGGACACCGGCGGCACGGACACCACCGGCGGCACGGGCACCGGCGGCACGGACGCGGGCACGGCGGCCGGCACCACCCCCTGACCGCACCGGAGGCCCGTACCTCCCCGCGCGGCTGCACGGCCCCGGACGGCGACCGCCCGTCCGGGGCCGTCGTTCATCCCGTGAACGCGTCCCGGACCGCCTGGTACTCGCGGGTCCACCACACCGCCAGCGCGGACGCGGCGGGGAACTGCGGGTCGGTGCGCCGGTCGCCGAGGCGGTAGCGCCAGGTCAGCATCCAGAAGTCGTTCAGCCGCTCCCACCACACCCGGTGGACGGCCGCGGCCAGCTCCCCGGCGTCCGCGCCGCGCGCGCCGCGGTAGGCGCCCGCGTACGCCGCCACCTTCGCCAGGTCCAGCGTGCCGCAGGGCCGGACGAAGAAGATCGCGGCGGCGCGGACCGCCTCCTCGGCGCGCGGCTGGACGCCCAGCCGGTCCCAGTCGACGATCGCGGCGGGCGCGGCGCCCCGGTAGAGGACGTTGAGCGGGTGGAAGTCCCCGTGCACCCAGCCGACGGCCGCGGCGCCGGGGTCGGCGGGTCGGCGGTGGGCGTGACGCTCCAGGAGCGCCCGGCGCTCCCGCAGCCGGTGCTCGGCCAGCTCGTCGAAGCTGGTGCGCGGGCGGGTCACCCGGGCCAGCGCCAGCAGCTCGTCGATGACGTCGAAGGTCTGCGCGGGCTCGGCGCTGGGCTGGGCGTACGGGGCGGGGCCCGGCCGCCGCTGGGCGGGCATGACCCGCTCCAGTGCGGTGTGGACGAGGCCGAGCAGCGCGCCGAGGCGGCGGGACTGGGCGAGGGTGAGCGCGGTGCCGCCGAGGTGTTCGCCGTCGACCCAGGGGTGCAGGGCGTAGCAGCGGCCGTCGAGCACGGTGACGGTGCGGCCGTCGGCGCGGGCGAGGGGCGGGGCGAGCGGCAGGCCGAGCGCGGCGAGTCGGAGGGTGGCGCGGTGCTGGCGGGAGATGGAGCCGCGGTCCCCGTCGAGATGGTGCTTGAGGAAGTATCTGCCGTCGGTGGTGACCAGCGTGTATCCGCGGTTGAGCAGGCCCTCGGCGACCGGCTCGCAGGAGAGCGGCTCCCCGGCGTCGGCGTAGTGGGCGAGTAAGGAGCCGAGCGTGCGGCCGTCAGGGGCCGCCGTCCGGACTACAGATGAGCGCAGCACGCGCCAGATGTTAGATCACTGGCCAGGGGCCCAGGGGGCGGTTCTGAATTCCGGTACATCGGTCAGGTGGTGCAAGGCGATGAATTCCGGCTCAATCCGCAGGAAAACCGGGTCGAACGGAACACCGTCGGCCAGCCGTGGCGTACGGCCGAAACGCTGCCGTTCGGCGTCGGTCGGCTCGGCGAGCCGGGCGGTTCCGGTCAGATGCACCGACCAGGCGTCGGCGGCCCCGCTGTGCAGGTTGTCCGCCTCGTACGCGACGACCGCACCGTCCATGGCGCGGTGGTATCCGTAGCCGCTGTGCAGGCGCACGATCAGCCGGTGGCCGGTGACCAGATGCCGGGAGATCGCGGTGAAGGGCAGCGCACGCAGGCTCGACGACACCCGCCCGTAGGGGGTGCGGTCGAGCAGTTCCGTCGCGCGGGGATCGTCGCAGGGCATGGCTCCCAGCCTGCCGCCGGGCGGGCCGCCGCCGACAGGGGCAGCGGCCCTCAGCTCGCCGGGACGTTGGTCCCGCCGGGCCCGTGCGGCCGGGGCCGTCAGCGGCGTTCGGCCTGGCGCCGGGCGACATACGCGGCGGCCTGGGAGCGGCGCTCCATACCGAGCTTGGACAGCAGGCTGGAGACGTAGTTCTTGATGGTCTTCTCGGCGAGGTGGAGGCGTTCGCCGATGGCGCGGTTGGTCAGGCCCTCGCCGATCAGGTCGAGGATCCGGCGCTCCTGGTCGGTGAGGGAGGCCAGCTTGCCGTCGTCCTTGGTGCCGCCGCCCCGCAGCCGCTCCAGGACCCGCGCGGTGGCCACCGGGTCGAGGAGGGATTTCCCGGCGGCGACATCGCGTACGGCGGCGAGGAGTTCGTTGCCCCGGATGGCCTTGAGGACATAACCGGCCGCACCGGCCATGATCGCGTCGAAAAGGGCCTCGTCGTCCGCGAACGACGTCAGCATCAGGCAGTTGATCTCGTCGTTCTGCGAACGGATCTCGCGGCAGACCTCGACGCCGCTGCCGTCCGGTAGCCGGACATCGAGCACCGCAACGTCCGGTCGGGTGGCCGGGATCCTGACCAGGGCGTCTGCGGCGGTGCCGGCCTCGCCGATGACCTCGATGTCCGGTTCACCTGCCAGCATTTCGTGGACGCCGCGCCGCACCACTTCATGATCATCGAGCAGGAATACCGTGATTTTTCCATCCTCGTGCACGGCCCCAGTCTCACACACCGACCCTTCCCGTGCTCCAGGTCGCCGATATAACGTGCCGGTGTCCCGGCGGCCTGCAACGCTGTGACCAGGACTTGTTCCCAGCTTTCGCGATTTACTTGGAAATCCAAGCAAAATCGCAGGTCAGCGCCGTTTCCGCTTAGGCTTTGACAATGGGTAACGTGCGATGAGCAGGCCACCTTCCGGGACGCTTTGTTCCACCCGGATCCGGCCGCGTTCGCACCCACCCCGTGCGCCGTATCGGATACCGGGTGAGCCGCAATACGGCCACCGGCGGACCCCGGGGGCCGGACAGACGGAGGAGCAGCACGTGACCGTGGAAGGCACTGCCCAGCGGAAAAACACCCGCAGCGGCAGCAAGCGCACCACCGCCAAAAAGGCGTCACCGGCCAAGAGCAAGGCCACGCGCCCGGCGGAGCAGGACGAGCTCGTACAACTGCTGACCCCCGAGGGGAAGCGGGTCGAGCACCCGGAGTACGCGATCGACCTGTCGCCCGAGGAACTGCGCGGTCTCTACCGCGACATGGTGCTGACGCGGAAGTTCGACGCCGAGGCCACCACGCTGCAGCGCCAGGGCGAATTGGGCCTGTGGGCCTCGCTGCTCGGCCAGGAGGCGGCCCAGATCGGCTCCGGACGGGCCCTGCGCGATGACGACTACGTCTTCCCGACCTACCGCGAGCACGGCGTCGCCTGGTGCCGCGGGGTCGATCCGACGAATCTGCTGGGCATGTTCCGCGGCGTGAATCACGGCGGCTGGGACCCGAACAGCAACAACTTCCACCTCTACACCATCGTCATCGGTTCGCAGACGCTGCACGCGACCGGATATGCGATGGGGGTGCAGAAGGACGGCGCGGATTCCGCGGTGCTCGCCTATTTCGGTGACGGCGCCTCCAGTCAGGGAGATGTCGCCGAGTCGTTCACCTTCTCCGCGGTCTACAACGCCCCGGTGGTCTTCTTCTGCCAGAACAATCAGTGGGCGATTTCCGAGCCGACGGAGCGGCAGACCCGCGTTCCGCTCTATCAGCGCGCCCGCGGCTTCGGATTCCCCGGCGTCCGCGTCGACGGCAACGACGTGCTGGCCTGTCTGGCCGTGACCCGGGCGGCGCTGGAGCGGGCACGCACCGGCCAGGGCCCGATGCTGGTCGAGGCGTTCACCTACCGGATGGGCGCGCACACCACTTCCGACGACCCGACGAAGTACCGCGCCGACGAGGAGACCCGCGCCTGGGAGGCGAAGGACCCGATCCTGCGGCTGCGCCGGTATCTGGAGGCAGAGGGGTTCGTCGACGACGCCTACTTCGCCGCCGTCGAGGAGGAGAGCGAGGCGCTGGGCAAGCGGGTGCGGGACGTCGTCCGGGCGATGCCCGACCCCGACACCATGGCGATCTTCGAGAACGTCTATGCGGACGGGCATGCGCTCGTCGACGAGGAGCGCGCGCAGTTCGCCGCGTACCAGGCGTCGTTCGCCGACGCCGATGTTGCCGCGGAGGAGAACTGACCATGGCCGTCCACGAGAAGATCACCATCGCCAAGGCGATCAACGCGTCGCTGCGCGCCTCCATGGAGGCCGACCCCAAGGTCCTCGTGATGGGTGAGGACGTCGGCAAGCTCGGCGGCGTCTTCCGCGTCACCGACGGGCTGCAGAAGGACTTCGGCGAGGACCGGGTGATCGACACCCCGCTCGCCGAGTCCGGCATCGTCGGCACCGCGATCGGCCTGGCGCTGCGCGGCTACCGCCCGGTCGTGGAGATCCAGTTCGACGGGTTCGTCTTCCCCGCCTACGACCAGATCGTCACCCAGCTCGCGAAGATGCACGCCCGGGCGCTGGGCAAGGTCAAGGTGCCCGTCGTCATCCGCATCCCGTACGCGGGCGGCATCGGCGCGGTCGAGCACCACTCGGAGTCCCCGGAGGCGCTGTTCGCGCACGTCGCGGGCCTGAAGTGCGTGACGCCGTCGAACGCCTCGGACGCCTACTGGATGCTCCAGCAGGCCATCGCCGGGGACGACCCGGTCATCTACTTCGAGCCCAAGCGCCGCTACCACGACAAGTCGCGTCTGGACACCGAGGCGATCCCGGACCCGTTGCACACCGCCCGGATCGCCCGCAGCGGCTCGGACCTCACGCTCGCCGCGTACGGCCCGATGGTGAAGGTCTGCCAGGACGTCGCCAATGTCGCGGCGGAGGAGGGCAAGTCGATCGAGGTTGTCGACCTGCGGTCGCTCTCCCCCATCGACTTCGACACCGTCCAGGCGTCGGTCGAGCGGACCGGCCGTCTGGTCCTGGTGCACGAGGCGCCGGTCTTCCTCGGCATGGGCGCCGAGATCGCCGCCCGGATCACCGAGCGCTGCTTCTACCATCTGGAGGCTCCGGTGCTGCGGGTCGGCGGTTTCCACGCGCCGTACCCGCCGTCCCGGCTGGAGGACGAGTACCTGCCCGGCCTGGACCGGGTGCTGGACGCCGTCGACCGCGCGCTGGCGTACTGAGGGGGAGAGGAGAGCCGTGACCATGACTGCAACCGCCGCCTCGGCGCAGCGTTTCCGCGAGTTCAAGATGCCCGACGTGGGCGAGGGCCTCACCGAGGCCGAGATCCTCAAGTGGTACGTCCGGCCCGGTGACACCGTCACCGACGGTCAGGTCGTCTGCGAGGTCGAGACCGCCAAAGCCGCGGTCGAACTGCCCATCCCCTACGACGGGGTGGTGCATACGCTCAACTTCGACGAGGGCACCACCGTCGACGTCGGCACCGTCATCATCTCCGTGGACACCGATCCGGGCGCCGGTCCCGTGCCGTCGGCCGAGGCCGCTCCGGTCGCCGAGCCGGAGCCCGCCGAGGCCGAGGAGCCGCAGGGCCGCCAGGCGGTGCTCGTCGGCTACGGCGCCGCCCCGGCGTCGACGAAGCGGCGGCCGCGCAAGGCGCAGGCCCGGCCCGCGGCGCAGCCGGTGACCGCGGGGCTCCAGGCGGAGCTGAACGGGCGGGCCGCGGTGCCCGCACCGGCCGTCGCCCCTGCTCCGGCCACCCCCGCGCCCGCCGTGCCCGCACCGGCCGCTCCCGGCGCGCCCCGGCCGCTGGCCAAGCCGCCGGTGCGCAAGCTCGCCAAGGACCTCGGCATCGACCTGGCCACCGTGGTGCCGACCGGCGCCGACGGGATCGTCACCCGCGAGGACGTGCACGCCGCCGCGGCCGCCGCGGCGCCTGTTTCACGTGAAACGGTGACGGTGCCGACCGCCCTGCCGGAGGCGGTCGCCGTGCCGTCGGCCGGGGAGACCCGGATCCCGGTCAAGGGTGTCCGCAAGGCCACCGCGCAGGCGATGGTCGCCTCGGCCTTCACCGCGCCGCACGTCACGGAGTTCATCACCGTCGATGTGACCCGCACGATGAAGCTCGTCCAAGAGCTGAAGCAGGACCCGGACATGGCGGGGCTGCGCGTCAACCCGTTGCTGTTCGTCGCGAAGGCGTTCCTGGTCGCCCTCAAGCGGCACCCGGAGGTCAACGCGTCCTGGGACGAGGCGAACCAGGAGATCGTGCAGAAGCACGAGGTGAACCTCGGGATCGCTGCGGCCACCCCGCGCGGGCTGATCGTGCCGAACATCAAGGACGCGGGCGGCAAGACGCTGCCGCAGCTTGCCGAGGCGCTGGGCGAGCTGGTGGCGACCGCCCGCGAGGGCAAGACCTCACCGGCGGCCATGTCCGGCGGGACCGTCACGATCACCAACGTCGGCGTCTTCGGCGTCGACACCGGTACGCCGATCCTCAACCCGGGGGAGTCGGCGATCCTCGCCTTCGGCGCGGTCAAGCTCCAGCCGTGGGTCCACAAGGGCAAGGTGAAGCCCCGTCAGGTCACCACGCTGGCGCTCTCGTTCGACCACCGGCTGATCGACGGCGAGCTGGGCTCGAAGCTCCTCGCCGACATCGCGGGCGTCCTGGAGAAGCCGAAGCGGCTGATCACCTGGGGCTGACCCGGTAGCGCACGGAGAGCGGCCGACCCTCGCATCCGCGGCGGTCGGCCGTTGTGCTGGGTGTGCCGTGACGCGTCGGTCGTCCGGCGGCGCGTATCAGCTGCGGATGAGGTCGACGACGTTCCGGAGGTGGGCGACCGGGCCGGTCGGCGCGGAGGTGTCCGCGTGCGAGGCGTTGCGGACCACCGTGGTGCCGGCCCAGACGGCGGCGGCGATCAGCACGACCACGGCGGTGGTCCGGGCGCGGCGGGCGGTGTTCGTCCTGGTCTGCATGGCTTCTCCCCCTCAGGTGCCGGAACCTTCCCGGCGTGGTGCCTCCATTCACCCATGGATTTCCGGCCCGCCCGTACGCGTCAGGTACGGATTCGGCTACGACTTGAGAGGGAGCCGGTACCGCACTTCGGGCGGACCGGCGGGGGACGGGCACCCCGGAGAGCGGTGCGCCGACCGGTTCGGGCGGGCCCGGTGCGGCCACCTGCCACGGCGGGCGCGGGCGCGGGCCCGGTGCGCTGGGCCGTGCGGACCGGGCCGGAAAGGACTTGCCGCAGGCCAAGGCGGTGTTTAGCTTCGGTGCCATGAGTAGCAGCGACTTGATCATCCGGCGCTACCGGGGAACCGACGAGGACGTCGTCGTCGGCCTGTGGTCCCGCGCCGTCCGCCAGGCACACCCCTTCCTCCCCGGGGAGGGCGGCGGCGAGCGGGCCCGCAAGCTCCGGGAGGTGTATCTCGTCCAGGCGGACAACTGGGTCGCCGAGCGGGACGGCACCGTCGTCGGGCTGCTGGGGCTCATGGGCGCGGAGGTCGGCGGGCTGTTCGTCGACCCCGAGGCACAGGGACGCGGCACCGGCTGGGCGCTGCTCGAACACGCCGCGTCGCTGCACGGCGCGCTGACCCTGGAGGTCTACGAGCGCAACGACCGCGCCCGCCGCTTCTACGACCACCTCGGCTTCACCGAGCGCTCCCGCCGGGCCGAGGAGGAGACGGGCGAGACCCTGATCGCCCTGGACCGCGTCGCGCCGCTGCGGTCGGTGTCCTGGCTGCATGTGCGCGAGGGGCGGCTGCTCAGCGTGCGGACGCGCGGCAACGACACGTTCTACCTACCCGGCGGCAAGCACGAGGACGGGGAGACCGCGCCGGAGGCGCTGTCGCGCGAGCTGGCGGAGGAGTTGGGCCTGACGGTTCCGGCGGCGGAGCTGACCGAGGCGTTCGTCATCCATGACGTGGCCCACGGGCAGAGCGGCCGCCGGCTGCACATGACCTGCTTCACGGGCGGCCCCCAGGACATCGCGCCGCGCCCCGGCCGGGAGATCGCCGAGTACGCCTGGTTCGGCCGCGCGGAGGCACGCGAGCGCTGCGCCCCGGCCCACGGCCAGGTCGTCGACCGGTTGGTGGCTCAGGGGCTGATGGAGGGCTGACGGGCCGGGGGCGGGGCCCGGCGCGCGGCTCTGACCTGCGCCTTCGGGCCCGGCCCGGCCTTCGGTTCCGCCCCGTGCCCCGGGCCGCCCCTGTCCGCATCCTGGAAGCCGCCGACGCACGCATACGTGTTGTATCTATCCTGTGTGCATGCCATCTGCCTCCGCACCCGCCGCTCCCGGCCGGCAGTCCGCCGGGACCCCGCACGCCAAGCAGCCACCCGCCGCCGAGCGCGTCTACACCCACGTCAAGGACGCCGTGCTCCAGCGCCGTTACGAGGGCGGCATGCTGCTCACCGAGGGCGAGCTGGCCGAGGCGGTCGGGGTGTCGCGGACGCCGGTGCGTGAGGCGCTGCTCCGCCTGGAGGTCGAGGGGCTGATCAAGCTCTACCCGAAGAAGGGCGCGCTGGTGCTGCCGGTCTCCGCGCAGGAGATCGCCGATGTCGTCGAGACCCGGCTGCTGGTGGAGGAGTACGCCGCGGCCAAGGCCGTCCCGGCGTCCGAGGCGCTGCTCGACGAGCTGGCCGAGCATCTGCGGACCATGCGGGAGCGATCCGCGGCGGGCGACCTGGCGGCGGTCTCCGTCGCCGACCGCTGCTTCCACGCGGCCCTGGTGCGCAACACCGGCAACCAGATCCTCGACCGCCTCTACGAGCAGCTGCGCGACCGTCAGCTGCGCATGGGCGTCGCGGTGATGCACGCCCACCCGGACCGCATCGCCAAGAACGTCACCGAGCACGCCGAGATCCTCGAAGCGCTGCGCACCGGTGACGCCGAGGCGGCCACCGCCGCCGTGCACCGCCACGTCAGCTGGGTCCGCAACCTCGCGCAGGGAGACGCCCGATGAGCGGTTCCGGCACCACCGCGGCGCGGTCCCTGCCCGGCGACCCACCCGGCGGCGCCCGTGCCGTGGCCGTCTGGGGCATCGGCGTCGCCGTCTACTTCGTCGCCGTCACCTACCGCACCAGCCTCGGCGTCGCCGGTCTGGACGCCGCCGACCGCTTCCACATCAACGCCTCCGCGCTGTCGACCTTCTCGATCCTCCAACTGCTGGTCTACGCGGGCATGCAGATACCCGTCGGCCTGCTCGTGGACCGGCTCGGCGCCAAGAAGGTGCTGGCCATCGGCGTCGTCCTCTACACCATCGGCCAGTTCGGCTTCGCGTTCTCCGAGTCGTACGCCATGGCGCTCGGCTCGCGGGCGATGCTCGGCTGCGGTGACGCGATGACCTTCATCAGCGTGCTGCGGTTGGGGGCCCGCTGGTTCCCGGCCCGGCGCGGGCCGCTGGTCGCGCAGCTCGCCGCGCTCGTCGGCATGGCGGGCAACCTCATCTCCACACTGGTGCTCGCCCGGCTGCTGCACTCCCTGGGCTGGACGGCGACCTTCGCCGGGAGCGCGGCGGGTGGCGTCGTCGTCCTCGTCCTGCTGCTGCTCTTCCTCAAGGATCACCCGGAGGGCTTCGCCCCGGCGCCCGCGCCCGCCACGCACACCGGCGCCGCCTTCATCCGGCGGCAGATCGCGGACGCCTGGCGCGAGCCCGGCACCCGTCTGGGCATGTGGATCCACTTCACCACGCAGTTCCCCGCGATGTTCTTCCTGCTGCTGTGGGGGCTGCCGTTCCTCGTCGAGGCGCAGGGTCTGTCCCGGGCCACCGCGGGCACTCTGCTGACCCTGATCGTCCTCGCCAACATGGCGGTCGGCCTGGTCTACGGACAGATCATCGCCCGCCACCATGCGGCCCGGCTGCCGCTGGCGCTCGGCACCGTCGGCGTCACCGCCGCGCTGTGGGCCACCACCCTCTTCTGGCCCGGCCCGCACGCGCCGATGGCGCTGCTCGTGGTGCTCTGCCTGGTGCTCGGGGCCTGCGGTCCCGCCTCGATGATCGGCTTCGACTTCGCCCGTCCGGCCAACCCGCCGGAGCGCCAGGGCACCGCCTCCGGCATCGTCAACATGGGCGGCTTCATGGCCTCGATGTCGACGCTGCTGGCTGTCGGGGTGCTGCTGGACGCGACCGGCGACGACTACAGCGTCGCGTTCTCCTCGGTCTTCGTGCTGGAGGCGCTCGGTTTCTCGCAGATCCTGCGGCTGCGCCGCCGCGCGGTGCACCGTGAGCGGGAGCGACAGGCCGTCAGCCGTGTCGAGGCGGTCCACGTCCCCGCCTGACGTCCGGGGCACCACGCCGCCGGTCCGGGTCCCGCCGTCCGTCAGCTCCGTAACGTCCGTACGGAGACGGCCGGTTGGCCGCGGGCCGGCGGCGCGCGTTTCACGTGAAACACCGCCGCGCCGGGCCCGCCGAACGGACCTACGGCGTGACGGCGAAGTGCTCCAGGATCGCCGCGGCCAGCTTCTGGTCACCGTCGATCTTGACCTGGTCCGCCACCGCCTGCGGACGGGACCGGCCGCAGGCCAGCCGGGCGAAGACGTCCCAGTCCAGCGCGAAGGTCACGGTCGGCCCGAGCGACACGCTGCCGTCGACGGTGCCGTGGCCCTCGGCGTCCACCCGGACCGTCCGCATGAACTCCAGCGGACCGGTGACATCGAAGACCACCGCCGAACCGGCGGGCGCCTGCGCCCTCTTGGCCACGACGCCCGGCAGCGTCTTCACCAGGATGTCCCGGGCCACCTGGGCGCCGGGGGAGTCGAGATTGCCCGGTGCGCTCAGCGCCCGCCGCAGATCCTGCTCGTGCACCCACACGTCGAACGCCCGCAGCTGGAGCACGAAGTCCAGCGTGCGGTCCTCGTCGAACGGGCTGCGCACCAGGGCGTCCGGCTGCCGGGTCTCGTTGCGCAGCTGCCGCGAGCGCCGGATGACGGTGTACTCCAGCTCGGAGACCATCTCCAGGGCGGTGTGGTGACGGCGGACGTCGACCTGCACCTCCATGCGGCGGGCCGACTCGCTCTGCACGTGGTAGAGGTCGCGCGGCAGCGAGTGGATCGGCCGCGGGTCGCCGAGCATCTCGCACTCCAGGCCGATGATGTGCGACACCACATCGCGGACCGACCATCCCGGCAGGTCCGTCGCCCTGCTCCACTCACCCTCGGCGAGCGGTGTCACCAGCTCGGTTATCGCTTCTATGGAGTGAGTCCAGGCATCGATGGAGGATTGAAGGCTGGGATGGACGGTCACGTGACCCCTCGGACGATTCGTACGCGGGCTGCTGTCTGGCAGTTAAGTTACGCTGCGCACGGGCACCCCGGCAGTGCTTTCGGGTGACCATCGTAGGCACTTTTCCGCTGGCAGCCAGGTCTTCACGCCCCTGCGGTGGTACTGTGCCCCGCCCTGTCTCTTAT
>NZ_VKJP01000123.1 GCF_007280575.1 Streptomyces benahoarensis
GTCCTGCCTGGCGATCGGCGGCTGCGCGCGGGAGGAGTGGGCGGGCGCCGGGGCGCGCCCGTGGGAGCGGGGCGCGGCCGTCGCGTCGTCATCGGGACTCCCGTCCTTCGGGCCGTCATGGCGGGTGCGCGCGGCACTGTACGTCACGGCCCCGGGCCTTCCGCACCCTCGCGGATGAGAGAGAATGAAGGCTCTGCCAGGGTGGGTTGTCCGAGTTGGGCCAGTTTGGCGCCGATGGGAATCGGGGCCGCCAACTCGGCTGGATTGCAGAGGGGATTCAGTGGGCGACGAGGTCGAGATGGACGGCAAGGAGGGCAGGCTGCTCGCCGGCCGGTACCGGCTCGCCGGAGTCCTCGGCCGCGGCGGCATGGGCACCGTCTGGCGGGCGCGTGACGAGGTGCTGGGCCGCACGGTCGCGGTCAAGGAGCTGCGCTTCCCCGGCGGCGTGGAGGAGGACGAGAAGCGCCGCTTGATCACCCGTACGCTGCGGGAGGCCAAGGCGATCGCCCGGATCCGCAACAACGGCGCGGTGACGGTCTACGACGTGGTCGACGAGGACGACCGGCCGTGGATCGTCATGGAGCTGGTCGAGGGCCGCTCCCTCGCCGAACTGGTGCGCGACGACGGTCCGCTCACCACGCGCCGCGCCGCCGAGGTGGGCCTCGCCGTCCTCGACGTGCTGCGCGCCGCGCACCGCGAGGGCATCCTGCACCGCGATGTGAAGCCGTCCAACGTCCTGATGTCGGACGACGGCCGGGTCGTGCTGACCGACTTCGGCATCGCCCAGGTCGAGGGCGACCCGTCGGTGACGTCCACCGGCATGCTCGTCGGCGCCCCCTCGTACATCTCGCCGGAGCGCGCCCGCGGCCACAAGCCGGGCCCGCCCGCCGACCTGTGGTCCCTGGGCGGTCTGCTGTACGCCTGCGTCGAGGGGGTGCCGCCGTACGACAAGGGCTCGGCCATCGCGACGCTGACGGCGGTGATGACCGAGCCGCTGGAGCCGCCGAAGCACGCCGGGGCGCTGACGGACGTCATCTTCGGGCTGCTGGTCAAGGACCCGGACGGGCGGCTCGACGACGCCGGGGCGCGAGCGCTGCTGGAGAAGGTCGTCCATGCGCCGGAGAAGGCCGAGCCGCCGCTGGACGCGACGCGCGCGATGGCGCTGCCGGTGGTGCCCGAGGAGGAGGCGGAGCCGCGTCCGGCGGCGAAGCCGAAGCCCGCGCCCAGGCCCGCCAAGTCCCGGCAGTGGAAGCCGAAGGCGGGACCGAAGCAGGCGCCGAAGGCGGGTGCCGGTGCGGCCGGGGCCGGGGCCGCGTCTCAGGCGCCGGGTTCGGCTGCGGCTCAGGCTGCGGCTCAGGCGCCGGAGAAGCCGCGGAGCGGTGCGGCGGCCGGGGGCGGCGCGTCCGCGAAGGCGGCGGGCTCCGCCCGGCCCGGCTTCGACAGCGAGGCGGCCAAGGAGCGGATGCGCGACGCCCTGAAGACGGTGCGGGCGGCCGCGGCGTCGGCCGCCTCCTCGGCGGCGTCGGCGGCGTCCGCGGCCCGCTCCGGCTCGGGTTCGGGCTCCGGCTCCGGTTCGGGCGGCGGGCGACCGCCGCGGGCCTCGGTCACCGATGTGGTGCCGCGCCGCACCCTCGTCATCATCGCGGTCGTCGTGGCCCTCGCCGTCGTGGCCGCGATCCTCGGGTTCGTGCTGTCCGGCGGAGACCCGGGCAACAGCGCCGCGGCGGGCAAGGACATCGAGGCGACCGCGGCGCAGACGCACGCCTCGCGCGGCGGCGGGGGCACCCCGTCCGATGAGGCACCGTCGACGCCCGGCGCCGGAGACGACGGCAAGAAGGACGACGGCAAGGACAAGGGCGGCAAGAAGGACGAGCCGCCCGCCGGGTACGCGAACGTCGCCAACGGTGACTTCCACTTCCGGGTGGCGATGCCCAAGGGCTGGCACCGTACCGGCACCTCGGGGCAGAACTCCGGCGCCATCTTCAGCAAGGACGGCGGCTTCCCCCGCATCCAGATCGACTTCAACGCCTCGCCCGGCAAGGACGCGGCGGCCTCCTGGCGGCAGCAGGAACCGGCGGTGCGCGGCTCGACGCCCGACTACCACCTGATCGGTATCAAGTCCGTGGACTGGCGGGACTACCCGACGGTCGCTGACTGGTCGTTCACCCGCACCTCGCACGGGCAGCACGTGCGGGTGCTCAACCGCGGCTTCCGCGTGGACGGCAGCCACGGCTACGCGATCATGATCACGTGCAAGGCGGACGCCTGGTCGGGCGAGGAGTGCCGGAAGCTGCGGGACACAGCGTTCGCGACGTTCGCCGTCAAGGACTGACGGCCCGCGACTCGCGCCCGACGGGCGGTGAGCGTTCGCCCGGAGCGGGCCGCAGCCCCCGCTCCGGGCACGTATCGTGAGATTCACAAGGCTGTTCGGGCCCGCGGGGTCCGGAGCGGGTGGCCCGGCGGGCGCCCGTGGGGGTATGCGGCGCCGGTGCGGTGAGGGCGCGGCACATACACGCAGGGGAGGCGTCGTGGAGCGGTACGCGGGGCGGGTGCTCGCGGAGCGTTACCGCCTGCCGCTGCGGCCCGGGGGTGACGACGGCGCCACGGTGCTGCGCGCTCTCGACACGTACAGCTCGCAGGAGGTGCTGCTGCGTCAGGTGCCGCTGCCCGAGGTGGTGGAGGCGGAGTTCGCCGACGCGGCACCGGGCGGGTGGCCCGGGCCGGGGCGGGCCGGGGCAGCGCGGGAGGCGGCGCGCGATCCGCGGGATCCGCTGGTGCGCCGCGCGTTCCTGGCGGCGACCCGGGCCGCGGAGCTGCCGGACCATCCGCTGCTCGACCAGGTCTTCGATGTCTTCGTGGCGGATGGTTCCCTGTGGATCGCCGGTGAGCTGATCGCCGCCCGCCCGCTCGCCGCGCTGCTCGCCGACGGGCCGCTGGCGCCGCAGCGGGCCGCCGAGATCGGCGCGGATGTCCTCACCGCGCTGCGCGCCCTGCACGCACGGGGCTGGGTGCACCGCAACATCACCGCCCATACGGTCCTGATCTGCGATGACGGCCGTGCCCTGCTGAGCGGTCTGGCGGCGGGCGCGGCCCAGGAGGCGCTGTGCGGGACGGAATCGATGCCGGTCGCGGTGCGGGTTCCGGCTCCGGCGCGGGAGCCGGGGGCGGCGGAGAGGCCCGAGGAAGCCGAGGCGCCGGACGCCGTCGCGGAGCCCGTCGGCGCGCCACCTACGGGTGCGGCCGTGGGCGGCCCGGCCTCTACGGGTTCCTCACCCAGGGTCCCTGCCCCTACGGGTTCCGCCCCGGCGGTGCCGGCGGTCCCAGCCCCTACGGGTTCGGCCCCTACGGACCCTGACCGTACGGGTTCCGCCCCTACGGACCCGGCCCCTACGGGTTCCGGTCCCGGCAGCGCCGGGCTCGTCGCCGGGCGGGTGCGGGAGATGCGGCTGGCGCTCGTCGGGCCGGTCACCGAGCGGTGGGCGCCGGAGCAGGCGGCTCCGGCCGGTGCCGGTTCCGGGAGCGCGGTCGGGACGGGCACCGACCTGTGGGCGCTCGGCGCGCTGCTCTTCCGCTGTGTGCAGGGCCATCCGCCGTACCCGGAGGAGAGCGCGGCGGAGCTGGCCCGGCTGGTGTGCGCGCACCGTCCGGCGACGGCCGGGGCCTGCGGCCCGCTGCGGCCCGCCGTCGAGGCGCTGCTCGGCCCGGACCCGGCCGCCCGGCCCGCGGTGGGCCCCCTCCTCGCCGTACTGCGCGAGGTGACCCGCGGGGCGACCGAACCCGAGCTGGACAGCGGGCTCGTCACCCTCCCCGCGCGCGGCGCGGGCGCCGATCCGCGGCGGCTGCCGGTGGTCCGGCGCCGCGGTGAACTGGTCCGCAAGGAGCGATCGGGCCGGGGCGGCGCCCGCTCCGGCGCGGCGTCGTCCGTGCGGCCCGCCCCGGCGCCGAAGCCGTCCGGGCGGAAGTCCCGCGCTGCGGCGGCCGACCGGCACGAACCGCCCGGTCTCGCCGCGCCCGCCCCACGCCGGGCGCCGCAACCGCCGCGTGCCCGCGGGCCGCGCCATCTGGGCCGGTTGCTGCTGGTGCTGATCCTGCTGCTGGTGGTGGGCGCCGTGGCGTTCGCGGTGCTGTTCCTGCCGAAGGCCGATGAGGAGGCCCGCGGCCGTACGGGCGCGGGCGCCTCGGGCGCGCCGTCACCGTCGGGCGCCGCCACCGACGACGGCCGGGGCGCGCCCTCCGCGGGCAGCCCCCAGACCACCACCCCGGCCGGGCTCGCCACGGGCTTCGCGGTCCGCAAGGATCCTGCGGGTTTCCAGATCGCGGTACGCGAGGACTGGCAGCGCCGGGGCCGGGACGGGCATGACCGGATCCGCTACGTCGGCGGCGACTACGAGTTGATCGTGGTGCCGGGCCGGGACACCGTCGCCGCGTTCGGCGCCGATCCGATGGCCTACCAGCAGGACAAGGAGCCGGAGCTGGCGGCGTACCGCGCCGCCTCCTGGGCGTCGGCGTCCGGGCTGCGGCGGATGGACGTCGGGCAGACGGCGATGGCCGAGGGCGGCTTCAGCTGGAAGGACGCCAGCGGCCGCGAGGTGTACGTACGTAACCTCGCGATGATCCACCAGGGCCGCTACCACCTCGTCCAGGTCATGGGCCCGAAGTCCGGCAGCCGCACCGTCGACCGCTTCTACAGCCAGGCCACGGGCTCGTACCGGCCCAACTGACCTTCCGGGCAAGCCTCTTCCGGCGCGGCCCTTGATCTCCGGGGGCCGGGCCGCCGGGCACGCACGCCGTGGCCCAAGCCTTGTCGCCCCCTCCACCCACGGCTAGCCTTCGTATCTGACGGAGCATCAGATAGAGAGAAGCAGATACGGCGACGGCATTGGATCCGGCTGGTTCGGGTGAGGGGATTCCGGTGGAACTACCGCGCATCATCAGCGTCGACGACCATGTGATCGAGCCCGCGCACCTCTTCGAGACCTGGCTGCCGCGCCGCTACCGCGAGCGCGGCCCCCGGCCGCACACCGCCGGGATCGGTGAGCTGGCGTACGTCGGCGGCACGTACGTCATCACCATGGACCCCGACGGTCCGCCGACCGACTGGTGGCTCTACGAGGACCTGAAGTTCCCGTACAAGCGGAACATCGCCGCCGTCGGATTCGACCGCGACGAGATGACGCTGGAGGGCATCACCCGCGCGGAGATGCGGCGTGGCTGCTGGGATCCGAAGGCGCGGCTGGCGGACATGGACCTCAACCACGTCGAGGCGTCGCTCTGCTTCCCGACCTTTCCGCGCTTCTGCGGCCAGACCTTCGCCGAGGCGCGGGACAAGGAGGTCGCGCTCGCCTGCGTGCGCGCGTACAACGACTGGATGGTGGAGGAGTGGTGCGGCGACAGCGGCGGGCGGCTGATCCCGCTCTGTCTGATCCCGCTGTGGGACATCGGCCTCGCCGTCGCCGAGATCCGCCGGAACGCGGCGCGCGGCGTGCGGGCCGTGACGTTCTCCGAGATCCCCACCCACCTGGGGCTGCCGTCGATCCACACCGGCTACTGGGACCCGTTCTTCGCGGTGTGCGAGGAGACCGGGACGGTCGTCAACATGCACATCGGGTCCAGCTCGCAGATGCCCGCCGCCTCCCCGGACGCGCCGCCCGCCGTGCAGGCGTCGCTCTCCTTCAACAACGCCATGGCGTCGATGATGGACTTCCTGTTCTCCGGCGTCCTGGTCCGCTTCCCGCGGCTCAAGCTGGCCTACAGCGAGGGCCAGATGGGGTGGATCCCGTACGCCCTGGAGCGCGCCGACGACGTCTGGGAGGAGCACCGCGCCTGGGGCGGCGTGCGCGATCTGATCCCCGAGCCGCCGTCCACGTACTACTACCGGCAGATCTTCTGCTGCTTCTTCCGCGACAAGCACGGCGTCGCGTCGCTGGATGTCGTCGGGCGGGACAACGCGACGTTCGAGACCGACTACCCGCACGTCGATTCGACCTTCCCGCACACCAAGGAGGTCGCCCTCGACCATGTGAAGGGCCTCGACGACGCGACGGTGTACAAGCTGATGCGCGGCAACGCCCTCCGCATGCTCGGCCTGGACCTGGACAGGTAGGCCCGGGCCGTGGACCTCACGTACACGGACGAGGAGGAGGAGTTCCGGGCCGGGCTGCGCCGCTGGCTCGCCACGGCGCTCCCGGCGCTCCCGCCGCCCCCGGACCCGCACGACTGGCCGGGCCGTCGCGCGTACGACACCGCCTGGCAGCGGATGCTGTACGACGCCGGGTACGCGGGGCTGCACTGGCCCGCCGACGCGGGCGGGCGGGGCGCCACCCCGACCCAGCATCTGATCTTCCTGGAGGAGACCGAGCTGGCAGGTGCGCCGTACGTCGGGGCGAACTTCGTCGGTCTGCTGCACGCCGGGCCGACGCTCGCCGCCGAGGGAACCCCGGAGCAGCGCGCCCGCTGGCTGCCGCCGATCCTGCGCGGCGACGAGATCTGGTGCCAGGGCTTCAGCGAACCGGACGCCGGATCGGACCTCGCGGCGCTGCGGACCCGGGCGGTCCGCGACGGCGACGACTACGTGGTGACCGGCAGCAAGATCT
This sequence comes from Streptomyces benahoarensis, assembly GCF_007280575.1. Taxonomy (GTDB): domain Bacteria; phylum Actinomycetota; class Actinomycetes; order Streptomycetales; family Streptomycetaceae; genus Streptomyces; species Streptomyces benahoarensis. The sequence goes on from NZ_VKJP01000123.1 coordinate 6,594, forward strand.
GGACCTCGCACGCCGAGGTCGCCGACTGGTGCGAACTCCTGGTCCGCACCGACCCGGACGCGCCCCGCCACCGCGGCATCACCTGGCTCGCCATGCCGATGGACGCGCCCGGCGTGACCGTACGGCCGCTGCGCACCCTCGCCGGGTCCACCGAGTTCGCCGAGGTGTTCCTCGACGGCGTCCGCATCCCGGCGGCGCACCGGGTCGGGGCGGAGAACGACGGCTGGCGGGTCACGATGGTGACGCTCTCCTTCGAACGCGGCACCGCCTTCGTCGGCGAGGTCGTCGCCTGCCGCCGGGTGCTGGGCGCGGTGGCCCGCACCGCGCGGGACAACGGCCGCTGGGACGATGCGGTGCTGCGCCGCCGACTGGGGCGGCTCGCCGCCGAGTTCACCGCGCTGTGGAGGCTCACCCAGTGGAACGTCGGCGCGGCCCAGCGCGGCGGCGGGGTGCCCGGCACCGGCGCCTCCGTCTTCAAGCTCCGCTACTCCCACGCCCGCCAGGAGCTGTACGACGCGGCGGCCGAGGTGCTGGGTGCCGGGGCGCTCGACGCGGACCACGCATGGGTCGCCGCCCGCCTCTCGTCCCTCTCGTACACCATCGCGGCCGGGACCTCGCAGATTCAGCGGAACATCGTCGCCGAGCGGATCCTCGGCCTGCCGAAGGGGCGGTGAGGGTGGCCGTGGACTTCCAACTCACCGAAGAACAAGGGGAGTTGTGCGAAGGGATGCGGACCCTGCTGGCCGGGCGGTTCGGCCCGGAGCGGCTGCGTGCGGCGGTCGCGGCACCGGCCCTGGACCGCGCGCTGTGGCGGGAACTGGGCGCCGCCGGGCTCTTCGCGCTGCGGCTGCCGGAGGCGGACGGCGGCGTCGGTCTCGGGCTGCCCGAGGCGGTACTCCTCTTCGAGGAGACCGGCCGGGCGCTGCTGCCCGGCCCGCTGATCGCCTGCCATCTGCTGGCCGGACGCCTCGACGGCGTCGCCACCGGGGAGCGGATCGTGGGCCTGACGGAGGTGCCGGGCGGGCCGGGGGTGTGGGAACACCCGGACGAGTGTGCGGAGTTGGTGGTGCTGCCGGGTGGCGATGGCGGGCCCGTACGGGTGCTCCGTCCGGACGCCGCCGCGGACGTCCCGCGCCCCTCCTCCGTCGATCCGCTGACGCCGCTGGCGCCCGTGCCCGCGGGAGCCGGGGAGGCGCTGCCGGGGCCCGCGCCGGAGGTGCGCCGGATGCGCCGGGAGGCGGCGCTGCTCACCGCCGCGCAACAGCTCGGCAGCGCGGTACGCACGGTGGAGAAGGCCGTGGCGTACGCCCGCGTCCGCGAGCAGTTCGGGGCGCCCATCGGCGCGTTCCAGGCGGTGAAGCATCTGTGCGCCGGGATGCTGGTACGGGCCGAGACGGCGCGCGCCGCGGTGTACGCGGCGGCGGTCACCGAGAGCGAGGACGAGGCGTACGCGGCGAAGCTGCTCGCCGACGACGCGGCGGTGCGTAACGCCCGCGACTGTCTGCAAGTGCACGGCGGCATGGGGTTCACCTGGGAGGCGGAGATCCATCTCCATCTCAAGCGCGCGTGGTGGCGCGCGGAGTGCTGGGGGAGCGCGCGCGAGACGGAGGAACGCCTGGCGGTCGGTCTGCTGACCGGATGATGTCCGGAGCAGGCGCAAGGCATGTCAGCTTCTTGCAGCCGATGCGCGAAATGTCGGTTCCGGTACGCAGATTCGGTCACGGAGCGTCGATATCGGGTTGTGTCCTGAGCGTGACTCGTCACACGGGGGAGTCGGCGGCCTGCTCGGGTACGCTCGCTCGGGTGCGAGTGGTTCTGTGGCGCAACGATCACGGTGCCGTCGGTGAGACGGCTCCGGGAGGCGGAGTGCGCCGCCCTCGCACTGGTCGCGGAGGTCGGTTTCCGCGTGTTCGACTCCCCGAAAAAGTGCGTCGCACAGTATGCGACACGCATACTCCCTTGCGCTGGAATATGCCCGAAGCGCTTGTTGGGGTGACGGAACGTCAACCATGCTGGGCGTCGATGGGGTCACGCACCGTGACCTCGTGGAGGCGCAAGGCGAAGTTTCCGCCGGTTCGGATGGTGTGAGCGGTGCAGGTGCTTCAGGTGCAGTTGGAGGTACGGCCCGACCCTGCTGAGGTGGGGCGGGCCCGGCGGTGGGCCAGGTCGCGGCTGGCCGGGTCGGGCATAGGCGTCGACGAACCGCTGTCCGAGACGCTGATCCTGTTGATCTCGGAGCTGGTCACCAACGCCGTGGTCCACACGGGCACCGGTGCCGTGCTGCGGATGTGCTTCTCCGGTTCCGGCGCCGTGGTGGGGACGGTGCGGGTGGAGGTCGCCGATGCCAGCGCCCGGCCGCCGCGCCCCCGGCACGCCGACGGCGACGACACCCACGGCCGGGGCCTGGAGCTGGTCGACGGGCTCGCCGACCGCTGGGGCTGGCAGCCCGAGGGCGTCGGGAAGCGCATCTGGTGCGAGGTGGACCGCGGTCAGCCGCTGCCGTTCGCCCCGGAGCGGGAGGGCGGAGCGTACGAGCCCGGGCCCCCCGCGGCGTCCGGCGCGTACGAGGCGCGCCGCGCCGCGCAGCACGCCGTCTGACACCGGGCCGCCCACGGGCCGTGGCCCGGACGGGCGGCGGTCCGCGTCGTGCGGGGCCGGGAGCCGCGCCGCGTACCGGCACCGCGTACCGGCACGCCCAGGGGCCGGTCAGAGCAGCGCCACGGGGGCCACGGGGGCGCCCGCGCCGCCCGTGAAAGGTTCGGCGACGGCGGACAGCAGGAAGGCGTGGCGGCCGAGGTCCGCGCAGGTCGCGGAGAGCTCCTCCAGATTCCAGTTCTGGCCCTGGAGCATGCCCATCTCGACGAGGTGCAGCGCGTGCACCGGCATCCACAGCCCCTCGATCTCCGGCGGGAAGATCTCGAACGTCAGGGTGTCGTTGGCGACCGCCGCGACGTCCCGGTCGTGGAACCATCGCGGGGTGCGCACCGACAGTCCGGGCGACGGGAACGCGTACGCCGCCCGCTCGCCCGCCAGATAGCGCCGCATCTGCCCGGTGCGGATCAGCGCCACATCGCCCGCCCGCACCCGGGTACCCGCCAACTCCTCGGCCGCGTCGAGGTCTTCGGGCGTGACGGCGTGGCCGTCGGGCAGCCGGTCGGTGCCGTGCGCGCGGGCCACGTCCAGCAGGACGCCGCGGGAGACGACGGGCGGGAGCTTCTCGATGCCGAGGACGGTGGCCCCGGCGTGGGCGGTGACGGCGTCGGCGGGGCGCCCGTTGTAGAGCCGCCCGGAGTGCGAGACATGGGTCAGGCCGTCCCAGTGGGTGCCCGCCTGGAGCCCCATGGTGACCGCGTCGTCCGAGGTGGCGACGGTGCCGGGACCGAACAGCTCCTGGTTGACGGCGGTCATGGTGTGCAGCGGGTTGATCCGGCCGGGGACGGCGCCGGTCTGGACGCCGTCGTGGCGCAGCGGCAGCGCGAGCGGGACGCGGTGGCCGCTGCGGACGCAGTCGGCGGCGGCCCGGACCGTCTCCTCGGTGATCAGGTTGAGGGTGCCGATCTCGTCGTCCGGTCCCCAGCGGCCCCAGTTGTTCACCTGGCGGGCGAGGTCGTGGAATTCCTGCGGCAGCGGCACGGGCCCTCCTGGGGCGGGTTCGGCTCGGGGTCTTGTGTTCGTACCGGGACTGCTCAAAAATCTAACGATCCGTCAGAAACTTTGGGAGGGTCGCGGCATGGGCAACTTCTTGGCCGGCAAGGTGATCGCCGTCACGGGGGCGGGGCGCGGCATCGGCCGGGCGGTCGCCCTCGCCTGTGCCGCACACGGCGCCCGCGTCGTCGTCAACGACTACGGCGTCTCCATCGAGGGCGGCGAGCCGAGCAGCGAGGTCGCGGCGGCGGTCGTCGAGGAGATCGCCGCGGCGGGCGGCGAGGCGGTCGCGGTCGCCGACGACGTCGCGACGATGGCCGGCGGCCAGCGGATCGTCGACACCGCGCTGGAGCGCTACGGGCGGCTCGACGGGGTGGTCTGTGTCGCGGGGATCCTGCGGGAGCGGATGCTCTTCAACATGACCGAGGAGGAGTGGGACCCGGTGGTCGCCACCCACCTCAAGGGCACCTTCACCCTCTTCCGCGCCGCCTCCGCCGTCATGCGCAAGCAGGGGTACGGCACGCTCGTCGGCTTCACCAGCGGCAACCACCAGGGCAGCGTGGCGCAGGCCAACTACGCCTCGGCGAAGGGCGGCATCATCTCGCTGGTGCGCAGCGCCGCGCTGGGGCTGCACAAGTACGGCGTGACGGCCAACGCGGTGGCGCCCGTCGCGCGCACCCGGATGTCGGCCAACGTGCCCATGGAGCTGACGGAGATCGGCGAGCCCGAGGACGTCGCCGCGTTCGTCGTCTACCTGCTCAGCGACCGGGCCCGGGAACAGAAGATCACCGGGCAGGTCTACACCGTCGCCGGGCCGAAGATCGCCGTCTGGGCCCAGCCCCGCGAGGTGCGCGCCGCCTACAGCGCCGACGGCTGGACCCCGGAGAAACTGGCCGAGTCCCTGCCGGTAACGGTCGGCACGGACCCGATGCCGATGCTGGCGCAACTGGAGGCGATGGCGGCCGCGGCGGCCAAGGGGGAGCGGCCCAACCGCTAAGGGCTGCCCTTCCGGTGCCCGGCCGGTATGTCTGCGGGACGGCGCGCGAGGGGGCCGCGGGCGGCGCGCCCGCCGCCCCGCGGCCGTGCCCCGTCCGTCCCGCCCGTCTCCCGCCCCGGTCCGGGCGGCCGATCCACGGAGGTTGTGATGAGAGGCGTCATCTTCGACGGTGAGAAGCCCCGGGTCGTGGACGACCTGGAGGTGCGTGACCCCGGGCCCGGTGAGGTGCTGGTCGCCGTCCGGGCGGCCGGGCTGTGCCACAGCGATCTCTCGGTCATCGACGGCACGATCCCCTTCCCGGCGCCGGTGGTGCTCGGGCACGAGGGTGCCGGGGTGGTCGAGGCGGTCGGCGCGGGCGTCGGCCATGTGGAGCCGGGGGACCAGGTGGCGCTGTCCACGCTGGCCAACTGCGGGGCCTGCGCGGAGTGCGACCGGGGGCGGCCGACGATGTGCCGGAAGGCGATCGGGATGCCCGGCACGCCGTTCCGGTGGCGGGGCGCGCCCCTGTACCAGTTCGCGTCGAACTCGGCGTTCGCGGAGCGCACCGTCGTCAAGGCGGTCCAGGCGGTGAAGATCTCGCCGCGCATCCCGGCGGCGTCGGCGGCGCTCATCGGCTGCTCCGTGCTGACCGGCGTCGGCGCGGTGCTCAACCGCGCGAAGGTGGACCGCGGTGACTCGGTGGTGGTCATCGGCGCGGGCGGCATCGGCCTGAACGTCCTCCAGGGCGCCCGGCTCGCCGGTGCCTCGGTGATCGTCGCGGTGGACGCCAACCCGGCGAAGGAGGAGAGGGCCCGGAAGTTCGGCGCCACGCACTTCATCGACGCCTCCGCCGTCCCCGACAGCGTCAAGGCGGTGAAGGCGGTGCTGCCGACCGGCGCCGACCACGCCTTCGAGTGCGTGGGCTCCACCCGGCTCATCCGGCAGGCGGTGGACCTGCTCGACCGGCACGGCCAGGCGGTGCTGCTGGGCGTCCCGCCCGCCACCGCCGAGGCGTCGTTCCTGGTGTCGTCGATGTACCTCGACAAGGCGATCCTGGGCTGCCGCTACGGCTCCGCCCGCCCGCAGCGCGACATCGCCCTCTACGCCCGTCTCTACCGCGAGGGGCGGCTGCTCCTCGACGAGCTGGTCAGCGCGGAGTACCCGGTGGAGGACTTCGCCCGGGCGGCGGACGACGCCCACCACGGGCGGGTGGCGCGCGGGGTGCTGGTCTTCCCGGAATGAGGGGCGCGGCGGGGGCGCGGGCCGCCCTGGTCCGCGCCCCCGGCTCACGCCTCCCGGAAGGTCCCGAAGCCCCCGCGGTGGAAGAGGAGCGGGCCGCCGGCCGCCGCCGTCGCGTCCGTCCCCAGGGCCTCGACCCGGCCGACGACGATGAGATGGTCGCCGCCGGTGTGCACCGCGTGGACGGTGCAGTCGATCCAGGCCGGTACGCCGTCGAGACGGGGTGCGCCGGTCACCGGCGCGGGCGTGTGCCGCACCCCGGCGAACTTGTCGGCCCCGCTGACCGCGAACGCCCGGCACAGCGCGCCCTGCCCGGCGCCCAGCACATTGACGCAGAAGACCCCGGCGCGCGCGATCCGCGGCCAGGTCGTCGACGTACGGGCGACCATGAACGTCACCAGCGGCGGGTCAAGGGAGAGCGACGCGAAGGACTGGCAGGCGAAACCGGCCGGCCCGGTGGTGCCGTCCGCCGGGGCGGGCGCGGTGATGACCGTGACGCCGCTGGCGAAGTGCCCCAGGGCGGCGCGGAACGCGGCCGGATCGCAGGGTGCGCGCTCGCCGTCGCGGACCGCCCGCAGCGTCCGGCGGGGCGCCGTGGCCGGGGCGTCCGCCGCGGTCGTGGCGCCGGTCGAACGCAGATAGCGGACGGCCGCCGCCGCCATTCCCGCATGTCCCATCATGGCTTCATTGAAGCTGACGCTGCGTCAGATGTGAAGCGTTGCGGGGCACCATGAGGTGCTGCGGAAAAGGGAGTTGACCCTCACGGGTGGTTTGACGGGCGAGGTTGTTGAACGCTGGGCATTTTCGGCCGACGCCCGACAACGGCCTGATTTGCTGCCCACCGTGCGGGTAGCGTCCACCCCGGCCGCGACCGTCACCGAGTAACGGGGGAGGGTTCCGGTACATGGCCGATGTGATGCCGTCGTCTTCCGCGTCCGCCGCGTCACCGACCTTCGACGAAGTCTTCTGCGGGCTGCTGCCGCGCCTCTACCGGCGCGCGGTGATGCTGGCGGGCTCGCGCCACTCCGCCGAGGACGTGGTGCACGAGACCTACCTCAAGCTCGCGCAACGCCCACAGCGCTTCCTCGCCCATCCGGAGCCGTACGCCTATGCGTTCACCACCGCCCTCAACATCGCCCGCGACGCGTACCGCAGGAATGGCCGACATGTGCTGGTCGACGCCGTCGAGGGCTTCGAGGGGGAGGCCGCCCCGGAGGACTCCGCGGGATGGGACGGCGGGCTGGAGCGCCGCCACGCCGAGCTGGAGGCGGTACGCATGCTGGGCATGCTCACCCACCGGCAGGCGGGCGTCGTCATCCTCGTCGACCTCGACGGCTACACCCTCGACCAGGCCGCCAAGATCCTGAAGGTGCACCGCGGCACGGCGGCCCGGCACCGGGCCCGCGCCCTGGACAGGCTCCGCGCCCACCTCGTTGAATCGGCGCAGGGACGGGCGGGGAGGTGAACGGCACGGTGGGCACGGGACGCAAACACGACAACACGGATGCCGCGGCCGCCCATGGAGGCGGACCGGGCGGCGCCGGGCCGGGCCGCACGGCCGGGCCGGGCGGCGGCGGTGAGGACGCCGTGGCACTGCTACGGGAGCGGTTGCGCCGCGCCGACGAGGCGATCGAGACGCCCCCGGGGTTGTGGGCGCGCGTCCGGGAGGCACCGCCCGAGCGCCACGCCGTCCCCCTCGTGGCGCGCCGTCGCCGGGCGTACGCCACGGCGTTCGTGGTCGCCGCGGCGGTGGCGGCGGTCGCCCTGGGCGTGTGGTGGGCGGTGCGCCCCGGTGACGCACCGCCGCGCCCGGCCGCGCCCCCGACCGTCCCGGTCGCCGTCTACAACACCGAGTCGGTCTGCCGCGACAGTCACACCCTGGAGTGCGCGCTGCGGCTGGCCAAGGACCCGTACCGGCGCTACGCCGACCGCTCCAACGCCGCCGGGCGGGTCTGGCACGGCGACGTCCTGGCGGCCCGCTGCGTGGTCACCGACGGCGTCATGGTCCGCGACGAGCAGGGCGTGACCTCCACCCGCTGGTACCGCGTCAGCACGGCGCGGGGTGTGGAGGGCTGGCTGCCCGGGGTGCGGACCCGCAACACCCGCGAGGTGCCGGTGTGCACCACACGCGAGAGCAAGCTGTGACACGGCTCGCCCAGGGCGGTGTCCTACGGATCGGGAGGCCCGGCCGTATCAGGGATGCCGGGTCTGCATTGCACGGGAGAGCAACGATGAAGGTACGCGCCATGTTCAACGGAGCCGTCGGCGCCGGGGTCCTCACCGTCGGGCTGCTGGGGGCGGCGGGCGCCGTCACGGCGTCGTCGGTGGACGGCGACGGGGCGCCGGCCGCGGTGGACCGGGTCGTACCGGCCCAGCCGGGGCCGCCGGGGGAGGGGCCGCCGGGTCCCGCAGCGCCGCGGGTCCCGGCCCAGCGCATCCGATAGCGCCCGGCCGCTTCAGCGCCCCCGGTAGACGGGGGTGCGGCGGGCCACGAACGCGGCGACGCCCTCCTGGGCATCCGCCGTGGTCATGGTCAGCTCCTGGGCGGTGGCCTCCGCCGCGAACGCCGCGCCGCGGTCGCCGTCCAGGGAGGCGTTGACCAGCTGTTTGGTGAAGGCGAGCGCCCTGGTGGGGGCGGCGGCCAGCCGGTCGGCCCACTCCCGGGCCCGGTGCGGCAGCTCGTCGTCCGGCACCACACGGTTGACCAGGCCCAGCCGTGCGGCGTCGGCGGCGGGCAGCGCGTCGCCGAAGAACATCAGCTCCTTCGCCCGCTGCGGACCGATCAGCCGCGGCAGCAGATAGGTGCCGCCGCCGTCCGGCACCAGCCCGCGGCGGACGAACACCTCGATGAACCGCGCCGATTCGGCGGCGAGCACCAGATCGCAGGCGAACGCCAGATGCGCGCCGAGCCCGGCGGCGGTGCCGTTGACGGCCGCGAGCACCGGCTTCTCGCAGTCCAGCACCGCGCCGATGAGCCGCTGCGCACCGCCCCGGATCAGCCGCGCCACGTCCCCGGCCACCCGCTCCCCGGCCCCGGCCGCGCGGGGGGCCCGCAGGTCCGCCCCGGCACAGAATCCCTTGCCCCGCGCGGTGATCAGCACGGCGCGCACCGCCGGGTCGGCGGAGGCTTCGGCGAGCCGGTCGATAAGGCGTTCGCGCTGGTCAGGGGTGAGGGCGTTATGGGCCTCGGGCCGGTTGAGGGTCAGCGTGGCGACGCCGTTGTCAGTGGTGTGCAGTATCAAGGAATCGGACGCGTCGGCCGCCGGATCGGGGGTGTCGTTCGCCGCCTGGGCGTGGGGCGAACGGGCCTGTGGTGTACGGGACTCCCGCCTCTTCGGGCGCCCCCACCCCCCGTACACCAC
>NZ_VKJP01000124.1 GCF_007280575.1 Streptomyces benahoarensis
CCCACCACCACGCCCGGCCCCGGCCACGTCCCCGCTCGCCCCCTCAAAAAACGCGTTGGCGCCCCGCCCGACCGCTGACTAGAATCGCGCGTCTCCCTGTCTCCCGTCGGGTTCCGTCGAGGAGCGCCGCCGACCGGACGGAAACCGGCCGGTCCTTCGCACCACGCCGATGACCGCCCCACGTCCCACGACGCGCGGGCCCATTCGGCGTCCGCACCGAACGACGGCCCGCCGTGCCCGCCCGCCGTGGCGCGTGCCCGCCGCAGTGAGATCCCCCGGAGGCAACGCCCGTGCCCGCGCACGCCCAGCACCCCGTACCCCACCCGCACGCCCCGGCCGCCGGTGAGGGCGCCGATCCGCTCCGCAACGAGCGGGATCATCTCGCCGCCTCCCGGGCCGCGCTGCGCGCGATGCGCGCCGACGCCGAGGCGCTGAACATCGCCGACGTCACCGCGAACTGGGTCAACGCCAAGGTCCTTCAGGGCGAGATCGACGCCCGGATCAAGGCGCTCGCCGACCTCGCCCACACCCCGCTGTTCTTCGGCCGCCTCGACTACCTGCACGCCCCGGGCCTCGACCCGTCCGAGGGCGGCGCGGGTGCCGACGGCGGCCCCGGGGACGAGAACTTCTACATCGGGCGGCGCCATGTCCACGACGCGCACGGCGACCCGATGGTCATCGACTGGCGCGCGCCGGTCTCCCAGCCGTTCTACCGGGCGTCCAAGAAGGACCCGATGGACCTCCGGATGCGCCGCCGGTTCGGCTACACCGGTGGGGAGCTGACCGCGTACGAGGACGAGCATCTGAGCGATCCGGCGGAGGCGGAGCGGACCAGTCAGCTGCTCCAGGCGGAGATCGAGCGGCCGCGCGTCGGCCCGATGCGGGACATCGTCGCGACGATCCAGCCGGAGCAGGACGAGATCGTGCGCGCCGGGATCGGCGGTTCGGTGTGCGTCCAGGGGGCGCCCGGCACGGGGAAGACGGCCGTGGGTCTGCACCGTGTCGCGTATCTGCTGTACGCGCACCGGGAGCGGCTGGCCCGGTCCGGCACCCTCGTCATCGGGCCGAACGACTCGTTCCTGCGCTACATCGAGCAGGTCCTCCCGGCCCTGGGCGAGCTGGAGGTCAAGCAGGCCACCGTCGATTCCCTGGTGGGCCATGTGGAGGTGCGCGCCCGGGACGATGCGGCGGCCGCGTCGGTCAAGGGGGACGCGCGGATGGCGGAGGTGCTGCGGCGGGCGGTGCGGTCGCACATCACGCCGCCCGAGGAGGCGTGCATGGTGGTGCGCGGCTCGCGGCGCTGGCGCGTCCCGGTGTACGAACTCCAGGAGATCGTCGAGGAGTTGCGGGAGCGGGACATCCGCTACGGTGCGGCGCGCGAGGCGCTGCCGCAGCGGATCGCGCACGCCGTGCTGGTGCGGATGGAGCAGGCGGGCGAGGCGCCGGACGACCGGGTGCAGGACGCGGTGGCGCGCAATGCCGCGGTGAAGGCGGCGGTCAAGGCGGTCTGGCCGCCGGTGGATCCGGCGAAGCTGGTGCTGCGGCTGCTGGGCGACGCGGAGTTCCTGGCCGCGCACGCCGAGGGCCTGCTGACGCCCGAGGAGCAGAAGGCCGTCCTGTGGGCGAAGCCCGCACGGAGCGTGAAGAGCGCCAAGTGGTCGTCGGCGGACGCGGTGCTGATCGACGAGGCGATGGACCTGGTGGCGCGGACGCCGTCGCTGGGCCATGTGGTGCTGGACGAGGCGCAGGACCTGTCGCCGATGCAGTACCGCGCGGTGGGCCGCCGCTGTACGACGGGTTCGGTGACGGTCCTCGGCGACATCGCCCAGGGGACGACGCCGTGGGCGACCGACACCTGGGAGGAGGCGCTGGGGCATATGGGGAAGCCCGGTTCGGTGGTCGAGGAGCTGACGCAGGGGTTCCGGGTGCCGCGCGAGGTCATCGCGTACGCCTCGCGGCTGCTCCCGGCGATCGCGCCGGATCTGCGGGAGGCCACCTCGATCCGTGAGTCGGCGGGCGACTTCGAGATCCGTACGGTGCGCCCGGAGGCGCTGGACGCGTCCGTGCTGGCGGCGTGCCATGACGCCCTGGGCAAGGAGGGGTCGGTCGGCCTGATCGTGGCGGACGCCCGGGTGCCAGGGCTGCGCGCCGCCCTGGAGGAGGACGGGCTGCGCTGCCTCGCGCCCGGTGAGGAGACGTCCGCGGAGGCGCGGCTGACGCTGGTTCCGGCGACGCTCGCCAAGGGCCTGGAGTACGACTACGTGGTACTGGACGAGCCCGCTGCGATCGTCGACGGCGAGCCGGACGAACGCACCGGTCTGCGCCGTCTCTACGTCTGCCTGACGCGCCCGGTGTCGGGGCTGACCGTCATTCATGCGGCGGATCTGCCGGAGCAGTTGGCGGGCCAGGGGGACGCGGCGGCGCGGGCCTGCTGAGGTCGCACGCCCGGGGCGCGGGCGGCTGCGGCGCGCGCCCCGGGTCCGTCACTCCTCCGTGGCGTCCAGGGCCGTGCGCCAGCGCCGTACGGCCGCCGCGTCGGCGGGGGCGGACCAGCCGGACGGGCGGGCGGCGCCGCCGATGTGGAAGGCGTCGAGACCGGCCGCGCGCAGGGTGGGCAGATGCTCCAGGGTGAGGCCGCCGCCCACCAGGACGCGCGGGGCGTAACCGGGCGCCCCGGCCCTGGTGCGGGCATGTTCGGCGAGGAGGGTGGGCAGGCCGTCGGCGACACCGGTGGCGGCTCCGGCGGTGAGGAAGGTGTCCGGGCCGCCGGGTAGCGCGGCGAGTTCGGTGCGCAGCGCGTCGCGGTCGGCGGCGTGATCGAGGGCGCGGTGGAAGGTCCAGCGGCAGCCGCCGATCACCTCGGTGAGCGCCCGTAGGGCGGTGAGGTCGGGACGGCCGTCGGGGGTGAGGAAGCCCAGGACGAACTCGTCGGCGCCCGCCGCCCGCAGCGCGGCGGCGTCCGCGCACAGGGCGTCGATGTCACCGGCGGCGAAGCCGTCGCGGTGGCGCAGCATCACCCGGAGGGGAATGTCGACGGCGGCGCGGATCGCGGCGAACACGGCGCGGGGCGGGGTGAGCCCGTCGGCGGCGATGTCGGTGACGAGTTCGAGGCGGTCGGCCCCGCCGGTCTGCGCCGCAACCGCGTCCTGCGGGTCGAGCGCGATCACCTCCAGCAGTGCGCGGTGACGCCGAGGGTGTGTGCCCCCAAGGTCGTTACTCATGGGACCCCAATCGGTGGTGGCGGTGACGGTGTGGCGGGCGGGCGTCGTGCGGGTGGCGACGCCCGGGGAGCCGCCGCGATAGGTCTAGTCCAATCATGGCCCAGCGTAAACGGTGCCCACCGCTCCACGACTTTTTTACGGAACGGACACGGCCGGAAACGTTCCGTGGCCACCCCGGGGCGCCGGCCGGGTGTCCGTCACCGTGCTCGCATGCGCGGGCGAGTGTCGCGGTGCGGACGGTCAATGGTCTCGGTAACGTCGGACTCAGGCGCGCCGGTCGCGTGTCGGCCCTTCCTCGCCGCAGGCGAGCAGCGTCCGCTCCTCCCCGTTTGCACGCGTGAGGGTTCACCGGTGCACGCCACATCAGCAGGGCAGCACCGCTGGATGGCGCCACGGTCCAAAGAGAGGAACGGAATGCTGGAGAGACTGACCGACGTGCCTGCCGGCGTTGACGCGGTGAAGGCGGTCGGAACCGTGTCGAAGAACGACTATGAGACGGTGATCGAGCCGCTGGTCGACGACGCGCGCAGCGAAGGTCGCCGCATCCGGATCCTGTGCGAGCTCGGCCCCGAGTTCCACTCGTTCACGCCAGGGGCTGCCTGGGAGGACCTGAAGGTCGGGCTGAGCTCCCTGCGGCTGTTCGAGGGCTGCGCGATCGTCACGGACATCGCTTGGATCCGCGAGTCGACGCGGCTCACGGGGTTTTTCCTGCCGTGTCCGGTGCATGTCTACGGCAACCAGGAGCGCGAAGAGGCCCTTCGCTGGCTGGCCTCGCTTCCTGCGGGTCCCGGGGTTTCCCACCGGCTCCTCCCCGATTCCCACGTACTCGTGGTCGAGGTCGAGCACCCGCTGCGCGCGCAGGACTTCGATGCTCTGGCGCTCACCGTCGACACCTGGCTCGAAACACACGACGAGTTGACCGGCGCCGTGGTCCATGCGCGCGAGTTTCCCGGCTGGGAGAACGTCGGAAGCCTGCTGCGCCACGCGCGTTTCGTGCGTGATCACCACCGGCAGGTCAGGAGGGTCGCGCTGGCGGCTGACAGCAGGCTCGCGGGCCTGGCGCCTCATCTGGCGAACCACTTCGTCCAGGCCGACGTACGGCGCTTCGGATACGACGAACTCGACGATGCCGTCGCGTGGGCGGCAAACCCCGCAGGCCGCCCCCCGGCCGCGACGGGCTGATCGACCGGCCGTCGGCAGCGGCCGCCTCTGCCGTGGTCACGGAGGCTGCGGACGGGCGCCGAGGCGCGCCGGATGCCGGGTGCGCGAGGGCGCGGGTCGGCGTCGAGGTGACCGGCATGCAGGTGACGTCGGACTGCTCCAGCATGGAAGAGACCGGAAGTGTCCCTGTATACGGAGTGGTGCGATGACTCCTCCCGGGCCATCGGTTCTCACCCTGACGATGAATCCTGCCGTCGATCTCTGCTGGGAGGTCGCAAGCCTGGTGGACGTCGGCAAGAATCGTGCCCGGGTCAGATCGGTGGCCGCCGGAGGCGGAGGGATCAACGTCGCCCGTGATGTGGTGCGGCTCGGGGGCCGGGCCACCGCCGTCCACACCGCCGGAGGCGCGATCGGCCGGCGCCTGAACCGGCTGCTGGACGACGAGGGCATCAACCACATCAGCGTCGGGATCGACGAGGAGACCCGCGAAGCGCTCGTGCTGTGCGTGGCCGAGTCGCGCCGCAGCTATCACCTCGTACCGCCTGGACCACGGCTCCACGACCGCGAGGGTCGGCGCTGCCTGGACGTACTGGCACAGGCCATCGGCGGGTGCCGGTATGTCGTGGCCAGCGGCAGTCTGCCCGACGGTCTCCCCGGGGATTTCTACGCGGCCGTCGCCCGCCGTGTGAAAGAAACCGGGGCCCGGCTGGTTCTGGACACTTCCGGACCGGCGCTGCGCGGAGCGCTCGCGGAGGGGGTGTTTCTGCTCAGGTGCAACCAGAAAGAGGCCGCCGACCTGACCGGCCGGGAGGTCTGCGACTTCGACGACGCCCGCGCCGTCAACGAACACCTCCTCACCACAGGAGCCGCCGAGATCGCCGTCACCGCCCTCGGGGCACTGGGCGCGCTGTGCTCGACCGGACAGGGCCATACCGAGCTGTACGCGCCACCGCTGCCCGGCGAGCCGCTGAGCGACGCCGGGGCGGGGGACAGCATGGTGGCCGCCCTCACCACACGGCTGGCCGACGGAGACGACCCCGTCAGCGCCTGCGCGCTGGGGGTGGCCGCGGCCGCCGCGTCGATGCTCACCCCCAGCACGGAGCCTTTCGACCGGGAGACGGTCCAGTCCCTCCGCCCCGGGGTGAGGGCCAGGTTCCAGGCAGATGCACCACGCCGGAGCCGTTGACCTGCCCCCGTGATGCGGTGATCCGGCAGTGGGGGTCAAGGGCCCGCCGTCTGAGGTGAGCACGCGCACCGTGGTCAGTCGTGATCTTCCGCCCGTGCGCGGCCGGGCCCGCGACCCGGCTGCCGGTTCGGGTCGCGTTCGGCACACCGGAGGCGCCCCCTTCCGTACCCTGCGGACCCGCTTGAGAAGAAGGTGTGAAACCCGGCAGATATGGGTAACACGCCTTCCCGGTAAGGGCATTGCGGCATGGTGCACGCGGCCCGCCGACGGGGGGAGACGCACATGTCAGAACTGGCGACGGTGTCCGCCGAGATCGCTCCGTATCTCGCGATGGCGGCGAGCAGCCTCGGTACGTCCGTGCTCACCGCGGCCCAGCAGCGGATCACGGAGCACACGGTCGACGCCGGGGAAGGCTTCTTCCGGCGGCTGCTGGGACGCGACGGCGACCGCCTCGGGGGCGGCGCGGCGCCCGTGCTCGACGTGGACCGCGCCACCTCGCTGGACGCCCGTCTGGCCCGGCTGGACGACACCGAACGGCGGGCGCTGGCGGAGGCCGTGGCCGACTGGCTGGCCGGTCCCGTCACCGCGCGGGACGCCGCCGGATTCCTGTCCCATATGGCCCCGCACCTCTCCGGCACCACGATCAACTCCCCCACCACGTACGGGGATCACTCCGCCGCGATCGGCGTGGTGAACGGCACCGTCCATCTGGGCGGCGGCACGGACACCGGGCGCGCCTCATGAGGCGCGGGAGACCGCCGCGTCCCTCGCGGGGTGCGAGACGGCCCGGGGGCGCGGGGGCCGCGAAGCCGCTGCCCGACCGGGGCCGGGACCGGCCCGACGGCAACGACGCAGGTCAACGGCCCACCGGCACCGGAAAGGCGGGGCGCGCCGGGGTCGGACCCGGCGCCGGAAAGCCGCGCACGGCGGAGGCCGCCGCGCCCTCCGCCAAGAGACCGGCGCCCTCCCCCGGAAAGGAACGCCGCACGGCCGACACCGGGCCCGACCCCGCCCCCGAGGTCCACGCCCACCACGTCCAGCACAACAACCCCGTCACCACCGGCCCGCACTCCATCGCCGCCAATGACATCAAGAACGTGATCATCCGCTGGGTGATGCACCCCAGCGCCCGCTGGCTACCGCTGCTGCTGGCCTGCGCCGCCCTGGTGATCGCCCAGACGACCGATCCGCACGGCCCGGCCGGGCAGTACGCGCTGAGCATCACGCTGGCCGTCCTCGCGGTCGCCGCGGGGGCCGTGCGGGTCCTGATACGGAAGACGCCGAGCGTGGCGGCGGTGGGTGCGCTGTCGCTGGTCTCGGTGCTGGCGACGGTCGGCGGCTGGCTCTCGTTCCAGTACGCCGCCGCGCACGCCGATGTCGATGTGACGGGCCAGGTGCGGCGCGCGGGCACCCTGCCGCTGACGGGCCGGGACCACACCGTCACCTTCACCCTCGGGCCCGCCGGGCTCCGCGAGCACCGCGACCGGCTGCGGCTGACCCTGGCCGTGTCGGACTACGATCCGAGTGCCCCGGCCTGCTCCTACCGCACCACGGCGACCGCGTATCTGGTGGACGGCGGCGCCCCCGCCCAAGAGGCGCGGGTCCGCTCCGGCCGCCCCCTGGATTTCGTCCTGAACTCCGGCACCACCTCCGTACAGATCCAGGTGACGCTGACGGAGCAGGATCCCGGGCAGAACTGCCGGACGGACATCCGGGCCACCGGAGCCGTGCTGCACGACGCCTGACCCGGGCCACTCCAGTGGCCGCGGCCCGGACCCGCCCACCGCGTACACCCACCGTGTACGCCCTTCACACCACGCACAACGGGGAGATTCCATGACGTCAGCCTTGCCCCGGCGCCGCGCCCTCGTCGGTGCCGCGCTGCTCACCCTGACCGCCCTGACCGCGTCCGCCTGCGCGGACGACCGGCCGCCGACACTCTTCGACCAGCGGTCGGTGTCGGTCGGGGTGAAGAACGACCAGCCGGGCACCGGCGAGGAGGCCACCTACAAGTTCGCCGGGTTCGACATCACCGTGGCCCGGCATCTGCTCGAAGGGGTCGGCGCCAAGCCGCACTTCAACAGTGTGCCGTCGGAGAACCGCGGTCAGGCAATCGTCGACGACCAGGAGGATCTGGTCGCCGCGACGTTCTCGATCACCCCGTCGCGGATGAAGGACGTCGATTTCATCGGCCCGTATGCGACGACGTCTCAGGGCGTCATGATCCGGGACAAGGACGCCGGTCGCATCAAGAAGCTGGAGGATCTCAAGGGCCGGGCCGTCTGCACCTGGAAGGGCACCACCTCGTTCGAGGAGCTCAACAAGAAGGCGTACGGCGACATCAGCGTCTATCAGGTGGCCGACGCCTCCCGCTGCATCGCCGACCTCCGGGCGGGCCGGGCCACGGCGGTCTCCACCGACCAGATGATCCTTTACGGCTTCACCCAGAAGTACGCCGGGCTCCAGGTGGTGCCCGGCATCGTCGTCGGCTCCCCCAACGACTACGGCATCGCCATCGCGAAGAAGTACCGCGCGGACTGCCGCAAGCTCAGCGACAAGCTGCGCGACTACCTCAACGGCACCGACTGGGAAAGGGACTTCGACCTCTCGCTGCCGTCCATCACCAAGCGCGTGCAGAACTGGCAGACGGAGTTCAAGCCGTCCGCCGACTCGGTGGGCCAGCTGTCGTGCCGGGACGCGCCCGCCTCCTGACCGCCCCCGGGGCCGCCGTCCGGCCCGGCGCGCCACAATGGCGGCATGACTTCCGACTCCCCAGCGGAGCCCGGCGGCCCGGCGGTGGAGCTGCGCCGCCGCTGGGCGGCGACCGTGGCCCGCACCCGAGGCGCGGCGGGCCCCGATCCGGCCCCGTACGCGGAGAACCTGCTGGCCCGTTGGGCGGAGCCGCAGCGCCGCTACCATACGGTCGCGCATCTGGCGGCTGTCCTGGAGCGGGTCGACGAACTCGCCTCGTACGCCGCCGATCCGGGCACCGTCGAGCTGGCGGCGTGGTTCCACGACGCCGTCTACCGCCCGGACCGTTCGGAGAACGAGGAGCGCAGCGCGGCGCTCGCCGAACGCGCCCTGCCGGAGCTGGGCCTCGACGCCGACCGTACGGCGCAGGTCGCGCGGCTGGTCCGGCTCACCGTCACGCACGATCCGGAGCCCGGCGACCGCGACGGCGAGGTGCTGTGCGACGCCGATCTGGCGGTGCTCGCCGGGACGCCGGACGCGTACGCGGCGTATGCGGCGGCCGTCCGCGAGGAGTACGCGTTCGTGCCCGATCCGGACTTCATCGCGGGCCGCGCGGCGGTGCTGCGCCAACTCCTCGGCCTGCCCCGGCTGTTCCGTACCCCGCTCGGGCGGGAGCGCTGGGAGGGCGTCGCCCGGCACAACCTGGCGACGGAGCTGACGCTGCTGAGCGGCTGACCTGCGACGACGAGCCGGTCCGGGCGCCGGACGGCCGGGGTGCCGGGCACTGGGGGCGGCCGGGGTGCCGGGCCCCCCGCGTCCGCCGCCCGGCCGATGTCCGGGCGGCGGCCCCGTACTGCCCTCGGGGACGGCCGACGCTGCCCTTACGCCTCTGCCCCCGGCGCCGCGGAGCCGGTAGGCAGGGACACGTCGCGTTTTCTGCGGGAAGAGGACCCATGCGTGCCCAGGACGAAGCCGGACGACCGGAAGCCGCGAAGAGCCGCCGCGCACCGGCGCCGCGCCCCGCGACCGGACCGGTCGCGGGCACCGGTACGCCGTCGCACCCCCTCCTCGCCCTGCAGAACAGCGCGGGCAACGCCGCCGTCGTCCAACTGCTCCGGCAGGCGGGGCACCCGGGCGAGGAGCACCGGCACGGCGCCGGGTGCGGCCATGGGCAGGGCGGTGGCCCCCAGGTGCAGCGGTCCCTCGTCCCTGAGGTGCTGCGCTCCTCCGGGCGCCCGCTGGACCAGGCGACCCGCGGCGACATGGAGGCGCGGCTCGGCGCCGACTTCTCCGATGTGCGCGTCCACGACAACGGCGCGGCCAAGGCGTCGGCGGCGGAGGTCGGCGCCCGCGCCTACACCTCCGGCAGCCATGTCGTCCTGGGGGCGGGCGGCGGCGATCCGCACACCCTCGCCCACGAGTTGACCCATGTGATCCAGCAGCGCCAGGGTCCGGTCGCGGGCACGGACAACGGGGACGGGCTGGCGGTCTCCGATCCGTCCGACCGGTTCGAGCGGGAGGCGGAGGCAAACGCCACGCGGGTGATGCGGGGCCCGGCGCCGGACGGCCCGGTGGCCGCGCAGCGGTCCGTGGCGGCGCCCGCGGAACCGTCCGCGCTCCAGCGGCGGGAGGACAATCCGCACGCCAAATCCGCCGACCACAACGGATGGACCACGACGGCGCACCACATCGTGGCCCACTCCACGCTGAAGGAGTCCCTGGGACGGCTGGACGATGCCGAACAGCTCGATGTACTCACCGCCGCGATTCCCCGGGACATCACCAAGGAGATGCTGGCCAACCTCAAGGTCGGCATTCCGGAGGACAAGAACACCCCGGAATACCGCAGGACGCTGCGGAAGCGGCTGGTCAATAAATCCGTCCCGAACTCCGAGAATGAATACGGAATTCCCTTCAAGGACATCCGGCATTCCTTCTTCGAATGGCAGGCGGGGAACCAGTTCATCGGCCCCAACACCAGTATCCGCGCGGAGCCGACAGAGAACGGTGACGACATCGACACCGACGGCAAGCACCTCTCCCCACTGGGCGGCAAGAAATTCAGGAACCTCACCGATCTGGGCGAGAAGCTGAAGCATCCCGGCATCGAGAACGGCGAGACCGTCAAGACGCTCAAGAAGATGCTGGACCTCACCAAGGACGTGAAGGTCGCCGACTTCGACCCCTCACAGTGGAGCGAGATCACCGACTGGAAGGAGGTGGAAAAGCAGGCCGGGGATCTGGGCCGCGCGCATCTGGAGAAGTACACGTATTTCAGGTTCTCCGCCGAAGAACTCACCACGAACGGGTACCTCAAGCCCGCGGATACCGGCGGCGGTTACGAGTACTACGGCGCCCCGGTGAAGGGCGCCGCCGCCCTGGGCGGATTCGTCTACATCCCGTACGCGACGCATATGGTTCCGCCCCCGAAGGAGGGCAGGACGGCCGGTGCGCGCCAGCCGCTCGCCGCATTCTGCAAGGCCAGGGCAACCACCTCCACCTTCCTCCCGAAGGGGCTGCCCAGGGTGAAGAGGCAGTAGGCGCCACACCCCGACCAGGCGATGTATCGGGGCATATCGGACGGCTCAGGCGCGGCGGGAATGCGGCGGGGGTGGGGGCTGTTGGTGGCGGACATGCCTGTCCCCTCCGAACGCTCCCGTATGCCCGCCGCTGTCTACGTTTTGGGCCTGTCTGTATTTGCTCTTGGCACGAGCGAATTCATGTTGTCCGGCATTCTCCAACCGCTCGCCCATGACCTGGGCGTCTCCATTCCGCAAGCGGGCCTGCTGGTCTCCGCGTTCGCGATCGGGATGGTGGTGGGCGCGCCGGTTCTCGCCGCCGCGACGCTGCGACTGCCGCGGCGCACCACGCTGATAGCCCTGCTCGCCGTCTTCGGTCTGGGACAGGTCGCGGGCGCGATGGCGCCGACGTACGGCGTGCTCTTCGTCTCGCGGGTGGTGAGCGCGCTGGCGTGCGCCGGATTCTGGGCGGTCGGCGCCGCCGTCGCGGTGTCGCTGGTGCCGGTCACCGCGCGGGCCAAGGCGATGGCGATCATGGTCGGCGGGCTGAGCATCGCCAATATCGCGGGCGTACCGGCCGGTGCCCTGCTGGGTCAGCACGCGGGCTGGCGCTCGGCGTTCTGGGCCGTGGCCGTGCTGGCGGTGATCGGCCTGGTGGGCGTGGTCATCGCGGTGCCCCGTACGGAGGTGCCGACGGGCGCGGAACGGCCGCGGCTCCGCCGTGAGCTGGCCATCTACAAGGACAAGCAGGTCTGGCTGGCGCTGACCGCCACGGCGCTGAACGCCGCCGCTGTCTTCTCGCTCTTCTCGTACCTCTCGCCGCTGCTCACCAAGACCGCCGGGCTGGCGGAGAGCTGGGTGCCGACGGTGCTCGCGCTGTTCGGCCTCGGCGCGCTGATCGGCACGTTCATCGGCGGCCGGGTCGCCGACGCGCACCTCTTCCCGACGCTGTTCGCCGGGATCTCCGCGTCGACGCTGGTACTGGCGGCGCTGGCACTGACGGCGCACAGCCCGTTCGCCGCCGTCGCACTCTCGCTGATGCTGGGCGTCACGGCGTTCACCACCGCTCCGGCGCTGAACGCCCGGATGTTCAACGTCGCGAACGCCGCGCCGACCCTGGCCGGGGCGACGACCACCGCGGCGTTCAACATCGGCAACACCCTCGGCCCCTGGCTCGGCGGCCTGGCCATCAGCGCGAAGTGGGGGTACGAGTCCACGGCGTGGCTGGGCGCGGCGCTGGCCGCCGTGGCGGTCGCCGTCACCTTCGTCGCCTTCCGCCTGCACCGGGCGCCGCACCGCTCCCGGGTGGTCGCCGCGTCGGCGCCGGGCGTCGAGCCGGGGGCGGAGCGCGGCGTGGAGCTGGCCAAGGAGGGCGCGGCGGCGGCCACGCACCACTGACGCCCGGCACACCGCTGACCTCCGGCCGCGCGCCGCTGACACCTCTCACACCGCCCGGGCCCCGGCCCCCGCGTCCGCCCTACCTACCGGGCCGGACCGGGGCCGGGGCCCGGTCCCGGTCCGGGCCAGGCTTCCGCACCGTCCGCCGGCCAGGTGTCCGGCGGGCGGTGCTTGGGGCGGCGGAGACCGGCGGCGGTCAGGCGGCGCAGCAACTCCTTGCTGCCGACCTCGACCGCCCCGGCGCGCACCGCGTCGTCGTAGCGCTCCCGGGGCAGGTCGTAGTGGTCACGCTCGAACGCCTTCGGGGGGACGCCGATTCCGGAGGCGAAGCGGTGCAGCTCCTCGAACGACACGTCGCTGACGAGGTGCGACCACATGCGGCCGTGCCCGGGCCAGATGGGCGGGTCGATGTAGAGCGTCACCTCAGTGCTCCGCGGGCGCGCCGAGCCTGCCGACACGGGCCACCGCGACCGCGGTCTTGGGGCAGACCCAGTGCGGGTCGGGTCCCAACTCCGGCTCCACGTCGAGCGCGTGCGGGTCGCCGGACTCCGTGCACACCGGGCACAGCGGCCAGCGGCCGTACCGCTCCAGCAGGGCGTCCTGGACGTCCTGGGCTATCAGTCCGGCGACGAACTCCACCCCGGCCGGCCACTGCTCCACCCACCAGCGGCGGTGGGCGACCGCGTCCTCGACGAGGGAGACGATGTCGGCGTCGGCGACGTCGTTCGCCACCAGGTCGGCGAGGACCAGCGCCCGCGCGGCGTGCAATGCCTGTTCCAGCTCCATGTCGTCCATTGTCGCGCGGACCGGTGACAGTCCGCTCCGCCGTCCACAGCCCCGCGGCGGGCCCTGCCGCGGTTGTCCACAGGCCGTTGCGGAGGTGTTGACGCGCCCTGGCGTTGAAATTACTTTTCAGTCGTGAGCAGCAGCGTGAAGGAAACTTTCAGCGAGGTGGCCGTCGCGTCCCGACCGGCCCCGACCCCGCCCGCCCCTGCGGCGCTGGCGGCCAAGGTCCGCACTCTCGGTCCGTCGATGACCCGCTCCATGCAGCGGGTCGCCGAGGCCGTCGCGGGCGATCCGGCCGGCTGCGCCGCCCTCACCGTCACCGGCCTGGCCGAGCGCACCCGCACCAGTGAGGCGACGGTCGTGCGGACCTCCCGGCTGCTGGGCTATCCCGGCTACCGCGATCTGCGGCTCGCGCTCGCCGCGCTCGCCGCACAGCAGGCCGCGGGCGGCGCCCCCGCCGTCACCGCCGACATAGCGGTCGACGATTCCCTCATCGACGTCGTCGCGAAGCTGGCGCAGGAGGAGCAGCAGTGTCTGGCCGACACCGCCGCCGGGCTGGACGTCACCCAGTTGGAGGCGGCCGTCTCCGCGCTGGCCTCGGCCCGCCGTATCGATGTGTACGGCATCGGGGCGTCCAGCCTGGTCGGCCAGGATCTGGTGCAGAAGCTGCTGCGGATCGGTCTGATCGCGCACGCCCACGCCGATCCGCATCTCGCGGTGACCAACGCGGTGCAGATGCGGACGGGTGACGTCGCCCTCGCCATCACCCATTCGGGGCGGACGACGGATGTCATAGAGCCACTGCGGGTCGCTTTCGACCACGGCGCGACGACCATCGCGATCACCGGCCGCCCGGACGGCGAGATCGCTTCGTACGCCGATCACATCCTGACCACCTCCACGGCCCGCGAGAGCGAGCTGCGGCCCGCCGCGATGTCGTCGCGGACCAGTCAACTCCTCGTCGTGGACTGCCTGTTCATAGGCGTGGCGCAGCGCACGTACGACACCGCGGCGCCCGCACTGTCCGCCTCCTACGAAGCGCTCGCCCACCGCCACTCCCCCCGTCCGCACCGCTGATCCCAGCGCCGACCGCGCCGTACGCCGCCCGCCCGGCGGCGCCCCGCCGACCGTCACCGATCCGCCGGCGCCGTCCCGGCACGCCGCACCGCTCCACGCCCCACCCGTCGACCTCACCCGAACCCGCACCACAGCACGTCGTACAGATCCGTCCGTACGAGCCGGAAAGAGCCGCCACATGACTTCGACAGCCGACCACGCAGATCTGCGGGCCCAGTTGGACACGCTCACGACCGAGGCGTTCCGCCCCGAGCTGGCCGAGATCGACCGGCGTTCCACCCTGGAGATCGCCCGGACGATGAACGACGAGGACGCGAGGGTCCCCGGCGCGGTCGCCACGCAGCTGCCGCGGATCGCCGCGGCCATCGACGCGCTCACCGCCCGGATGACCGAGGGCGGCCGGTTGATCTACGCCGGTGCCGGGACGGCCGGGCGGCTGGGGGTGCTGGACGCCAGTGAGTGCCCGCCGACGTTCAACACCGACCCGTCCGAGGTGCTGGGGCTGATAGCCGGTGGCCCGGCGGCGATGGTCACGGCGGTGGAGGGCGCGGAGGACAGCAAGGCGCTGGCCGCCGAGGACCTGGCGGCGCTGGGGCTGACCGAGCGGGACACCGTCGTCGGGATATCCGCCTCGGGCCGCACCCCGTACGCGGTCGGCGCGGTGGAGCACGCCCGGAGCGTCGGGGCGCTGACCGTCGGGCTGTCCTGCAACGCCGGTTCCGCGCTGGCCGCGGCGGCGGAGCACGGCATCGAGGTCGTCGTCGGTCCGGAGCTGCTGACGGGCTCGACGCGCCTCAAGGCGGGTACGGCGCAGAAGCTGGTGCTCAACATGCTCTCGACGATCACGATGATCCGGCTCGGCAAGACCTACGGGAATCTGATGGTCGACGTCCGGGCGTCCAACGACAAGCTCCAGGCCCGTTCACGGCGGATCGTGGCGCTCGCCACCGGCGCCTCCGACGCGGAGATAGAGACCGCGCTTGAGGCGGCGGACGGTGAGGTGAAGAACGCGATCCTGATCGTGCTCGGCGAGGTCGACGCCCCGTCGGCCGCCCGCCTCCTCGACGCCTCCCGCGGGCATCTGCGCGAGGCCCTGGAAGCGGCCCGCACCGCCTGACCCCGACCCGGCGCACCGGACGGTCCCACACCGTCGCGGCTCCGCACCGTCGCGGCTCCGCACCGTCGCGACCTTCGTCCACCCGATTGATCCTGATACGACCCTCTTCTCCCCTCCCCTCGTTGTCCGCACAGCAAGGCTCCGCTCATGCCCGAAGACAAGAACCGCGCCACCGCCGCCGCGATCCTCCCCCTCGTCGGCGGCGCCCGGAACATCACCTCCCTCGCGCACTGCATGACCCGGCTACGGCTGGGGATCCGGGACCGTTCGCTGGTCCGGGACGACGCGCTCAAGGCGCTGCCCGCGGTCATGGGCGTCGTGGAGGACGACACGTACCAGATCGTGCTGGGCCCGGGGGCGGTCGCCCGCGTCACCCCGGAGTTCGAGCGGCTGGTGGACGAGGAACGCGCCGCCGGGCCGGAGGCGACGCCGGTGCCGGTGCCGGAGGCGGCTGCTGACAGTGCCGATGCCTCGGCCGCGTCCGGCGCCCCCGACGCCCCGGCCACGTCCGGCACCGCCGCGCCCCCAAAGGCGGCGGAAACAGCGGGCGCCCCGCCCTCGGCCGCCCCC
>NZ_VKJP01000125.1 GCF_007280575.1 Streptomyces benahoarensis
GGGCGCGGAGATGTGTATAAGAGCCAGGCCGGGGGGCGGTTCCGTGGGGAGCGGTTCGCCGGGCGGTGCGGTCAGTCGAGGGCAGGCGTCCGGGCCGGTCGAGCCCGGCCGGCACCCCCGGCCGGGTGGCGGGCCGGGCCGGGTGCCCGGCGGAGCCGTCCTCCTCCCATCGCCCGTTCGGCGGCGCCCGCGGTGCGCACAGCGGTGCGGCCGGGCATCATGCTGCCCGGCCGCACCACACGGCATACGGATTCGCCCTGACCGTCAGCGGGGCGGCGGGCCACGCCCCGAAGGCAGGCCCCGCCGGTGCCCTCCCGAGGACGACGCTTCCCGTCCGGCCCGGGGATCCGTCACGGCCCCACCGGGACCACCGGACGAGCGGCAGGCCCGACCGGCCCGGCGGGCCGCCGCTCACGCCCCTCTCACCAGGTGACGGGCAGGGCCAGCGGATAGCGCCAGATGGAGCCCTTGTTCCACTGCACCTCTTCGGCGGGCACCGCCAGCTTCAGCCCCGGGAAGCGCTTCATGAGCGTGCCGAGCGCCACCTCCAGTTCGGTGGCGGCGAGCGGGGCGCCGAGGCAGTGGTGACCGCCCCAGCCGAAGGTCATATGGGACGGCCCGGTGCGCTCCAGGTCCAGCTCGTCCGGCCGGTCGAACTTCCGGCCGTCCCGGTTGGCCGTCAGGTACGACACGTGCACGATGTCGCCCTCACGGATCTGGACCCCGCCCAGCTCCACGTCCTCGGTGGCGACACGGGGAATGCCGACGCCCTTGCGGAAGGGGATGAACCGCAGCAGCTCCTCCAGCGCCTGCGGGAACTTCTCCGGGTTGTCCCGGAGCATGGCCATCCCGTCGGGCCGGGTCAGGAGGGCGTAGGAGATGTTCCCGAGCTGGTACGTGGTGGTGTCCTGGCCCGTGATGAGCAGGACCATCGCCATCACGGTCAGTTCCCGGTCGTTGAGCAGTTCGTCCCCGTCGCGGGCGGTGGCCAGCACGCTGATCAGGTCGTCGCCCGGGTGCGCCCGCCGCTGTGCGGTCAGCGACGCGAAATAGGCCCGCAGGTCGGCCTTGGAGCGGATGGCCGCGTCCTTGTTGTCGACGCTGGTGTTCATCATGGTCCGGGCGTGCGCACGCAGCTGTGCGCGGTCCCCCTCGGGGATGTCGAGGACCTCGCAGATCGTGGTCAGCGGCAGCGGCGCCGCGAGATGCTCGAAGAGGTCGGCGGGCGTGCCGTGCGCCTCCATCCGGTCCAGCAACTCGTCCACGACGTGCTGCGTACGGACCCTCATCCGCTCCATGTGACGCGGCGCGAACCCCTTCGAGATCAGGCTGCGCAAGCGGCTGCTGCCCGGCGGGTCCATCACGTTGATGGCCTCGTCCTGGACGATGGGCTCCGGCGTCATCCGCGGGAAGTCCCGGCCGACCACCGCTCTGCGGCTGAAACGCCGGTCGGTGGTGACGGTACGCACGTCGTCGTAACCGGTGACCAGCCACGCCTCCCCCTCGCCGTGCGGCAACCGGATACGGGAGACGGGCCCCTCGTTCTGCAGCGCTCTGAGCTGCGGGTCGAATTCGAGGGCCTCGGCATAGTCGAAGGGGCAGTTCCGCGTGGGGGGCACGGGGTCCATACGAAGCTCCAGGTACGGGATCGGACGGATGAGGCGGGCACCGAAGGGGACGGACGCGCCCCTCGCGAGGCCGGCCGCGTGGCGTCGTGCGCCCGTCGGGCGGTTCCACGGGGTCCGGCCTGCGGCCACGAGGCACGGAAGGGGGTACGAAGCGGCGCGCCGACGACCGACGACAACGCCGCACGTGGGCGCACCGCATCTCGCGTACCGGAGCCCGTGGACCGGTTCCGGCGGGGACGACACGACCTAGGTACCCGATCATTTGTCGGCACACGCACCGCATCCGGGCGATTGATCCAATTACCCCATATGCCATGCACTCTCCGATCGACGGCGCGTCCACCGCCCGAGCCCCCGGGCCCCCGGAGGCCGCGTGCCACAGGGACCCCCGAGGGGAACGGCCCCCTCAACCGGCCGGGACCGTCCCCTGCGGAACCTCCACATTGGCGGCGTCCACCGCGCGGCGCAGGGTCCGGGCGAGCACGACGGCGTCCTCCACGGCCCAGAAATGGGCGAAGAACAGCCGGGGCGACTCGTCCAGGTGATGGTTGTGCAGCTCGACTAGGCGGATCCCGCCGCGCCGCAGCACCTTCAGTACGCTCTGGACCTCGTCCGCGGTCATGGCGAAGTCACCGGCGAGCGCCGCCCGGCCACCGCCCACCGGCTGGAAGAGGAACGCACACGTCGACCCGACACCGGTGGGCAGCACCCGCGAACCGCTGGTCACCGTCTCCCGGCGGACGAAGAGGCACGTGAAGAGCCCGTCCTCGACGGTCCCCCGGGTACCCAGCGCCGCCTCGATCCCTGCGGTGTCCAGATCGATGGGGAACGACAAACCCGGTGGCGCCGGGGGTGGAGTACCGGTCCGGTCGAACCCGGCGCGCAGCCCGCGGGCGAGCGCCTCCGCATCCCGGCCGTGCCCGTGCAGATGGGCCCACCAGATGTCCGGGTGCTGCGCGAGCAGATGCTTGTGGAGCGCGGTCAGCGCGATCCCGTGCCCCTGCCACGCATCGATCACCCGCTGCATCTCGTCCTCGGTGACCACCACGTCGCCCATCGCCATCGCGCTGCCGTCGGCGTACCGGACGAACGACACATGCGTCCCGAGCGCAAGCCCCGGCTGCACGATGACACCGTCGGAGATCACACTCAGATCCCGACGCGGAAAGCCCGTGTGATACATCGTGCGCCGCAACATATTGCCGCCACGGCCGAGCGCCCGCGCCACGCCGACCCAGTCCGCCTCGGTGGTCGGCACCGGCTCAACCCTCTGGCGCCCAGGCGACCCCATCGCCCCCACGGTCCGCGCATACGCGGCGGCAGGCCCCGCTCCGGCGAGCACCGGCGCCGCAGCCACCGCGGCCAACAGCCGTCGCCGCGAGGTGGATGCCTGCGCATGCCTGTCCGGTGAGCGGTCTCCAGTCATCGTTCCATCGCCATTCATGGCGGGATGAAAACATGACGCAGCACGGAAAAAGGGGCATTACGCGCCGAATGTCCCGGTTGAGTCGAGCGGCCCTCACCCCACGGCGCGCACTCCGCGGGAATCGGCGCGGGGTCCACCGCGCAGGAGCGCCGCGTACGGGCAGGGACGGCCGCGCCCGACGGGGGCCATCGGGGCGCGAGAACCGGCACGGGCGGGCGATGACCCGCATGCGGTTCGACAGCTGCGGAGACCGGGCACAGGGCGATTCACCCCCTGTGCCGTGGAGCCACGCAGGTGCGGGGTGCGAAGATCCAGACCTCTTGCGAGAGAGTGGCGCCCAGGACGCGTCCCTGTTCGCGGAGCCACGGGTAACGGGGTTGCAGTTCCACGTAGTTGTCGTTGGTGACGACCACGGCGCCGATGTCATCCGCGATGGCCGCGACGAGCGCGTCTCCCTTCCCCTCCGTTCCCGCAGGGGGCTGGATCACGTCCCCCTTGCTGAGGGCTTCCTGGACAGCGGCACGCTCTCCCGGTGCCACCCGGTGCCGGAGCGTCGCATCCACCACCATGTGGATCTGCGCGTCCGGGTAACGCGAGGCCAGAGCCGCACGGGCGGCCAGCAGCTGGAGGAAGCTGGGCCGGTCGTCGCTCTCGTACACGCCGGGCTTGCGGGGTGAGCGGCCGATCCAGGCGATGTTGGAGCCGTCGACAACCAGGGCCCGCGGCAAGCCGGCCGGAGCGGGGTTGGCGATGCGGGGTGCGTTCTTCGGTGGTGCGGGGAGGTGAGGTCGCGCAGGCGACGTCTCGCCCCGCGCAGGCGCACCTCGCTGGGGCGACGGGATGCCGGGCAGGGAGACCTGCTGGTTACCGGCAAGCAGTTCGGCGAGTTCTTTGCGGACCGCGGGCGTGGGTCCGCCGGAGCCGAAGCTCCGGACCTCCTGGTCGACGACGACTTCACCGGTGCGCTCAAGTTCGGCCTTGACGTGGAGAAGGCCGTCGGTGTCGTAGGTGTATTCCAGTTCGAAGCGTGACTCGTCCCGGGGGCGGCGCTCGGGGTAGTTCAGGGTCAGCTCGGTGAGCTGGACGTTGTCCGGGTGGGTGAGGTTCTTGTCCGGATCGCCTTCCCAGATCTCGACGCGGAGCTCACTGGCGTGGTCACGGCGCGGGGTGTAACTCTTGCGTTCGCTCCACGGCAGAGGTGAGTTACGGGGGATGATCTGGCTGAACTTCTTCCGTCCCTGGGTGTCGGTGACGACGGTGCCCAGCGCGTGGCCGGTGGCGACCTGGATAACGCCCTCCGCCTCACCACTGAGTACGGCCGCGGCGACGGATGCTCCCCGGGCGACCGCTGTCATGGGGTCGCACAGGTCGGTGGAGACAGGCTCGGTCTGCAACGCCTCGGCGACGGCGGCGCGGACGCTCGGGATCTGGCTGGTGCCTCCGATCATCAGGACGGCATCGACGTCGAGCGGAGCCATATGGAGGTCGTCCAGGCACCGCTCCAGCGGGACGAGGGACCGGTCCACCAAGTCCGTGATGGCTTCCGCGAGTTCCTCCTGGTGGATTTCCACCGTCGCCCCCTCGGGTGTCATGACGACCACCGAGTCCTGGCAGGAGAGAAGGATCTTGCTGCGTTCCACGTCCAGACGGAACTGACGCTCCTGCGCGGGCGTCCAGTCGGAGCGGACGGGCGCACGGCCCAGGATGAGCTTGCGTAGCCGCCGGTCGATTTCCAGTCCGCCGAGCTCGGTAACGCCGCGTGAGGCGCGCTCCTCGAAGAAGCCGTCGGCGTAGTCGAGCACGGTGACGTCGATGGTGCCGCCACCCCAGTCGAACACCAGGATCTGGGAGTCCTCCCGCAGGTCGTGCACATAGGAGATGGCTGCGGCGGTCGGTTCGTTGAGGAGCGCCTGCACCTCGATCCCGGCGAAGCGGGCCGCGGCCCGGGTGCGGTAGCGGGCCGCCCCCGTCGCATTGGCCGGGACGGTGATCACCGCACGATCGATGTCCGTGAGATTGTGCTGCGCCCCTTCCTTCATGGCTTGGAACACGCCGGCGGCTACCGTGGTGGCGGCGAACCTCCGGTCATGGATCTTGACGTACTCGTCGCTCTTCAGCAGCCGCTTGCATGCCTCTGCGGCTTCTTCGGAGCGGAGCTTGGCCTCCCAGCCGAACAGGGGCCCCCTGCGCAGGGAACTCATGCCCACGACTGACGGGAAGAGGAAGTCGAAACCCGGACGACGCCAGTCCGCGTCGAGGTGGTGCGCGTCCAGCGGCAGCACCTCGACATCGTCACTGCTCCACTGGGCGACCACCGAGTTGGTGGTACCGAAGTCAATACCGGTCGCGGTCACGCTTCCCCCTCCTCCCGCGCGTGGTCCAACCGGCTGTCCGGGGACGACTGCGGGGGCAGCGGCACACGGCGGAGCTGACCGGACAGCAGCAACTTGCCCGTCACCTGATCCACATAGGCAGGGCGCAGCACCTCGAAGCCGTCCCCCTCACCCTCCACGACCACGAAATGCTCCTGCTCGCCGGGTGAGTCGATGCAGCGCAGCCCTTGGTCGTACAGACAGCTACGGATCGTGCGCTGGAGCACCTTCAGGCTCTGCCCCGGCGCACTGGCGAGCAGGTCGGTCTCGACCATGCGGGCCATGTACTCCTCACGCGTCCGGAAGGCTTCGAGGACGGCCTGGCGCAGCGCGGCGGACACCCCTGCCGGTGCGGGCTGGTCGTCGTCGGGGAGTGCCGCGATCAGCTCCTGGGCACGTTCGGTGAACCGGGCCAACAGCGCTGCGGGGCTGAGGACCTCGTCAGGGCGGTAGGTACGCGGCCGTTTCTCCACACCAAGAGCCTGGCGGGTCTTGTGGTCCAGGCGGCGACCACGCCCGGTGGCCTTGCGCTTCGGCTGGCTGGCCCCCTCGCGGGGCGTCGCACCGGTCTGCTTCTTGCGCTGCTGCGTCATACGAGGTTCCTGGTGTGGCGGTCGGGGCGACGGGGAGTGGTGAGCAAGGAAGGCAACAGGTCGACGACTGCCTGAGCGCGCACAGCGTCCAGGTCGGCAGCAGAGCCAGGTGTCGTCCGCCGCTGAAGAGGGGCGGGAGGGGGAACCAAGGAGACCGGTACGGCGCACGGGAGCTGGTACCGGTCGCTGTCCAGCGGCAGGACGAAGAACCCGGACCAGTCCTCCTCCTGCTCGGCCCGGCGGATACGCTGCACGGCGCGATTGACACGAGCCGCGGCCTCGCGGTCCTGCGCGTGGTCACGCCGCAAGCCCCTGTAGCGCTGCTGCCAGGAGGCCGACTGATGGGAAAGGCCCAGGTCCAGGTAGGGGTTGCTCGGGGGCTCCCGGTCATTCCTGGGAATCGACCGTCGGCGCTGCACGAGCGCCAGGTTCGCCGCCACCCCGGGTTCATCCGTGGTGATCATCTTCTGCGCGGTGGCCACACGCGGAAGGTCGTCGTCGAGCAGGGCGAGATAAGCATGCATGTTCCATGCCTCGGCGGCGAACGCCGGCTCCGCATCCTCGTCGGCGATCAATTTCACGATCTGCGTTGCCGCCTTGCGGATCTCGCCCGAGCAGATCACGTCATACGCGTGGCGCAGGGCCATGAGAGCGTGCAGCGGACTGCGCCGCGGATCGATGGCCGCCTTGGGCTCCCAGAGACCGACGATGAGTCGCCAAAGTCCACGATCGGCGATGATGCCGGTGTCCCACGAGCCGATCTGCGCACCGTCCTGGATTCTCCGGAGGCGGAGCACCAACTCGCGGGGCAGATGGCGCTCCAACGGCTTCAGCGCCTTGGTGTCGCCGTCGGCGACCCTGGTCAGAAGGGAGTACAGGTCCCCTTCGGCCGCATCGAGGATGTCCTCACCGTCGAGAAAGCGGTCCCGCTGCAGTCGCTCCACCCAGCCGAGCCGCTCGCACTCCTCCGCACCAAGCTGCTCGGGAACCAGCCGCGCCCTCAAATACAGCGCCTCGTCCTCGTCCTGCCGTACCTCCCATGGCTCATCGGCCGCCTGGAGGACGCGTCCGTCGATCAAGTCATCCAGGACGCCCACAGGCGCCCAGGACAGGACGGAGGCGACCCGTCGGGCAGGGAATGCGTCGGCCTTTCCGGCGGCCAGGCAGGTGGATAACTCGTAGGCCCCCGAGGGGTCGTGGGAGTCCGATACGCCCTCTCCCGACGGCGGATCAGGGATCCGGCTCCCACCGGGGAAGAGCGCGGCCATGCGCGCTTCCCCCCAGTCCGTGAGCCACAGGGTCCCCGCCGTGTGCGCACAGATGAGTACCTCGGCGACCGTCTCCCTGTCCATGTGCTCCAGAAGAGCCTTCACCGCGCCCGGCACCTCGTGGGTCGGCTCACCACCCAACGCGGCGCGCAGCGTGCCGACGGCACCGGCGGGGGCACCGCTGCCGTCGGCCCGCTCCAGCAGCAGCCGGAGAGTCTCTTCCACGCGTCTCACCGAGTCGGCACCGAAGGCACCCGCACGCCGCCACTTGCGCAGAGCGAAACCATCGACGGTCGCCACACCTGCCGACGCAGCACGACGAG
The DNA here is from genome assembly GCF_007280575.1 of Streptomyces benahoarensis. GTDB lineage: Bacteria > Actinomycetota > Actinomycetes > Streptomycetales > Streptomycetaceae > Streptomyces > Streptomyces benahoarensis. Next base: position 7,611 of record NZ_VKJP01000125.1, read on the forward strand.
CCTGATGCGCGCGCCGTCGTGCGCGCTCGGCATCGACGGCAGCCGCTCGCGCGAAGACCCCGGCATCCCCTACCACACCGCGGGTCGCGTCCCCCGCCGGCGCGTTCTCCTTCATCAAAAGGCCCCACCCAGTCACCAATGCTGGGCGGAATTATGGCAGGCCGTCCACTGCCATGACTGGTGTACTCACCTATAAAACCTACGAGTTGCTCCGATCCGTACGTTCGGAGCCACTCGACTCACCACGCGGGATGTAGAGCACCTGCCCGGTGGCCACGGTGGCGTTCAGCAGGACGGGGCCGGCTTCTCCCGGGACTTCTCCGGCTTGCCAGTTGTGGTCGGACGGACCGCTCCTGACGGTCCATCGTTTGCTGCCCGCCACCTGGAGGAGGAACGCGGATCAACGAACTGGGCGTCGAGCCGGGTCCCGAACTGGCCTCGATGCACCAGTGCATCCTCAAGTGCGACCCGAACTCGACGAGAGCCCGCCGCCACGGGCGCACCTCGGCCCCGGACCGGAGGACGGCACCGAGGAGCAGGAGACCGGGAAGACGGAGGAGGCCGCTTGCCTACGTCAGCCCTCCGCGGGCCGCCCGAACCCCAGCTCACCCTCGCTTCTCGGCCCGCTCCGAGATCGCCACACCCCCGTCGGCCCCGTAATCGAGTAGCGGTCCTGTGCCGCAGCACACGCGTCGAAGGGCCGAACAGGTCGTCCGCCAGCACATCTCCCCACCACCGCACGTGGTCCATGAACAGGCTGACCGTCGCACCGATCCGGGCGGCGCGGCGGTATCGGTCCGCTGTGACGGCGCCGCAGTGTTCCAGGCGCGGTCGCAGTGCGCGCAGCCGCTCGGGAGCGGCGGCGGCCGCCTTCTCGTAGGCGGCCAGGACGGCTCGAAGGTGACGTCCCCCTGCACATGGCACGCCACAGGGAAACCTTGGGTGAGGAAGGCGGCGGCGAGGTCGGGGGTGCCCATGACGTAGGCGCGCAACCGGACCTCCCCCTCGTAGACCTCCCTCCCGGTCGGCACGGTGAAGGGACGGACGTCCACGGCGGGCGGCGCAAGGGCCAGGCCCATGAGGGTCGGGTGGCCGTGTGCCTCGACGAACCCCGGCAGCAGGGCCCGGCCCTTGAGGTTCACGACGTCGGTGCCGGCACCACACAGAGCGAGTACGTCGCGGACGGTTCCTACGGCGGTGATGATGCCGTCGCATACGGCGAGGGCCTCGGCATCGGGGGCGGCGGGGTCCATGGTGAGGACCGGGCCGCCGGTGAAGATCCGTTCTGCGGTGTCGGACATGAATCCGTCTCCTGATCGTTTCTGTGTGCTCGGCGCCGGCCGCCGCTGTCAAGGCCGGGGCGGGGTGAGCCACGGTGCGGCCGCCACCAGGAGGTAGCGCACGCCCCGTTCGACGGTCTCCGCGATCGGCGCGAACAGCGCCGAGTGGTTGTGCGAAATCTCCGGCGGAATTTGGTCCTGGAGGAGGTCGACGCCCTGGAAGGAGGCGGGGTCCAGTCCTCCGAACGTCCAGTACACCGACGGTGCGCCGAGCCCGGTTCCGAAGGCTCCGAAGTCCTCGCTTCCGGTGAGCGGTTGGGGCAGGTCGATCACGCGGTCCGGTCCGAGGGTGGTCCTGAACACGGCTTGGACGGTCGCGGTGGCCTCGGCGTCGTTGACGGTCACCGGAAAACCGTTGAGGAAGGTGATCTCCGGTTCTTGCGGCGCCGCGGAAGCGGCCGCTTCGGCGCGGACGACCCGCTCGACCGCATCCAGGAGTTGGCTGCGCACCGCGGGCGTGGCACTGCGGATGTTGATCGTGAGGTCGGCCGTGTCCGGAATGACGTTCTCCCGGGTACCGGCGTGCAGCGAGGCGACGGTGACGACAGCCGACCGGTCCGCCGCCACCTCACGGGCGACGACCGTCTGCAGGCGCATCACGGTCGCGGCGGCCATCACGACCGGATTTACGGTGGCCGCCGGGGTCGATCCGTGCCCGCCCCGGCCGTGGAGGCGGACGGCCCGAGACCGTGTCCGCGATCACGCCCAGTACGGGCGGCACGACCATGCCGGCGACCTGCCCGCCGAGGACGACGACGGCGCTGCCGACGCCGACCAGCTCAGGGGCGAGGCTGCGCAGCGGCACGGCGAAGATCGGCATGTAGCACGGGGACGCGGCGAAGATGGCGATCGTGCCGAAGGCGACGGAGCCGGCGAGGCCGGGAGAGAGCGCCATGAGGCACAGTGCCGGTGCCGCGACCGACATGGCGGGCACGATCACCTTGCGGTGGTGGCCCTCGAACCGGTCGGACAAACGCCCACCCGGCAGGGTGCCCACGGCGGACGCGAGGGAGGGCACCGCCACCAGCACACCGGCGGAGGTGAGGGAAAGCCCGCGTTCCGTGCTGAGGTAGGACGGTATCCAGGTGCTCAGCCCCCACATGACGGCGGCGTACCCGAAGAGCATCAGGGAGAAGCGCCACAGCACGCCCATGCGCAGGACATCCCCCACCCGGACGCCGCCCGCGGTCCGTACGACGTCCTCGGTGCGCTCCCGGGGGGGGCGGGCAGCCACAGCCGCACCGCGAGGTGGACGAGGGCGCCTGTCCCGGCGGCCAGGACGAAGGCCCAGCGCCAGCCGACCACTGACGCCAGAGGCGGTACGGCCAGCGGCGCAACGACCGAGGCGAGGGAGTTGGAGCTCATGATCAGCCCCTGCTGTCCTCGGTCAAGAGCGAACTCGTCGCCGATCGCCGGGAGGATCGTGGCGATGGCGAGCCGGTCGACGTAGTCGATGAACCACGCGGCGAACAGCAGGGCCACCGTGGTCCTGACCGAGGCACTCATGGTCGGCTTCGTCGAGGCGGAGGGGGAACGGAGGAAGGGCACGGCGAACCTCTCTGAGATGGCCGCGACACGGCGGGCCTCTGCGATCTCCGGTCCGGTGCAGGCCGGTCACGGGGCGCTGCTCGCGACGGCCGTGATCCGGACCGTTGAACCGGGCGGAAGGTGTCACGACGAGCCGCCCGTGGGGCCTCACCGGCCGTCAATCAGTCGAAGAGGTCCGGCTGATCCTCGGTGATCTGGTCCCACAGGGGCCGGAGCTGGAACCACCCCGACAGTGGGGTGCCGATCTGTTCGCGCACCTGGAGCGCGGTCTCCCTGTCGATGAGGTACCGGGTGCCAGCAGCCATGGCCAGCAGCTGGGCCTGACAAGAGCGTTCCATCGTGATGAACCACCAGGCGGCCTCGGCAACACTCTGACCGACAGTCAGCAGACCGTGGTTGGCGAGGATGGCGGCCTTGTGAGAGAGGAAGAGTTGTTCTTCGCACTGTTCGACCTGCATGCGCAGCGAGTGATCGACCACCTGACCCAGGCGGTCGACGAACTGGACACGATCGACGACCCGCTACGGACGGTGCTCAGGCGGATGAGCACCGTCGACGAGACCGAGCGCCGCTGGTACCTGCTGTCCACCGAGTTCACTCTGCACGCCATCAGGCACCCCGCCACGGCCCGCACCCTGGCCGAGCACGACCGCCGCCTCCGCGAGGAGATCGCCCACCTCCTCGCCCGCCTCTTCGACCGCCTCGGCCGCAGACCCACCGTCGACCTGGATTCCCTCGCCCGCCTCACCACGGCCATCCACGAGGGCTCTCTGGCCCAAAGCCTCGTCGAACCTGACCAGTTGCCCTCCGACCAGCTGGCCGTCACCTACCTGCCGATGCTGCTCGACACCGTCTCCGAGCCGGTGCCTCCGGGAGGGTGAAGGAAGCCGCGATCCCGCGGCGAATCCGGCCTCCCGAAGGACACCAGCGCGGGAGCGAACCGCTCGGGCGGGTCCCGTGCCGGCGTACACGGACCACATGGATTCACCGGCTACGCCTGCGCCGCGGCCGCCCCTCTCGCCTCACCCGCTGCCGTCCCGGACACAGGTCGGACAGACCGGCAACTTACGGAAGACCGCAGATCAGCTGCCCTTCTGAGCAGATTCAAGGATCGCCACGCACTCCACATGGTGCGTCTGAACCACCACATCGGGCCCATCCGGCGCCGGACGCGGTGAGCCACCTCACCGTCGCGCAATACCTGGCACGCGCTGTGCGACGAAGCGGAAGACCGGCAGCCGGTACAGACGCACGAGATCTCTCCGGCGCCTGGGCGGCCGGCCGTCAGGCATGTCGCGGCCGCTCCGGTCGGCAGCTCGAAGGCACCTCCTGCCCGCACACCCCAAAAAGGGGACTTTCCATGCAAACAATTGATCTAATAGTAAGAATTTCATTAAGGTCATGCCCCAACCCCCGTTCAGTGCTCACTCAGACGGAGTGACAGCGGAGGGCCCCGCCCACCGACGTGTTGGAAGGCGGCTGAAGGAGCAAGGAGTTCGCCCCTGTGGCGTCCCATCGTCGACCCAAGCAGCCCAGCCGAACGCGTATCACCGTACTGACCACCGCAGCAGCGGCCGCCGTGGCCCTGAGCACCCATGCCGCCAACGCCGCACCGAGCCAGAAACTCGACAAGGACGAGGTCAAGGCGAAGGTCGACAAGCTCTACGAGCAGGCGGAGCAGGCCACCGAGAAGTACAACGGGGCCAGAGAGGAGCAGCAGAAGCTGCAGAAGGGCATCTCCTCGATCCAGGACGGTGTCGCCCGCTGCCAGCAGGAGCTGAACAAGCTGCGCAACGGCCTGGGTTCACTGGCCAGCGCACAGTACCGCTCCGGAGGCATCGACGCCTCGGTCCAGCTCTTCCTGTCCTCCGCCCCGGACGACTTCCTGGACAAGGCCTCCACGCTTGACCAGTTGGGCGGACAGCAGGTCGCCGCCTTGAAGAAGATCCAGGACAAGCAGCGTGAAATCGCCCAGGCGCGCGCCAAGGCCACCGAGAGACTCAAGGACCTCGCCACCACCCGTACCGAGCTGGGCAACAAGAAGCAGGAAGTCCAAGGCAAGCTCGCCGAGGCACAGAAACTCCTCAACACCCTGACCGCCAAGGAGAAGTCGGCCCTCGCCGACGAACAGAAGCGGGCCAGCCACTCCGCCACCGAACGTGTACAGCTCGGCAACGACACTTCCGCCTCCGGCCGGGCCGCCGCCGCGTTCGCCGCCGCCCAGGGCCAGATCGGCAAGCCGTACTTCCGCGGCGGCACCGGCCTCGCCTCCTACGACTGCTCGGGCCTGACCTCCTGGGCCTATGCGCAGGCCGGCGTCCACATACCGCGCACCTCCGAGGAACAGGCGGGCACCGGGACCCGCCTCACACGGAGCCAACTCCAGGTCGGCGACCTGGTCTTCTTCTTCAACGACTTGCACCACGTCGGCCTCTACGCGGGCAACGGCCAGATCCTCCACGCCCCTCGCACCGGCACAGTCGTGCGGTACGAGTCGATGGAAACCATCGGCGGACCGTTCATGTTCGGCGTCCGAGTCTGACCCGCACCCGCACTCAGGTGAGCCGCCCGCGCCTTCGGCGAGAAGGTGCGGGCGAAACGTTCGCATGCCGGCCGAAATCCACCAGCTGGGCGATCACCGGAACGCGGTTCCCGCCGGCCGAGGCCAGCAGCATCATCGCGCGCCGGTAGCGCACCGAACGGGTGCTGCCCCGGCGCACGATCTGCTGCAGCCGTTGGCACTCCTGGTCGGTCTGTCTGCGCACACGGACAGGCTCGGCCACCGGGCCTCCAGTGATCGGATCGGATGTCACCGCGCATCCCACCGCCACGACCACCGAACCCGGCGAACCTATGTGGTCACAGCATCAGCATGTGACCAGGAATCTGCGGCTATCGGGGCAGTGGTTCTCAGTCGCCGCGCCGCACTCGGGCCGCCTTGCGGGCCTCGGCGAGCTTGCGGGCCTCGCTTGCCTTGCGGGAGTTGCCACTGGTGCCGCGGGAGGCGCCCTTGCTGGTGCCCAGGCCGCGGAAGGGGGCGTTGGTGTTCTTGGGTCGGGGTGCGGCGGGCCCGCCGTCGAGCGGGATGCCGGAGGGGGCCTTGGCCCCGGTGATCCGACTCAGCTCCGCCTCGCCCGAGCGCACCTTGGTGACCGTCGGCTCGATGCCGGCCTCGGCCATCAGCCGGCTCATCTCCCGGCGCTGGCCCGACAGCACCAGCGTGACGACGTTGCCGGACTCTCCGGCCCGGGCAGTGCGGCCCGCACGGTGCACATAATCCTTGGGGTCGGTGGGCGGGTCGACGTTCACCACGAGATCGAGGTCGTCGACGTGCAGACCACGGGCCGCGACATTGGTCGCCACCAGGACGGTGACCTGGCCGTTCTTGAACTGTGCAAGGGTCCGTGTGCGTTGCGGCTGGGACTTGCCGCTGTGCAGGGCCGCGGCGTGCACCCCGCTGGCCCGCAGATGCCGGGTGAGCTGGTCGACGGCGTGCTTGGTGTCCAGGAACAGCAGTACGCGGCCGTCACGGGCGGCGATCTCCGTGGTGACGGCGTACCGGTCGGGGGCGTGGACGACCAGCACATGGTGGTCCATCGTCGTGACCGCGCCCGCGGAGGGGTCGACCGAGTGGACGACCGGGTCGTGGAGGTAGCGGCGGACCAGCTGGTCGACGTCGCGGTCCAGGGTGGCCGAGAACAGCATCCGCTGGCCGTCGTGGTGCACCTGGTCGAGCACCTCGGTGACCTGGGGCAGGAAGCCCATGTCGCACATCTGATCGGCCTCGTCGAGGACGGTGATCCGTACCCGTCCCAGGCGGCAGGCCCTGCGCTCGATGAGGTCGTGCAGACGGCCAGGCGTGGCGACAACGACCTCGGCTCCGTCGCGCAGCGCAGCGGTCTGCCGGCCGATCGACATGCCGCCGACGACCGTGGCCATCCTCAGGCGGAGCGCGTCGGCATACGGCGCGAGCGCCTCGGTTACCTGTTGGGCCAGCTCCCGGGTAGGCACCAGGATCAGGGCGAGGGGCTGCTTCGGCTCCGCGCGCCGCCCGGCCGTCCGTGCGAGCAGCGGCAGGCCGAAGGCGAGCGTCTTGCCCGATCCCGTGCGCCCGCGCCCCAGGACGTCGCGTCCCGCGAGGGCGTTGGGCAGTGTGGCTGCCTGGATCGGGAAAGGCTCGCACACGCCGAGCTCGGTGAGCGTGCGCAGCACCTCGGCCGGAAGTTCCATGTCGGCGAAGGCGATCGGGGACACCGTCGGGGTGAGGGTCACCGGCCGGGCGAGGTCGCCGTGCGAGGTGCCGAGGCGGTCCGGGTGGTTCATGAAGAGCCTTCCGCATGGGGAACGTACCGAGGAAGGCCCGGCAGGAATAACGAGCAGCCGACGAACAGGGGAACCGCACGGACGGAGTCGGCAGCCGTCACGAACGTCCAAACATGTGAGACTAACACAAAGTGACATTTCGGCCCGGCGCTGTGGTGCTGATCGCTCCGTCTGCGTCGGTGACGTGACACAGCCTGAGAGCCATTTCCGTGGACAGAACACCTAAGCCCCTCCCCATGGGCACCGCCAGCAACGGTTGGCCCCTGTGCCGCATCCTCAGCGGCATGGACAGCAGCAAGTGCCTGGACGTCAAAGGCGGCTTGAGCAGTACACCGGGCAGCAACCTGCACCTCTGGGACTGCCACTGCCTGTCCAGCGACCCTTCAGCGTGAAAGCCAGGACTACACCCTGGAGCACCCCTTCGCCCAGTACCCCAACGCGACGATGATCCGCGACAACGCCACCTACCTGTTCGCCAACATCGCCAGCAACCAGACCGGTGACGGCAGCCGGGTCATCCAGTGGCCGTCCCCGGCCCCCCGTCCAACCAAATCTTTTACCTCCACCCGACCGAAGACTCCTTCCTGCCGCTCCCCTCCCCCTGAGGATCGGCACATGGGCACGCCGTGGCCCGAGTCACGCCTGTGCGGCTCGAGCCACGCGCATGTCCGACGATTGGGCGCTAAAACCGCAGGTCAGGCACCCTTTCCGGCCTTCTCAAGGATCGCCACGCACTCCACATGATGCGTCATCGGAAACAGATCGAACGCCTGCATCCGCCGCGGTACGTATCCCGCCTCGCGGAAGTAGGCCAGGTCGCGGGCTGTCTCTTATACAAATCTCCGAGCCCACGAGACGCTCATGAATATCGTATGCCGTCTTCTG
>NZ_VKJP01000126.1 GCF_007280575.1 Streptomyces benahoarensis
GGTGGTTTATTTTAATGATACATGGCCCACCGAAATCTACACCTATTACGTCGTCGGCAGCGTCAGAGGTGTATAAGAGACAGGGCCCCGCGTCCGTGCACCCGGTGCGTCCGCCCCCGCGGCCGCCCGGGATCTGGCCGGGCCTTCTCCCCCGTGGCGCATCGGCGAAGGCCCGTACGGAAGAGGCTGGCCGCGGCGGGTTGCCGTTCGCTGAACGTTGCGTCAACGCCCTTGTGGGGCGGGGCCGTTCGTGGGTCAGGTGGCCGGGGTGCCGCCGACGCGGAGGGTGAGGTCGCGGGCGGTGCGGGCGACCTCCTCGGCCAGCCGGGCGCGCTGGGCGGCGTCCACCTCGGCCGCCGGGAAGGTCGTCGCCACCCCGGCGATCGGATGCGCCCCGTGATCGAGGACCGGCGCCGCCACCGACGAGAACCCGGCGGTGACCTCGCCCTCCTCCGTGGCGTAGCCGCGCCGCCGCACCTCGACGAGCAGCTGGTGCAGCGCGGACAGCGACCGTGGCCCGGTGCCGGTGCGCTCCACGAACACCGACGGGTCCGGGAACAGCGCCCGCACCTGCGCCCGCGCGAGGCGGGCCAGCATCGCGCGGCCGCTGGCGGTCAGATGCGCGGGGAGCCGCACCCCCACCTCGGTCACCAGCGGCGGCCGCCCCAGGGCCCGTTCCTCGATGACGTAGATGACCTCGCGGCCGTGCAGCACCGCGAGATGGGCGCTGTGGCCGGTGCGGTCCACGAGTCCGGCGAGCGGCACGCGGGCCAGCCGGGCCAGCGGCGCCTGGCGGCTGTAGCCGGAGCCGAGTTCGAAGGCGCTGACGCCGAGGCCGTAGCGGCGCTCGTCCGCCAGATGCACCACAAAACCGTCGTGCACGAGGGTGTCGAGGAGGTGGTACGTCGTGGAGCGGGGCAGCCCCACGTCACGGCTGATGGCGGCGGCCTGGACCGGGCCGACCTGCCGGGCGAGATAGCGCAGTACGGCCAGGACCTGGGCCGCCGCGGGCACGATGGACATGCGGTGACGCTACCGCCGTCTTGTCGGCGAGACGCCCCGGCGCCCGCCCAATGTCTTGGATCCCAGACACAAGACCCGCGGCGGACATGGCGGAACCCTTGTCACCCGGTGCTTCATGGAGACATGAACCACGTTCTCGTTGACGTCGGCCCGCTCAGCGCCGACGATGTCGTGTCCGTCGCCCGCCACGGTGCCCCCGTGGAGATCTCGGCGGCGGCCCAGCAGGAGATCGGCCAGAGCCGGAAGGTCGTCGAGGCGCTGGCCGACGACGTCACGCCGCACTACGGCGTCTCCACCGGCTTCGGTGCCCTCGCCACCCGTCACATCCCCACCGAGCTGCGCGCCCAGCTCCAGCGCAGCCTGGTCCGCTCGCACGCCGCGGGCTCCGGCCCCGAGGTGGAGCGCGAGGTGATCCGGGCGCTGATGCTGCTGCGCCTGTCCACCCTCGCCACCGGCCGTACCGGCGTCCGGCCGGAGACGGCGCAGGCGTACGCGTCGCTGCTGAACGCGGGCATCACGCCCGTCGTGCGGGAGTACGGCTCGCTCGGCTGCTCCGGCGACCTGGCGCCGCTCGCACACTGCGCGCTGGCGGTCATGGGCGAGGGCGAGGTCCGCGACGCCACGGGCGAGCTGCGGCCGGCCGCCGAGGCGCTGGCGGCCGCCGGGATCACCCCGGTCGTGCTCCAGGAGAAGGAGGGCCTGGCCCTCATCAACGGCACCGACGGCATGCTGGGGCAGCTGATTCTCGCCCTGCACGACCTGCGGACGCTGCTGGCCACCGCCGATATCGGCGCGGCGATGAGCGTCGAGGGGCAGCTCGGTACGGACGCGGTGTTCGCCGCCGACCTCCAGGCGCTGCGCCCCCACCCGGGGCAGGCCGACAGCGCCGCCAACCTCCGCGCGGTGCTGGCCGACTCGGCGATCGTGGCGAGCCACCGCGGCCCGGAGTGCACCCGGGTCCAGGACGCGTACTCGCTGCGCTGTTCGCCGCAGGTGCACGGCGCCGCGCGGGACACCGCCGCGCACGCCGCGCTGGTCGCCTCGCGGGAGCTGGCGAGCGCCGTCGACAACCCCGTGGTGACACCCGACGGGCGGGTGGCGAGCAACGGCAACTTCCACGGCGCGCCGGTCGCCGCCGTCCTCGACTTCCTCGCCATCTCCGTCGCCGACGTCGCCTCGGTCGCCGAGCGCCGTACCGACCGCTTCCTGGACGTGGCGCGTAACCACGGGCTGAACGCCTTCCTCGCCGACGACCCGGGCGTGGACTCCGGCCACATGATCGCGCAGTACACCCAGGCGGCCATCGTCTCGGAGCTGAAGCGGCTCGCCGCGCCCGCGTCGGTCGACTCGATCCCCTCCAGCGCGATGCAGGAGGACCATGTGTCGATGGGCTGGTCCGCGGCGCGGAAGCTGCGCAAGGGCGTCGACGGGCTCACCCGGGTGATCGCGGTGGAGCTGCTGACCGCCGCCCGCGCCCTGGACCTGCGCGCCCCGCTGACGCCGTCCCCGGCCACCGCCGCGGTCGTCGCCGGGCTCCGCCGCGACGTCCCCGGCCCGGGCACCGACCGCTACCTGGCCCCCGAGATCGAGGCCGCGGTCCGCTACGTCGCCTCCGGCGAGGCGCTGCGCGCCGCGGAGGCCGTCACCGGCCCGCTGCACTGACCCGGCTCCTCCCCCGCTCTCTCCACAGACGCACACCGATCCCTCTCACGGAAAAGGACTCACCATGCACGGTGCACGACCGGTACGGGCCACCCGTGGCACGCAGCTGAGCACGCTGGGCTGGCAGCAGGAAGGCGCCCTGCGCATGCTGCAGAACAACCTGGATCCCGAGGTGGCGGAGCACCCCGACAACCTGGTCGTCTACGGGGGCACCGGTAAGGCCGCCCGGGACTGGCGCTCGTTCGACGCGATGGTCCGCACGCTGAAGACCCTCAAGCAGGACGAGACGATGCTCGTCCAGTCGGGCCGCCCGGTGGGCGTGATGCAGACCCACGAGTGGGCGCCGCGGGTGCTGCTCGCCAACTCCAACCTGGTCGGCGACTGGGCGAACTGGGAGGAGTTCCGCCGCCTGGAGCAGCTGGGCCTGACGATGTACGGCCAGATGACCGCCGGGTCGTGGATCTACATCGGCACCCAGGGCATCCTCCAGGGCACGTACGAGACGTTCGCCGCGGTCGCCGCGAAGAAGTTCCACGGCACGCTGGCCGGGACGATCACCCTCACCGCCGGTCTCGGCGGCATGGGCGGCGCCCAGCCGCTGGCCGTGACGATGAACGACGGCGTCGCGATCTGCATCGACTGCGACCCGCGCGCCATCGAGCGCCGCATCGAGCACCGCTACCTCGATGTGAAGGCCGACAGCCTGGAGCACGCGCTCCAGCTGGCGACCGAGGCCCGTGACCAGCGCAAGCCGCTCTCCATCGGCCTGCTGGGCAACGCCGCGGAGCTGCTGCCGCGGATGCTCGCCGAGGGCGCGCCGATCGACATCGTCACCGACCAGACCTCGGCCCACGACCCGCTGTCGTACCTCCCGGTCGGCGTCGACTTCGCGGACATGCAGTCGCTGGCCGCGAAGGACCCGGCGGGCTTCACCACCCGGTCCCGTGAGTCGATGGCCCGGCACGTCGAGGCGATGGTCGGCTTCCTGGACGCCGGGGCCGAGGTCTTCGACTACGGCAACTCGATCCGCGGTGAGGCGCAGCTGGCGGGCTACGAGCGGGCGTTCGCCTTCCCCGGCTTCGTCCCGGCGTACATCCGTCCGCTGTTCTGCGAGGGCAAGGGCCCGTTCCGCTGGGCGGCGCTGTCCGGTGAGGCGTCGGACATCCACAAGACGGACAAGGCGATGCTCGACCTCTTCCCGGAGAACGAGTCACTGCACCGCTGGATCAAGATGGCCGGCGAGCGGGTCCACTTCCAGGGCCTGCCCGCCCGTATCTGCTGGCTCGGCTACGGCGAGCGGGACAAGGCCGGTGAGCGTTTCAACGACATGGTGGCCTCCGGTGAGCTCCAGGCGCCGCTGGCCATCGGCCGTGACCACCTGGACTGCGGTTCGGTCGCGTCGCCGTACCGCGAGACCGAGGCGATGAAGGACGGTTCGGACGCCATCGCGGACTGGCCGCTGCTCAACGCCATGGTGAACGTCGCCTCCGGCGCGTCCTGGGTCTCCCTCCACCACGGCGGCGGCGTCGGCATGGGCCGCTCGATCCACGCGGGCCAGGTCTGCATCGCGGACGGTACGCCGCTGGCGGGCGAGAAGGTCCGCCGGGTGCTGACCAACGACCCGGGCATGGGCGTGATCCGGCACGTGGACGCCGGTTACGACATCGCCGAGAACGTCGCCACCGAGCGCCACGTCCGCGTCCCGATGCGGGAGGACGACGCCTCCGCGTGACCCTCGCGGTCGTCCATGACGCCCGCACGGCGCAGGGTTCCTGCGCCGTGCGGGCGTTCGGCGTGCGGTAGGTCTGGTACGGGGAGGGCGCCGGGGCCCTTGCCCCGTACGGCCAGGGGTGTGCGGGCACGGAAAAGGCCCCGCTCCACGCCTGGCACGGGCACGTGGAGCGGGGCCTGGGAAAGCCCTGGGGAAACGCCGGGTGCGGCTACTCGGCGGCGGTGGGCGCGACGGAGGTACGGGCCTCCGCGTCCGGGCCGTCCTCGGAATCGGCGGGCCCGGTAGCGGTCGCGGGCCCGGCGGCGGTCGCGGCAGCCGGGGTCACCGCCCGGGCGGCCTCGCGCGGGCGGAGCCAGACGCGGTGGATGACCGCCAGCAGGACGAGCCACACGGCGCCGACGATCAGCGCGACGCGGGTGCTCGCGGAGAAGGCCAGCAGCACCATCACCGCCGTCATGAAGACGACCGCGATGATCTGCCCGTAGGGCCAGAACGGCGCGGGGTAGTCGAGCGCCGCCTCCTCCTCGGGACGCATCGCGCGGCGCGCCTTCATCTGCGTCAGCAGGATCATCAGCCAGACCCAGACGGTCGCGAACGTCGCGATCGAGGAAATGATGAGGAAGATCCGGTCGGGAATCAGGTAATTGAGCAGAACGCCCAGCAGCAGCGCACCGATCATGATCGTGACGGTCATGACCGGCACTCCGCTGCGGGAAAGCTTCCGCATCACCTTCGGCGCCTGGCCGCGCTCGGCCATTCCGTACATGATGCGGCCCGCGGCGAAGATGTCGCTGTTGATGGCGGAGAGCGCCGCGACCACCACGACGATATTCAGCACGGTCGCGGCGGATTTGATGCCGAGGCCGACGAAGATCTGCACGAACGGGCTGCCGTCGGAGCCGACGTTTTCCCAGGAATTCAGCGACATGATGACCGCGAGGGTCAGGACGTAGAAGAGCACGATGCGCACGGGAATGGAGTTGACCGCGCCCGGAATCGTCTTTTTCGGGTCCTCCGCCTCACCCGCGGTGACGCCGATGATCTCGGTGCCGCCGAAGGCGAACATCACCACCGCGAAGGAGAGGATGAAGCCCTGGGTGCCCTGGGCGAAGAATCCGCCGTGGGACCAGAGGTTGGATATCCCGGTATGCGCGCCGCCGCCGCCCTTGAAGCCGATGACCAGCACCACAGCCCCGGCGATGATCATCGCGACGATGGCGACGACCTTCACCAGCGACAGCCAGAACTCCATCTCCCCGAAGACCTTGACATGGAAGAGATTGAGCACGCCGATGACGAGAATCGCCGCCAGCAACCAGATCCAGCGCGGTACGTCGGGAAACCAGAAACCCATGTAGACGCCGAGCGCGGTGATGTCGGCGATACAGACGATGACCATTTCGAAGGCGTACGTCCAGCCGGTGGTGAATCCGGCGAGCGACCCGAGATGCCGGGTCGCGTACTCACCGAAAGAGCCCGCGCACGGGTGGTGCACGGCCATTTCGCCGAGCGAGCGCAGCACCAGGAAAACCGCGGCACCGCCGATGAGATAAGCAAGCAGAACGGCCGGGCCGCCCGCCTGGATCGCCTCGGACGATCCGTAGAAAAGGCCGGTGCCGATGGCGGAACCGAGCGCGATGAAACGAATATGGCGCGACCGCAGGCCCCTGCGCAGCGTCGCTGTTTCGGTGGTCAAAGGATGCCCCTCCTCGGGGAATGGCACGTCCGTCCCTGACATACGGCGCGCGGCCCGGCCCAACCGGCCGCCGGCGCCCCTCGCAAGACCGCAAGAGCGCCTGTATATTCCTGTATAGACAGGCACGTCAAGAGGTGATCCGGTGCAGGAACAGGAGCGTGGGTCGAGCGCATCGCCCGCCGTCGGGCGGGCGCTGGACATCCTCGGCCACCTCGCCACGCGTCCCGGGCCGGTGCGTGCCGCCACGCTCGCCCGCGAGCTGGGAATTCCGTCATCCTCCGCCTACCACATCCTGGCGATCCTGATCGATCGCGGTTTCGTCGTCCATCTCCCCGAGGAGCGGGCGTACGGCCTGGGTGCCGCCGCCCTGGAGCTCGGCGCGGCACACCGCCGCCACGAACCCCTCGAACGTCTCGCCCGCCCCGTCGCGGGCGCCCTCGCCCGGCGGCTGGGGCACCCCGTGCACCTGGGCGTGCTGCACGGCGCCGAGACGGTCTACCTGCTCAAGGAGCAGCCGCCCGCCCGGCGCCACGACACCGGCCGGGCGCTCGTCACCGGCGTCGGCGTGCGCCTGCCGGCCCATCTGACCGCCACCGGCCGGGCGCTGCTCGCGCACTGCGCCGAGGCCCAGCTGCGCGCCGCCTTCCCGCGCCCCGGCGCCCTCGTCACCCGCACCGGCAAGGGCCCCCGGTCACTGACCGAGCTCCGCGCCGAGCTGGACCGGGAGCGGACCCGCGGCTGGTCGGAGGAGACCGAACTGGTCGCGCCCGACCTCCGCTCGATCGGCGTGGCCGCCTTCGACCATCTCGGGCACCCGGTCGCCGCGCTCTCGGCCACCTGGTGCCGCCACCACCAGCCGCACGACGCGGAGCGCATCCGCGACGCCCTGCTGAGCGGCGCCGCCCGGCTGACCGCCGCCGTCTCCGGCCGCGCCCCGCACCCGCGGGCTTCCTGACCGTACCGTCACCCCGGTCACGTCCCGGAGGCCGGCCGGTCAGCGGGGGTCGAAGGTGCCCATCAGGCGGTAACGCGAGCCGGGATGCAGCAGCCGCGCGACGCTCACCAGCGCCTCGCCCGACCACGTACGGCGCTGGATCAGCAGGCACGGCTCGGACGCCGCCACCCGCAGGATCCGGCACTCGTCCGCCGACGGCAGCACCGCCTCCACGACATGCTCGCCCTTGCCCAGCGGCGCCACCTCGGACAGGAAGGTGAACGGGGTGCGCCGGGTGAAGTCCTGTTCCAGGTAGCCGGGGGCGAAGTCCGGGTGGACGTAGCGGTCCTCCAGCTGGATGGGCACGTCGTCCTCGAAGTGGACCACCTGGGAGTGGAACACCGGGGTGCCCTCGCCGATTCCGAAGCGGGCGCCGGTCTCCTGGCCCGCCGCCTCCTCGCGGACGAAGCGCACCTCGGTGCGGTGGCGGTGGCCGCGCGCGCTCACCTCGTCGGCGATGTTGTGCACCTCGACCAGCGCCGAGCTGCCCTTGTGCAGGGCGACGAAGCTGCCGACGCCCATGACGCGGCGGATCAGCCCCTGGGCGGCCAGTTCGCGCAGCGCGCGGTTGACCGTCATCCGGGACAGGCCCAGCGCCTCGACGAAGCGGCTCTCCGACGGCAGGGCGTCGCCCTCCCGCCAGCGGCCGCTCATGATCTGCTCGGTCACCAGGTCCTTGACCCGCTGATACGCGGGCGTCGCCCCGGACGCGGTCGCCGCATACCGTCGCGCGAGCTCCGCCGCCTCCGCCGCCACGCCGTTTCCCGCCCTCGTCGTCGTCACCCGTACCGCTCTGCCCGCTTTGCCCGTCTGCGCGGAACCGCGCCGCGTCAGGAAGATTCTAGGGCGTGGCCGAACACTGTCTCGGATCCGAGGAGAACCGGCGTCCGCCCTGGTCCGGCGGGTACGGCGGCGCTGTCATGGAGCCGACCGGGCGGAGCCGTCCGGTGGGCGAGGCGGAAAGGGCGGACGATGACCGTGGACGTGGCGGCGGAGCCGTGGACCGGACGGAGCGACGGGGACGGCGACGACGTGCTGCGCTGGCACCACGTGACCACGCCGCTGACCGGCGCGGACGCGCCCCGGGAC
This sequence comes from Streptomyces benahoarensis, assembly GCF_007280575.1. Classification (GTDB taxonomy): domain Bacteria; phylum Actinomycetota; class Actinomycetes; order Streptomycetales; family Streptomycetaceae; genus Streptomyces; species Streptomyces benahoarensis. Next base: position 8,197 of record NZ_VKJP01000126.1, read on the forward strand.
GCCGCGTTCGTCGGCTTCCGCAGCGATGAGGGCGTCCGCCGCAACCAGGGGCGGCCGGGTGCGGCCGGCGGCCCCGTGGCGCTGCGGTCCGCGCTCGCCTCCGTGGCACTGCCCGCGCCGCTGCGCGCCGTGGACGCCGGGGACGTCGTGGTCGGCGACGGCGACCTGGAGGACGGGCAGCGGCGGCTGGGCGAGGCGGTCACCGCGCTGCTCGACGCGGGCGGCCCGGTGGCGGTCCTCGGCGGCGGCCACGAGGTGGCGTACGGCACGTACCTGGGGCTGGCCGGGAGCCGCGCGGTGCGAGGCGGGGCGCGGCTCGGGGTGCTCAACCTCGACGCCCACTTCGATCTGCGCGACGCACCGCGGCCCAGCTCCGGCACGCCGTTCCTCCAGATGGCGCGGGACGAGGAGCGTCAGGGACGGCGGCTGGACTACCGGGTGCTGGGGATCAGCCGCCTGAGCAACACCGAGCGGCTGTTCCGCACCGCGGACCGGCTCGGGGTGCACTACCTGGAGGACACCGACTGCGGGCTGCTCTCCCTGGCCCGCGTCGAGGCGTTCGCCGGGGCGTTCCTCGACGCCTGCGACCTCGTCCACCTCAGCATCGATCTGGACGTGCTGCCCGCGGCGGCGGCGCCGGGCGTCAGCGCGCCCGCCGCGTACGGCGTGCCGATGGAGGTCGTGGAGCGGGTCGTCACGGCGGTGGCGGCGAGCGGGAAGCTGGCGGTGGTCGACGTCGCGGAGCTCAACCCGGACCTCGACATCGACGCCCGTACCGCCCGCGCCGGTGCCCGGCTGGTGCACCGCGCGCTCACCGGGACGCCGGAGGCACGGGGGCGGCGCGGCTGACGCCGGAACCGTCCCGTGCGCGGTGGCCCGCCGCGCACGGGGCCCGGCGGGTGGCGCCTCACACCGGTGCCGGCGCCCCCGCCTCCGGGACGTCGGCCTCCGCGCCCGGTCCGGGCTTGGCGTCGGGGACGGCGCGCGGTGACTGCGGTGCGGTCAGCGGGGTCGCGCGGGCGGCGCCGACGCGCCGGGTGAACCACACGACCTTGCCGTCGTCGGTGGGGCAGGTGCCCCAGCTGTCGCTGAGTGCGGCGACGGCGGCCAGCCCGCCGCCCTGGGCGCTGTCCAGCCGCGCCATCCGCGGACCGCGGTCGGCGACCGAGACGGTCAGATGGCGGCCGCTCCAGCGGACCTCGACGACGCACATCGCGTCCGGTCCGACGTGCCGCCGGACGTGATCCAGCAGCTCGACCAGCCCGCGGCAGGCGGCCGGTATCTCCGCCGCCAGTCGCCAGTGGCGCAGATGCGCGGCCACGATGCGCCGGATCTGCGGCACCCGCTCCGCGGTGACCCGCAGCTCGGCCGCGTAGCGACGGTGGGCGGTGACAGTCATGGTCATGGCTCCTTCACACACAGCTCACCCGCCCCCCCCGGAAAGAAACACGGAGGGTGAGCTTTCGTCACTGACGGGTGAAGGTCATCGTCACCCGGGCGGCCACCGCCCGCAACCGGGGGGGCCGCCCGCAGCGCCGTCCCGCGCGGGCCGTCACGGCAGATGCGGCAGCACGGCGTCGGGTGTCAGCGGCAGGGTGCGCAGGCGGACGCCGAGGGCGTGGTGCACGGCGTTGCCGACCGCCGCGGCGGCGCCGACGATGCCGATCTCACCGATGCCCTTGCTGCCCATCGGGTTGAGATGCGGATCGCCCTCGTCGAGCCAGTGCGCCTCGATCGTGTGGACGTCGGCGCAGACCGGGACGTGGTACGAGGCCAGATCGCGTTCGGTGAAGCCGCCGACGACGGGGTCCATGGTGCTGTGTTCGGTGAGCGCCATGCCGATGCCCATCGCCATCCCGCCGATGAACTGCGAGCGCGCGGTACGGGGGTTGAGGATCCGCCCGGCCGCGAACATGCCGAGCATCCGGCGCACCCGCACCTCGCCGGTGACGGTGTCGACCTGCACCTCGGCGAAGTGGGCGCCGAACGCGTGCCGGGCGTAGGGCGATCCGGCGGCGATCTCCTCCCGCGTGTCCGCCGCGACCGCCAACCCTTCGCGGGGCAGCGGGTGTTGACGATTACTCAGGTCTTCGCGCAGGGCGCGGCACGCCTTGTGGACGGCCCAGCCCCAGGAGGCGGTGCCGGAGGAGCCGCCGGCCAGGAACGCGTCGGGCAGATCGCTGCGGCCGATCTCGACGCGGACCCGCTCCTCCGGGACGCCGAGCGCCTCGGCGGCGATCTGCCCGAGGACGGTACGGGCACCGGTGCCGATGTCGGTGGCGTTGATCCGGACGCGGAAACCGCCGTCCGGCGCGGCGTGCGCCTCGGCGGACGAGGGGAAGATCAGCACCGGATAGGTGGCCGCGGCGACGCCGGTACCCAGCAGCAGATCGCCGTCGCGCCGTACGCCGGGGCGCGGGTCGCGGGGGCGCCAGCCGAAGCGGTCCGCGCCCTCCCGCAGCGCCCGGGTCAGGCCCCGGCTGCTGAACGGGCGGCCGGTGTCCGGTTCGGTCGCCGGTTCGTTGCGCAGCCGCAGTTCGACCGGGTCGAGGTCGAGGAGGACGGCGAGTTCGTCCATCGCCGACTCCAGGGCGTACATGCCGGGTGCCTCGCCCGGGGCGCGCATCCACGACGGGCTCGGCACGTCCAGCGCCACCACGCGGTGCACGGTGCGGCTGTGCGGCGAGGTGTACATCACCCGGGCGGGGACCGCCGCCTGCTCGACGAACTCCTTGACCGTCGAGGTGTGGGTGACCACCTCGTGCGCGAGGGCGGTGAGCACACCGTCGGCCCCGGCGCCCAGCCGCACCCGCTGCACGGTGGGCGCCCGGTGCCCGACCACGGCGGGCATCTCCCGGCGCGGCAGGGCGAGCGTGACGGGACGGCCGGTGACCCGGGCGGCCATCGCGGCGAGGACCGCCTGCGGGCGGAGGGTGCCCTTGGAGCCGAAGCCGCCGCCGACGTGCTCGGAGACGACCGTGACGTCCCGGCGGTCCAGCCCGAACAGCGCGGCGAGGTCGTCCCGCGCCTTGGTCGACCCCTGGGTGGAGTCGTGGACGGTGAGATGTCCGCCGTCCCACCACGCGGTGGCGGCGTGCGGCTCCATGGGGTGGTTGTGCAGCGCGGTCAGGGTGTACGTCGCGTCGACGGTGACCAGCGCACCGGCGTACGCCGCGTCGAAGTCGCCGCGCTCGCGCGTCCCCGGATAGCCGCCGTTGACCTCCTTGGGCAGATAGAGGCCCGGATGGTCCGGGGTGAGGGTGACGTCGTGCTCCTCGGCGGCGTACGTGAGGCGAACGGCCTCGGCGGCGGCGCGGGCCGATTCGAGAGTGTCGGCGACGGCGAGCGCGACGTACCAGCCGCGGTGCGGGACGGCGGGCCCCTGGAGGACGGCGACGGCCGGGTCCTCGGGCGGCTCCAGACGTGGTGCGTTCTCGTGGGTGAGGACGGCGTGCACCCCGGGCAGGGCGAGGGCGTCCGTGGTGTCGACGGAGGTGATCCGGCCGCGTGCGACGGTGGCGGGCACCGGCCAGGCGTGGACGCGGTGCGGCGGGGCGTGCTCGGCGGCGTAACGGGCGGCGCCGGTGACCTTGGCGCGGCCTTCGCGGCGGGCGGTGGGCGCCCCGAGCGGGTGGCGGGGCGCCTCCGGGGGAACGGGCTGCGGATCGTGGCTCATGGGCGCGTCCTCACAGGGCGTCGGTGCGGGCGCCGCGCGGCGGGGCGCCCGCGGGGTCAGCGGTGGCGGGCGGCGAGTGCGCCCAGGACGGAGACGGTCAGCCGTCGGGCCAGCGGCACCTTGAAGCCGTTGTCGCGCAGCGGCCGGGCGGCGGACAGTTCGGCGTCGGCGGCGCGGCCGAAGGTGTCGGCGGTGGCCGGGGCGCCGCGCAGCGCCTCCTCCGCGGCGGTGGCGCGCCAGGGCCGGTGCGCCAGCCCGCCGTAGGCGAGCGCCGCGTGGTGCACCACACCGTCGCGGACCTCCAGCAGCGCGGCGACGGAGACCAGCGCGAAGGCGTACGAGGCGCGGTCGCGGGCCTTGCGGTAGCGCCCGTGGGCCAGGGGCGGCGGCGGGGGCAGCCGCACCGCGGTGATCAGTTCGCCGGGCTCCAGCACCGTGTCCCGCTCCGGATGCTCGCCCGGCAGCCGGTGGAGGGCGGTGACCGGGACGGTGCGGGCGCCGTCCGGGCCGGTCGCCTCGACGGCGGCGTCCAGGGCGGCGAGGGCGACGGCCAGGTCGGAGGGGTGGGTGGCGACGCAGTGCGCGGAGTGCCCGAGGACGGCGAGGTCGCGGTGCACGCCCTCGACGGCGGGGCAACCGCTGCCCGGCTCCCGCTTGTTGCACGGCGTGGAGACGTCCTGGAAGTAGGCGCAGCGGGTGCGCTGGAGGAGGTTGCCACCGGTGGTCGCGGCGTTGCGCAGCTGCCCCGAGGCCCCGGCCAGCAGCGCCTGGGAGAGCACCGGGTAGCGCTCCTGGACGACAGGGGCGGCGGCGAGGTCGCTGTTGCGGACGGTGGCGCCGATGCGCAGCCCGCCGTCGGGCAGCTCCTCGATCCGGTCCAGCGGCAGCCGCCCGACGTCGATGAGCAGGTCGGGGGCGCACGCGCCCAGTTTCATCAGGTCGACGAGGTTGGTGCCGCCGCCGAGGAACGCGGCCCCGGGGTGCGCGGCCCGGGCGCGTACGGCCTCGTCGACGGTGTCGGGGCGCAGATAGGCGAAGGGTTTCACGATGCCGTCCTCCCGCCGCCGTTGACGGAGACGGCCCCGATGCCGTGGACGGTGTGCGGCACGGGAGGGGCGGCCGGGTGCGCGGTGGCGTCGCCGATCGCCTCGACGATGCGCGGATAGGCGCCGCAGCGGCAGAGGTTGCCGCTCATCCGCTCCCGGATCTCGTCGGCGGTCAGCTCCACCGGGGCGCCCGGAGTCACGGTGTCCGGGGTGACGTGGGAGGGATGGCCGTCGGCCGCCTCCTGGAGCATCCCGGCGGCCGAGCAGAGCTGGCCGGGTGTGCAGTAGCCGCACTGGAACGCGTCACGCTCCATGAAGGCGTGCTGGAGCGGGTGGAGGCCGTCGGCGTCGGCGAGCCCCTCGACGGTGGTGAGGGCGCTGCCGTCGAGCGCGACGGCGAGCAGCAGGCAGCTGTTGGCGCGCCACCCGTCGACGAGGACGGTGCAGGCACCGCACTGTCCGTGATCGCAGCCCTTCTTCGTGCCGGTCAGCCCGAGGTGGACGCGGAGCGCGTCCAGGGCGGTGGTGCGGTGGTCGAGGGTCAGCCGGTGCGGTACGCCGTTGACGTGCAGGGTGACCGTGGAGCGGGTGGCTCCGGGCGGCGGTCCCGCGGCGTCGGGAGGGGATGCGGTGGGCTCCACGCGCTCGCCTTTCGGGCTGGGCCACGCGCCGCGGTACGCGGGCGCACGCGGCGGGGGGAGGTGCGGCTGCGGGACGGTCCGGCGGGGCTTCGCGGCCCCTCCGGCGGGTCTCCCGGCCGGAACCGGGCGGGCCGGTGCCGCCCGCACCGTCCGGACGCCCGCGCCCGGACCGGGCCGCGTCCGCCGGTGGCGGGTCCCCTCTGCCTATCAGGCGCGGTGGCCGCCCGCGCGGCGGCGCGGCCGTGCGGCGAGCGGCCTCGCCCGGCCGGTCCGGTGCCGTCCAGGTGACGGTCAGCGGTTCTCCAGCTGGAGCTGGACCTCCTGTTCCTGGTCCCCGGCGACGGTGCCGGTGACCCGTACGGCGAAGGCGGGGCGGAGGCTGTCCCGCAGCCGGGCCACCGCCCAGTAGCCGCCCTGGAGGCTGATGGAGACGGGCGCGGTCAGCCGCCGGGGGCCGGGCTCGGCCAAGAGGTCGGTCACGTCGAACGTCGAGGTCCACACGGTGGGGTGCGGACCGGCCACGGCGCGCGGCACGTCGTCCGGCGCCCGGTCGCACACGAAGGAGGTGCGCAGCGCGCTGAAGACGGCGTGCGCGTCCTCCGTCGCACAGTCGGTGACCTCGACGACGACCTCGGCCTCCGGGTGGTACGCCGACGACGGCTGCGGGGAACGCTCGTTGCCCTGCACCGGGCCCGGCTGCCCCGGCTGGTTCGCCTGCTGCGCGCTGTTCACGGTGGACCTTCCTCTCAGTGGGGACGACACCTCCAGGCTGACCCGCGCGCCGGGCACATGCGACCGGAGCCGCCCGGAGCCGGGGACCGGCCCGCGGCGGACGGGTTCCTTCCGGGGCGCCCCCGGGGACGTCTGGTACGGACGGGTGGTCCGCCGCGCGGGACGCCCCCCAGGGCTGTCCCGTAGGGAGGAACCATGGTCCGGCCACCGCTCGGCGGCGCCTGTGCTCCAGGGTTCGAGGGCGTGCGCACCGCATTCGAGCGGAACTTCACCGCCCACGGCGACCTCGGCGCGGCCGTCGCCGTGCTGCTGGACGGTGTCCCGGTCGTCGATCTGTGGGGCGGGTACGCGGACGCCGCCCGCACCCGCCGCTGGGAGCGGGACACCCTGGTGAACGTCTACTCGACGTCGAAGGGGATGACCGCGCTCTGCGCCCACCTCCTGGTGGACCGCGGCGCGTTGGACCTCGACGCGCCGGTGGCCCGGTACTGGCCGGACTTCGCGCGGGGCGGCAAGGGCGAGCTGCCGGTCCGCTGGCTGCTGAGCCACCGCGCCGGGCTGATCGCCCCGCGCGCCCCACTGCCGCTGCCCGCCGCGTACGACCACGCACGGGTGTGCGCGGCGCTCGCCGCGACGGAGCCGTGGTGGGAGCCGGGGACCGCCCAGGGGTACCACGCGGTGACGTTCGGCTACCTGGTCGGCGAGGTGATCCGGCGGATCACCGGCCGCACGACCGGGGCGTTCCTGCGCACGGAGATCGCCGGGCCGCTCGGCGCCCGGGTGTTCCTCGGCACCCCGGCGGCCGAACACCCGCGCTGCGCCGACATGGTGGGGCAGCTCGACGCGCGGCTGCTCGCGGAGCGGTATCCCGGTGTGCCGCGCCCGCCGCTGACCTCGCTCGACGGGCATCCGCTGGCCGCGGCGGCGCTGAGCCTGCTGTCGGTCCCCACCGGCGACGTCAACAGCGCCACCTACCGCACGGCGGAGATCCCGGCGGGCAACGTCCACGCCTCCGCACACGGCCTGGCCACGGTGTACGCGGCGCTGGGCGGCACCACCCTGGTCGGGGCGGACACGCTGGCCGCGATGCGGCGCCCCCAGGGACGGCCGGGCGAACCGGACCTGGCGATGGGCCCGCTGGCACCGCCCGGCACCGACGTGCGCTGGGGCCTGGGCTACCTCCTCAACACCCAGGGCCGCGCGGGGCCGAACCCCCGCGCCTTCGGCCACGGCGGCGCCGGCGGCTCGTACGCCTTCACCGACCCGGAGAACGGCCTGGCGTACGCGTACGTCATGAACCGCTATGGGGGCGGCACCACCGGGGACGATCCGCGCCATGCCGGACTGGTCGCGGCCGTGTACGCGGCGCTCGGGGAGGGGCGGCTGTCTCTT
>NZ_VKJP01000127.1 GCF_007280575.1 Streptomyces benahoarensis
GGCCGTATGCACTTCATGGTCTTCACCGAGTCGTTCGACGCGAAGGTCATGTGCCACTTCCTCGCCCGGCTCGTCGGACACTTTGACCACAAGGTCCACCTGATTGTCGACCGACACTCGGCCCACCACTCGAAAACCGTCCGGGCCTGGCTCGCCGACCACCAGGACGAGATCGAGCTGCACTTCCTGCCCTCGTACTCACCCGAGCGGAACCCGGACGAGCTGGTCAACACCGACCTCAAACGCAGCCTGCCCCACACTCAGCGGGCCAGGAATCGGGCCGAACCCGCTACTGAAACCCGCAGGTTCTTCCACCGCCGACAGCGCCAGCCCCACATCGCCACCGGCTACTTCAAAGCCCCGCACGTCCGATACGTCCTCGACGAGTGAACCCAATGAGTTTCTGATCAATATGTCCGTCTGGGGTCGCATGGGCCACGCACGTCGTCGCCCCGTCTCCACAGGACACTCGCTGCACTTCCCGCACGCTGCCCCTGTGCCGCTCAAGCGCTGTGAGCCGGGCGGTCTCGCCCGAGGCCGCCCGACGCCATTGGACTCAGGTGGGGAGCGTATTGCCGCGGGTCTCGGGGGCGAGGCGTACCAGGCCGATGCCGATGACGAAGACCACGGCGGTGAGGGTGAGCGGGATGGTGAGGGAACCGGTGGCGTGGATGCCGTAGCCGATGAGGAAGGTGCCGGCGGCGGCGAACCAGCGGGAGAGGGTGGTGGCGAGGGCGAAAGCGGTGGCGCGCATCCGGGTGGGGTACTGCTCGGGGAGCCAGATGGTGAAGACGGCGAAGCTGGCGCCGCCGAGACCGAGTACCGGCAGGAAGGTGAAGGTCAGGCCGATGGAGTGCATCGGGTAGGCGATGCCGTAAGCACCAACAGTGCCGACGATCATGAGGCCGTAGAGGGAGGCGAGCGCGCCGCGCCGTCCGATGCGGTCGGCGAGCCGGGGTACGGCGAAGCAGCCCACGATGGTGCACACGGCGACGGTCATCGACGAGAGGCTGGCCAGATGCACCGTGGTGTCGTGGCTGTAGCCGGCTTCGGTCGCCAGCGTGGTCATGGCGGTGGGCACGTAGGTGGCGCCGGCCCACAGACCGATGACGCACACCATGAGCAGCAGCAGATTGCCGATGGTGCGTGCGCGGTAGGGCGGTGAGAGCACCTCGGCGACGGGCTGCCAGAAGGAGCGGGCCTTCCGACTCGACGCGTCTGCCTGCCAGCGCTCGGGTTCGGGGGTGGTGCGGCGCATGAGGAAGACGGCCAGGGCGGGGATGCCGCCGATGAAGAACATGCCCCGCCAGCCAAGCGCCGGACCGAAGAGGAGGTACACGGCCGAGACCGTGAGCACGCCGAAGTATCCGGCCGAGTGCATCGCGCCGCCGAGCCGTGCCCTGACGCGCTCCGGCATGACTTCGGCCAGCAGAGTGCCGGCCATGGCCCATTCGCCGCCGACGCCGATGGCAGCCAGGAAGCGGCAGATGTTCCATTCCCACATGTTGGTGGCGAAGCCGGCCAGGGCGGTGAAGACGCCGTATATGAGGATGGAGGCCATCATGGCGGGCTTGCGGCCGAACCGGTCGGCGATGGGGCCCCAGATGAAGGCGCAGCCCCAGCCGAGAAGGAAGATCGCGGCGCTGATCTGCCCGTACCAGCCGATGTTCTCCGGGGTCGGGGTGATGCCGGCGGCGGGGAGCAGGGCGGTCAGCGTGGGGGCCAGGACAAGCCCGGGGATGGTCCAGCTGAAGCCGTCCATGGCCCAGCCGCCGAAGGAGCCCCAGAAGGCGTGACGCTGGGGGCCGGTGAGGCGGATGCGTGCAGGTCTGGCCGCTGGTGCCGTTTGCTTTTTGATCGCCATGGGGCCTCGATTCGGCTCGGGAGGTGGCGACGGGGGAGGGGGCGGTGCTTGCGTTCCGTCGCAGGTAGGCAGTGGGGGGAGAGAGAGTCGGTGAGCCCTTGCCGCATGCGGGGCGACTGCCGGTGGGGCGATGGTGGGAGGCGCCACAAGGGCCACTCGATAAACCTGGACCGCATTGCGGACCGCTTGACTTCATTGTGGTCCGCGGACCCTAGCGAGGTGGCCCCGCTCGCGTCAACGGTTGCCTCGGAATTGTGCTAGGCCGCCCTCGATGGCGTCACTGCGTCGTCGTTGAGCGTCATGGGGTGCGCGGTTCCCGCCTGTCGCCACCTGCGGTTCGCCCGGTCAGGGAGGGGGCTGCCGCTCGAGGGTCCGCGTCTTTGACTGCTTGACGCCTTGACCGAGTGGCGCTCTGCCGCGGCCCCAAGGCTGCAGAGGCGTTCTTCGCGCTCTCCCGTCGCGCCACAACGCACCCCCTTGACCTGCTGCGCTGCGCGCCTATAACCTCCGGACCACTCTACGGATCGGTGGACCGTAGAGTGGACCACTCCGAGGTGCCGATGACGAAAGCATCGTTGACCGGAATCACCAGGTGTCGGCCGGGATGTGTTCCGCCCGCCGACCGCAGGCCTACGACGGCTTGATCGTGGCCGTCGTACCGCTCCTCGTAGTGCTCGCCTTCGTCTCCCCGGACCCGGGCTGATTCACCGGCCGGGCTGATCACCTTCCCCACGCTCATTCACCGCGTCACCGAGGCTCAACCTCTGCACGACACAAGGAGAATTCAGCATGTCCGATCGCACCTGCTCACCTCCGGATGGCGCCGAACCGGTGTCGAGTGCCCTGGGCGAGCGACTGGCCCGCGGCACCTTCGCGGTCGGCCAGGCCGCCGCGTCCCCTGCTGCTCCGTCGGCTGCTCCCACCGCCACGCAAATCCTCCCGGGCATCGTGATCGGCGGGGATTTCCCGTTCCAGGGGAGGCTGGACAGGTACCCGCAGCGCACCCCCGTCTCCGTCGACTTGGGGCGCTGACGCATGGCACAGAGCACCGCAGGCCCGCTGGAGAACATCGTCGTCGTCGATCTCTCACGCGCCCTGGCCGGGCCCCAGGCGACGATGATGCTCGGCGACATGGGCGCACGGGTCATCAAGGTCGAGGCGCCGGGACGGGGCGACGAGTCCCGGGGATGGGGCCCGCCGTTCGTGGGCCCGGAAGTCTCGCCGGAGTCGACGTACTTCCTGTCCTGCAACCGCAATAAGGAATCTGTCACCGTCAATCTGAAGTCGCCGGACGGCATGGACCTGCTGACCCAGCTGGTACGGCACGGCGATGTCCTCGTCGAGAACTTCAGGCCCGGGGTCATGGAGCGACTCGGCTTCACCGTCGAACGGCTCCATGAGATCAACCCCCGACTGGTGATCCTCTCGATCAGCGGCTTCGGCCACGACGGCCCCCAGGGCGGACGGCCCGGCTACGACCAGATCGCTCAGGGCGAGGCCGGGCTGATGAGCCTGACCGGCCCCGACGCGGACAGCCCGACCCGACTTGGGGTGCCGATCGCCGACGTACTGGCCGGGATGAACGGCGCGTACGGCGTGCTCTCGGCCCTGTACGAGCGTGAGCGCACCGGGCGCGGCAAGGTCGTGCGCACCTCCCTGCTCGCCTCGATCGTGGGGGTGCACGCCTTCCAGGGCACCCGGTACACGGTGGCCGGCGAGGTGGGCCGGCCGACCGGCAACCACCACGTGGCCATAGCCCCCTACGGACTGTTCCGCTGCGAAGGCGGAGCGATCCAGGTGGCTGTCGCGAACGAGGCTCAGTGGGCCACGTTCGCCGAAATCGTCGGGCTGGACACAGCAGACCCTCGGTATGCCGGCAACGCCGAGCGTGTGGCCCACCGCGACGACCTCGTCGGGGACATAGAGAAGACGTTGCTGCAGCGGCCGGCCGCGCACTGGCTGGCCCGGCTGGACTCCGCGGGGATCCCCGCCGGGGAGGTCCGGACCCTCGACCAGGTCTACGACTGCCCGCAGACCCGGTCGCAGGGACTCGTGATCGAGGTGGACCACGCGTCGCTCGGCACCATCGAACTCCCCGGGCCCGCCGTCCGCTTCGACGACGGCGGCCGCCTCCGACATGCCGCACCACCACGGCTGGGAGAGCACAACAGCACCGTTCGCGCATGGCTGCGGGAGCAAGAGGGCTGACGTCGGCACTGCGGCGCAGGCGGACGGAGCGCTGCTCCGCCGGCGCGCGCAAGGCGTCATCCAGAACCCCGGATCCACCCGCGAACGCGGAGTCTCAGCCGATCCCTGTCGAGCCGCGGTTGCCGGCAGGACGAACGAAAGACACATGACATGACACCGTCCCTGCGATCGGGAGAGTCCGGACTGCCCCGGGTGTGAGCCATGAGCATTGGCTGCGCATGGTGGAAGGCGTACTGCGCAAGTCGGGCAAGGACGTTTCGGGTGCGGCGGCTGAGGAAGCGCTGTCCATCACGCTTGAGGACGGGCTCATAGTCCGCCCTCTGTACACGCCGCGGGACACCGCCCTGGACACCGGATATCCGGGCTTCGCGCCCTATGTCCGCGGCGGGAGGCCCGAGGGCAGCGGGGCCGACGGCTGGGACGTGCGCCAGCGCCATGCCAGGCCGGAGCCGGAGCACACGAACGAGGCCGTGCTCGCAGATCTGGAGAACGGTGTCACTTCGCCGTGGCTGGCTGTTGGCGGCCCGGCCGGTGTGCCGGTGTCGGCCCTGGGCGACGCCCTGACCGGCGTCCACCTCGAACTGGCGCCGGTCGCCCTTGACCCGGGCGACGATGAACGGCGCGGTGCTTCCGGCGCTGGCGCTGTACATCGTGGCCGCCGAGGAGCAGGGCGTAGCGCCCGAGAAGCTGGCCGGGACCATTCAGAACGACATCCTCAAGGAGTTCATGGTCCGCAACACCTATATCTATCCGCCGCAGCCGTCGATGCGGATCATCTCCGACATCTTCGCGTACACCTCGCAGAAGATGCCGCGGTACAACTCCATCTCGATCTCCGGGTACCACATCCAGGAGGCGGGTGCGACGGCCGACCTGGAGCTGGCGTACACCCTCGCCGACGGGGTGGAGTATCTGCGCGCGGGCATGGCGGCGGGCATGGACGTGGACGCCTTCGCGCCGCGGCTCTCCTTCTTCTGGGCGATCGGCATGAACTTCTTCATGGAGATCGCCAAGCTGCGGGCGGCCCGGCTGCTGTGGGCGCGGCTGGTCCAGCGCTTCGACCCGAAGAACCCCAAGTCCCTCTCGCTGCGCACCCATTCGCAGACCTCGGGCTGGTCGCTGACCGCCCAGGACGTGTTCAACAACGTCACGCGGACGTGTGTGGAGGCCACACCCAGTCCCTGCACACGAACGCGCTGGACGAGGCGCTGGCGCTGCCCACCGACTTCTCCGCGCGGATCGCCCGGAACACCCAGCTCTTCCTCCAGCAGGAGTCGGGCACCTGCCGGGTCATCGACCCGTGGGGCGGCAGCGCCTACGTCGAGAAGCTGACGCAGGATCTGGCGCGGCGGGCCTGGCAGCACATCGAGGAGGTCGAGGAGGCCGGCGGGATGGCCAAGGCCATCGACGCGGGCATCCCCAAGCTGCGCGTGGAGGAGGCCGCGGCCCGTACCCAGGCGCGGATCGACTCCGGGCGGCAGGCACTGATCGGGGTGAACAAGTACCGGGTGGAGACCGACGAGGAGATCGACGTCCTCAAGGTCGACAACTCCTCGGTCCGTGCCCAGCAGATCGAGAAGCTCAAGCGGCTGCGGGCCGAGCGGGACGAGGACGCCTGCCGGGCGGCGCTGCGGGCGCTGACCGCGGCGGCGCGGTCCGGTCCCGGCGAGGGGCTGGAGGGCAACCTCCTGGCGCTGGCGGTGGACGCGGCCCGCGCCATGGCAACCGTCGGGGAGATCTCGGACGCCCTGGAGGAGGTCTACGGCCGTCACTCCGGGCAGATCCGTACGATCTCCGGTGTGTACCGAGACGAAGCGGGCCCCTCCTCCGGTGTCGGCCGCACCCGGGATCTGGTGGCCGAGTTCGAGCGCGCCGAGGGCCGCCGGCCCCGCATCCTGGTGGCCAAGATGGGCCAGGACGGCCATGACCGCGGCCAGAAGGTGATCGCCACGGCCTTCGCCGACCTGGGCTTCGACGTCGATGTCGGCCCGCTGTTCCAGACCCCGGCCGAGGTGGCCCGCCAGGCCGTGGAGGCCGATGTGCACATCGTCGGCGTCTCGTCGCTGGCGGCCGGTCATCTGACGCTGGTGCCCGCGCTGCGCGAGGCGCTGGCGGCCGAGGGCCGGGAGGACATCACGGTCGTGGTGGGCGGGGTGATCCCCCCGCAGGACGTGCAGCCACTGCGCGACATGGGCGCCGCCGCGGTCTTCCTGCCCGGCACGGTCATCCCGGAGGCCGCGCACGACCTGGTCCGGGACCTGGCATCGGTCCTGGGCCACGAGCTGTGACGCCCTGGGCCGCCCATACAACTGGACACTCGCTGCTGGTGAAGGTGAACGAAGCCAACCCCACCAAGGACGCCACCGTGGGGACCCTGTGCGGGCTCACCCAGCTCAACGCTCGCCATGACGTTCAGTCCAGCTCAGGTTGTTGCGAGCATGCGACGAGTGGGAACCAAGGCTGGTAGTTGCGAACGGGGTCGAGCCCCACACTCGACGCATACGGCAATGGCGATCTTCCGAACGGCACACGCTACTGCGAGGTCTGCTTCTCCACCGGATTCCAGCGCCACGGCCACTCCCATCCGCTCAACCGCAACACCGGCTGGACGATCACCGGCTCCACTCGCCGCAGATCGGGTCGGCCAAGTGATGCTGTCCCCTCCCTGAGCGCAGCAATGGCCTCTCCCTCCCAGGGGGAAGGGATGGGCCGTTGCTGGGTGGTACCCCTTCGCGCGCGGCTTCTGGACCATGTCTACCGGACCCTATTGGCAGCCGTCGTGTCTCCGGGGCCGGTCGCCGCGCGACTGGGTCCGCGTCAGTGGACGCCATTGGAGGAGGGGAGCTGGCGGGCTATGCGCCGGGCGGTCTCGCACACCAGGTTCCCGACCTCGGCGTAGCGCTTGCGGGGCATGCGGATGTTGGGTGCGGAGACCGAGAGCGAAGCGACCGGACCCGAGCCGGGCGGGCAGATCGCAGCGCCGATCGAGACGATGCCTTCTTGCTGCTCCTCCTCGTTCACCGCGTAGCCGATCTTCCGGATCATCCCCAGCTGGGCGGACAGGAGGTCGGGGTCGGTGACCGTCTGATCGGTGACCTTGACCAGATTCGAGGCGAGGTACTCTGCGACGTCCTCGGCCGGGAGCGCGGCAAGTACCGCCTTTCCGTTGGAGCATGTGTGCAGTGGCATGCGGGTGCCGAGTGAGTAGAACGTACGCAGCTGGTGGGAGCTGTCGAGTCGTTCGACCAGCACGACCGTGTTGCCGTCGGGCACCATGAGGTGAACGGTCTCGCTCGTCGCCACCTGCAGTTCGCCGAGGAGAGGCAGCGCCACCGACCGCAGGTCCTGGTCGTTGGCGGCCTGGCTGCCGACGGAGAACGCCCGGCCCGTGATGGCCCAGCGCCTCTGCTCCTGACCGGCAGGCTTGATCCACTCTGCCTCGTGCAACGTGGTCAGACACCGCTGGACGGTGGTCTTGGGCAGCCCCAGCCGCTGCGTGAGGTCACTCAGTCCAGCCGGCTGGTGCTCGGCCACCGCCTCGAGGACCCTAAGGGCGTTCTTCACGCTCTGCATCGACACGACCCACTCCTTGACCATCGCATTTGCGGGCTTGTAATCTCAGAAAGCCCGTGGGCCATGATAAGGGCCAATGGTCCATGATGCGGTCCGAGTGAGGAAAATTTCCGCCGCCGCAAGCCCCGCCCCAGGACACCGAGGCCACCCATGGGGCGCCACCGGTGATCGTGCCGGACCTCCCCGGATCGCCAGAGCCCGCAGGCGACCAGCGCACCCCCCCGGAGGAAGGATCTGTCGTGACGCCACGACCCGGAAGGGGTGGCCCAGCAGGGGAGGGAGGAGCCAGGGCGAGCACCGCCGGGCAGATCGTCGCGGCCCTCGCGGGGGCGAGCGTCCGACGCTCCACCACGGGGCAGCTGATCCTGGACGGTATCGACTGGGCCGTGCGCTCCGGAGAGCACTGGGCCCTCCTGGGTGCCAACGGTGTCGGGAAGACGACCGTACTGCGCCTGATCGGCGCGACCACGCACCCCACGTCCGGAACAGTGGACGTCCTCGGCCACGGCCTCGGCCGTGTGGACGTGCGCGAACTGCGTGCGCACATCGGCCTGGTGTCCAGCGCCCAGAAGGTGCCGCAGGACGCCACCGCCCACACCATCGTCCTCACCGGCGCGACCGGGACCGTCCAGCCGCTGTGGGGCGAGTACGACGCACAGGCCCGCGAGCGGGCGCACGAACTGCTGGCCGAACTCGACTGCAAGGAGCTCGCGGACCGGCCGTACCGCGTGTGCTCGGGAGGCCAGCGGGCCCGGGTCCTCATCGCTCGCGCCTTGATGCCGGATCCGTCGCTGCTCCTGCTCGACGAGCCGTTCAACGCTCTCGACCTCCCCTCGCGCGAGGACCTGATCGACGCCATGCACCGGCTGGCCACCGGTCGGCCTCACCTGGCGACAGTCACGGTCACCCACCACCTGGAGGAGCTCTCCCCGGGTATCGGGCATGCGCTGCTGCTGCGGGAGGAGGGCCGGGTGCAGGCGACGGGACCGGTCATCGACGTGCTCACGAGCGAGCGGCTGACGGCCTGCTTCGGCCGCCGATTGAGGTGGCACGCCACGTCGGCCGCTGGCTTGCCCGCTCGGGGCAGGGGCCCCGCCCGCTGTAGTCGCAGCATGACCCTGGCCCCTCGCCACGGTGGGGTCCGGGTATCGGGGCGTTCGGCCCAGCGGATGCCTTTCCGCGCCGCGATGCGGGCGCGGTCGCTTCGTGGGGCGTACCGAACGTCCAGGACGTCGGGGCGACAGATGCCGAGTCCCTGCGACCGGGTCTGCGGGCAGTCGTGGACCCGGTCGAGGGTCCGGACCTCCCCGGCGGGGGCCCGGCGGTGTCCAGCCGGGTCAGCCGGTGCGCGGCCGGCCGCGGCCGGCGGAGGAACACCTCCCGCTCGACGCCGTTGGCGTGGGTCGGGAGCAACTGGCGAGGAGCCGACTGCGGTTCGGCGATGGGGAACGCGAGCCGAGATGACGCCCGTGGCCGGTGGGTCTGCCGGCGCGTGGGACGGGCCGATCATGGCGGTATCGGTGATCGGTGCCTTCGGCATTCTCAATCCTTCCCTTGGGCTGCATTGAGGTCCAGCGATCCGCACAGTGGACCGAAAGTTATGGGGCGCGGCGTGGCGGGTCAAGGGTTGTGCACAGGATTGGCGCCCGATGTGCCTGGAATGTGTTCAGGGTCTTCGATATCTCAGGGAAATGTCGATCGATTGGTCGCCGATCAAGTGGGGCCTGGTGCAATTCCTGCCTGACCCTTGACGTGAGTCGAGTCACCTCGTTAGTTTCCGGACCACATTGAAGTCAGTTGGTCCGCAATGCGGTCCACGCGGCGTCGAGCAGCCCCTGCGCCTCTCGCGGCATTCGCCCGCACGCAGCACGGGCTCGGCGTATTCCCCTCCCCCCATCACCGCCGGTCTGCCCTCGATGGCAGGGCGGGCTCGCCACCCGTCGTATCTCCCGTACCGAAATCGAGATCCTCGTGACGATCAACAAACACCCAGCGCGGAGCAGCGCCACCGATCCCGCAGTCGCCCGTGTCCGCCTCACCAAACACCAGCGCCAGGCCTCCTGGGGCTCCTTCGGTGGCTCGGTCATGGACGGCTCCGGCTGGATACCCGGGCCCGTCCTGGCGCCCAGCCACCCACGCCCGATCACGCGTGCCATATCCGGGTACGGCGGCAGTGGCGCATACCGCGACCACAAGGCGTACGCCCTCCTCGTACAGAGCGCGGCCGGACCGGTATCCGGCACGGGCATCCTGGACACCCTGTCGAAGGCGGGCCCGTCCATCGCCGACGTCTGCGTCGGCATGTACACCTGCTCCGGCATGCGCACCCCGCTGGGGGAACGGGGCCACTGGGCATCCTTGGGCAGCCCGGTCGGCACGTCGCGCGGAGTTGTCCCGGCGGTCACTGTCCAGGGGGAGACGAACCGCCGCCTCAGGGCCTTCCCGCCTCTGGGGGAGCACACCGACTCCGCGCTCGCCCGGTTCGACCAGCGTGCATCGCACCTCCAGGACGGAGGCGTGTCATGTCCGCAGAACTGATCGGTGTACTCATCCTGGTCGCAGTCTTCGCGCTGGCCGGCCTGAGGGGGCTCAACATGGGAATCCTTGCCCTTGTCGCCGCCTTCGTGTTCGGCACCGGATGCCTCGGCATTCCCGCCAAGAAGGTTCTGGCAGGGTTCCCGGCAGACATGTTCATCGTGCTGTTCGCCGTGACCTTCCTGTTCGGCATCGCCCGTGTGAACGGGACGGTGGACTGGCTCGTCCACGCCGCGGTCCGCATCGCCGGCCATCGCACCGCCGTGGTGCCCTGGATGCTGTTGCTCCTCGCGGCCGGTCTGTGTGCCACCGGTGCCGCCTCTCCGGCAGCCGTCGCCATTGTCGTGCCGATCGGCATCACCTTCGCCGTGCGCCATCACCTCAACCCGCTGTACGTCGGGCTGATGGTGGTCAACGGAGCGGCCGCGGGTAGTTTCGCCCCCACCTCGATCCTGGGCGGCATCGTGAACTCCTCCCTCGAAGCCAGTCATCTGCGGGTGGGCGGCGCCGCGCTGTTCGCGGGCACCTTTGCCGTCAATCTCTGCGCCGCCGTCATCACCTGGTTCGTCTTCGGCCGCCGTCGCCCCACTGTCACCGAGGTGGCCAAGGACGAAGCAGCCGACACTCCCGCCCCGGCCCTGGGGGCAGAACAGGCCGTGACCCTCGGCGCGATGCTGCTGCTGGTTGTCGGCACCACCGTCTTCGCCCTGGACACCGGCCTCTTCGCCCTCACCCTGGCAGCGGCCCTGGCCGTGGTGTTCCGGCGCACGGCGCAGCTCGCCATCAAGGAGATCGCCTGGCCGGTCGTGCTCCTCGTGTGCGGGATCGTCACCTACATCGCCCTGCTGCAGAGCCTGGGCATCGTCGACTCGCTGGGAACGAGGATCGCGGCGATCGGCGCCCCGCTGTTCGCCGCATTGCTGATCTGCTATGTCGGCGGGATCGTGTCGGCCTTCGCCTCCACGACGGGGATCCTGGGAGCCTTGATGCCACTCGCCGCACCGTTCCTGGCCTCGGGCGCCATCACCACCACTGGTCTGGTCATCGCCCTGGCGGCCACGGCCACCGTGGTCGACGCGAGTCCGTTCTCCACCAACGGCGCTCTCGTAGTCGCCAACACACCGGAGAGTGTCCGGACCCCGGCCTACCGCGGCCTGCTGCGCTGGGGCGCCAGTATGTGCGCGCTCGCCCCCGTCACGGTCTGGGCCGCGTTCGTCGTCATCTAGCGTTCCGTAACCGGCCGAGCAGCTCGACCAGCCTCGATCAGCGGTCTCATGGCCATGGCCGTTCGCCACGCGCCGGGCCATGAGACCGCCGATCGGGCAAGCTGTTCGGAGCTGATGCCCGCTTCCCGGGCGAACTCGGCGAAGTTGTGGACGCCGCCGATCGCACGGCGACGTTGGAGACACCTGTGCACGGCGAAGGGCAACCCCAGTTGGGCTATGGGAGGGTGCATCGTAGATGTCCCACGCCGGGCGTGAACGCCGCCGCGTCCACGGTCCGGAGGATCTCGAAGGAAGCCAGGGGCGACCCGGAGCATCGGCACCCTGAATGCGGGGAGGTGAGGGCTGTCGGAGCCGTCCAGGAGAGTGACTGTCACCGGGCTGCCGCCGCATGATCAGATTCAGCGCGGTGATCCGTGGCTGGCTCGGATCGACGGCGCGGTCGTACTCGGTCACTCCCTCGGGGGCGTCAACGCCTACCAGCTCGCAGCCTGGCGTCCGGGCCTGGTGGACGCATTGATCGTCGAGGACACGGCGCCGAGGTCGATGACGACCTCTCCTTCAGTCTGTCCTGGCCACACCGGGCACCGACCCGGGCCAAACTGCGGGAAGAGCTCGGCTCGTCGGCGAGCTACCTCACGGATGCCGTCCGCGAGTACCCCGACGGATGGGGGCTGTCCTTCGACCCGAAGGACATGAACGCCTCACAGCAGCACCTCAACGGGGACCGCTGGAACGACTGGCTCGCCAGCAACTGCCCGGCCTTGCTGATCCGAGGCAGCCGCAGCGCGGTGCTCGGCGCCGAGCACTCGAAGGCTATGGCGGCACGTCGCCTCCAGACCCGGCTCGTCGAACTCCCGGCCGGGCACACCGTCCACGAGACCGTCCCAGCGGAGTTCGCCGCAACCGTCGGACGATTCCTCAGCACGCTGTGAACGTGCCGAAACGGGATACCTCACCTAACCGTTGACGTCTGAATGGTCACGTCACCTGGACGTTTTCCCGGCAGGCTGATCCAGGACCCGGTGGCTGACCGGCCGGGGCTGGCGCAGCGTCAAGAGCGCCGCGAATACAGTGCGGCGACGCGGCGCTGCTCGACGCACAGCGCCGTACGGTCGCGGCCGGGTCGACACCGTGATGCCCGCAGCGGGTGAGAACGAGCGGCGGGCGGCGGCCGCACAGCAGCCGCACCAGGACGTGCCCCCCAGCGTGGGACCGCAAGGCCTGAACGAGAGCAGAACCGCGGCCGACAGGCCGAGGCGAAGGCCCGCGCCAGCAACGGCCGTCGCGGCTGCGCCGGTGACGCCGGCCGTCGTGGCCGGTCTCCGCCGTTCCGGGCGGCGCCCTGGACGTAGCGCCGGGCTGGTCGTTCGTCATGCCGGGCCTTGGCGGTGCCGGCGGTCTCGGCCAGGTGCCGGGCCAGGAGGGCCGCCGTAGGTGATCGGCGGCCCGATGCCGTTCACGCCGCCGTCCTCCGCCGTGCTGAGTCCGTGCGTGCCGCCCAGCAGGTACCGGCCGCGGCGGGTGAGCAGCTGCTGTGGCGTACAGCGTGACACCACCCAGATCACGACGAGACCAACTCTGCGTGTGCCGAGGGAAGTTGTACACAACGGCAGTAGGGATCCTCATGACCTGGTATTCCGGTCGCATGTGTGGCTTCGACCTGGAGACCACCAGCGTCGACCCCGAGACCGCCCGGATCGTTACGGCGTGTGTCGTGCAGTGCGGCGGTGGTCGGCCGACCGAGTCGGTGACCTGGCTCGCCGCCCGCTCACCGCGGAACCGACCCGTGCGTCAGGAGCCTGGGTGAGGTTCACGGCCTGTCGGTGCGGGCCCCCAGTGTCGGCGTCATGGAGAACGCGACCTGCTGCCCGGGTCGTGAACTGCCGCAGGATCACAGTGAAGCCGTGCGGGAGGAGACCCGAGGTCACCTCTCGGTACGCCTCGCCCCCCGGGGAGCGGGGGGGGGCGGACAGTGCCGGTGACGGCCTGGCTCCTGGGCGGATCGGGAGTGAAGGACTCGTACAATCCCCGGCGCTCCCGTTGTCCGTGGAGGCTGGCTCGCAGGCCCTCCGTCTCCTCGATCCCCTCAATTGCTGAGGTTCGGTGGGGTGGTGTTCGACAGCCGCGGATCGGGCTTCGACCCGGCTGTGGCGAGCATTCCTTTGAGGACGCCGAAGAGCTTGAGCAGTCCGGTGGGCTTGCGCTTGTCGAGGCCCGCTATCAGTTGCTTGAGGATGGTGAGCTGGTCGAAGTAGATGCGCTCGGTGACCAGGTTCTCGTTCTCGTCGAAGATGAAGTACGCCGTCATCCGGGTGCGGTGCTTCGACCCAGTGGGCGGGATCTTGCCGAGGAAGCCGTTGTGGGTGCCCAGGAGCCAGAACTCCACGATCACCGCATCGGCACTGTGTCTGAAGGTGATCAGTTCGTGGTCCTGGTCGGGGAAGGCGGCCCGGGTGTCGTGGTAGTAGTCGCGGACCTCGGAGTCACCGTCGTGCACCAGCATCTGCGCGATGAGCTCGTAGTGCGGGTGGGGGAACGTCGAGAGGGTGGCGTCCCAGTCCTGGAGGACCTCGTCACGGAAGTGGTCGAGCACGAGCCGCTCCCGGGCCCGCAGGACGGTCTCAGCAGGCAGTGTGAACCGGGCGGGAGGTGACGGGGTGGCGGGTATGGCGGACATGTCTGTCTCCTGTATCAGGTGGGCTGGGTGCCGTGCCGGATCGCGTCGTGGGTGAACGTCGGTCTCGTGCCGGGATTGGTCCAGGCGCCGGTCAGTTCGCTGGAGGGGAAGAACTGCAAGAACCGCGCCACTATATCCACGGCGTGGATTTAATCAATCGGCTCCGGCACAATGAACGGCATGACTCGATCAGCGGACGCCAACGCCAGAGCCCGGCGAGGTAGACCCCCCAAGGGCACCTCGCAGCTCTCCAAGGACGCGATCGTCGACGCCACCCTCAAGGTCATCGACACCGACGGGGTCACCGCGGTCAGCATGCGCTCCGTCGCACGATTCCTCGGCGTCGACGCCAAGAGCCTCTACAACCACGTCGACGGCAAAGACGGCCTCCTCGACGCCGTCACCGAACATCTGCTCGGCGGGGTATCCATCCCGCCGCCGACCGGCGACCTACGCATCGACCTGCCCGCGATCGCTGACGCCTTCCGCAACCGCGCGCTCCTCCACCCTGAAACTGCACCCCTTGTGCTGACCCGCCAGCTCGCATCCTTCGAAGGACTCGCACCGGTCGAAGCGCTCCTGGGCGTACTGAGATCAGCAGGATGCCCGATCGAGGAATCCGTACAACTGATGCGCGTTCTCGTGGCCTCGCTGATCGGCACCCTGCTTCGAGAAGTTCAGGCGGGCCCCGCCCTCGGCATCTCAGACGAGGACGGCATCGCCGCGCGGCAGAACACACTGGAAGACTCCGGTCTTCCTCATGTGATCGAAGCCGCGCCGCGTCTCGCACGGTTCGACCGCGATGCGGAGTACGAGTACGCCGTCCAAGCCGCCACGGCACTAGTGCTGGAAAGGATCAAGGCATCGCAGGCATAGGCAGGTGAGCGTAATGATCGCGCCGGTCAACAAGGCCAGAGTCAGACGAAGACCGCCTCACCCCGGACACCGGCGGTCCAGGTGCGCGTGCCGCCAGCGAGTGTCAGCCGGTAGTTGGCCAACGTGAACAGTGCCGCGGCTGCTGCTCCGGCGTTCCCGGAGCGTAGGTGGCTGCCCCACCGCCGCACAGAGCGTCAGCGCCTTCCCTGGGCCGGGCCGCTGGCGTCGACCCGCGGTTACGGCCCTGTTCTCGTATAGCTAATCAGGAGCTAACGGATTCGGTCCGGGGTGCTGCTCCTGGCCGGACTGTTCGAATGCTGGACCGTCACGCCTGTCGTATAGCTGGCATCCGATGCCTTGCCGTAGAGCGGTGGGCGGTCTGGCGCGCGATGTCATGGTCACATGGGAGCAATTGGCGTTCATGTGACCATCGCACGGTGGCGCTCGTTGTCCTCGTGGTGTGAGCACACCGCACGGTGACCCCTTGAAAGTGCCGGGCCGTCGAGCCCTAAGGGTTGTCCCGTAAATGATCTTCGAATCACCTCGGGCATGGCTGACCGCGGTGCGGCCCGCTGGCTATCCGGCGAGGGTGAGGTTGTGCATGCGGGCGATGCCGAGCATGGCGTGGTGGACGCCGTCGCCTTTGAGGCGGCAGTCGCGGAGGATCTTCCAGGCGTTCATGCGGGCGAAGACGTGCTCGACG
>NZ_VKJP01000128.1 GCF_007280575.1 Streptomyces benahoarensis
GGAGCGGGGCCGGGCGGGGCCGTCCGGCCGCCGCACCGGTGGCGCCGCGCCCGGTAACACCGCACGTCACCCGGTACGCCGCCCCCGGGCCGGGCCGCGAAACCGTCTGCCTACACTGGTCGGCCGATCGGCCGACCCCAGCAGGAAGCAGAGACGACAAGGTGACTGAAGCGATCCTCCTGGTCGGCGGCAAGGGCACGAGGTTGCGCCCGCTGACGGTGCATACGCCCAAACCGATGGTGCCGGCGGCCGGTGTGCCATTCCTGACCCACCAGTTGGCGCGGGCCCGCGCCGCGGGCGTCGAACACATCGTCCTCGCCACGTCCTACCTCGCCGAGGTCTTCGAACCGCACTTCGGCGACGGCTCCGACCTGGGCCTGCACCTGGAGTACGTGACGGAGGAGGAGCCGCTGGGCACCGGCGGCGCGATCCGTAACGTCGCCTCCCGGCTGCACTCCGCCCCCGGCGACCCGGTCCTCATCTTCAACGGCGACATCCTCACCGGGCTCGACATCCCGGCCCTCGTCGACACCCACCGCACCAGCGGCGCCGATGTCTCGCTGCACCTGTCGCGGGTCGAGGACCCGCGCGCCTACGGGCTGGTGCCCACCGACGACTCCGGCCGCGTCACCGCCTTCCTGGAGAAGCCGCAGACGCCGGAGGAGATCGTCACCGACCAGATCAACGCCGGGGCGTACGTCTTCAACCGCTCGGTCATCGACACCATCCCGGCGGACCGCCCGGTCTCCGTCGAGCGCGAGACCTTCCCCGGTCTGCTCGCCGACGGCGCCCACCTCCAGGGCATGGTGGACTCCACCTACTGGCTCGACCTGGGCACCCCGCAGGCGTTCGTCCGCGGCTCCGCCGACCTCGTCCTGGGCCGCGCGCCGTCCCCGGCGGTGCCCGGCCGGTGCGGTGATCACCTGGTCCTGGACACGGCACAGGTCGCCGCGGACGCCAAGCTGACCGGCGGCACCGTCGCCGGACCCGGCAGCCGGATCGGTGCCGGGGCCCGGGTCGAGGGCAGCACGGTGCTCCGGGACGCGGTGATCGAGGAGGGCGCGGTGGTCCGCTCCTCCCTGATCGGCGCGGGCGCCCGGATCGGCGCCCGTACCGTCCTGGACGGCGCGGTCATCGGCGACGGCGCGGTCATCGGCGCCGACAACGAACTCCGCGACGGCATCCGCGTCTGGTGCGACGCCCACCTTCCGGACCGGTCGGTGCGGTTCTCCTCGGACCAGTAGGGGTTCTCCCAGGACCAGTAGGGGACGGGGCTGGGCCTGCAGGGGGTCGGGCTCGGTCCCGTAGGGCATCGACCCGGTCCCGTAGGGCTGCCCACATCACTCCCGCCCCCTCCGACACCCCTATCGCCTACCCTGACGAGATGCCCACCCGTACCTGGGTGCCGCCCGGCCCCTACGATCTGCACCGCACGCTCTGCGTGCTGGGGCGGGGGCCCGGTGATCCCGCGTTCGCGGTGCGTGGGGGCGAGATCTGGCGGGCCAGCCGCACCCCGCAGGGCCCCGGCACGCTGCGGCTGGCGGCCCGGCCCGCCGACGGTGCCGTCGCGGCCGAGGCGTGGGGGCCGGGCGCCGACTGGCTGCTGGAGCGGCTGCCCGAACTGCTCGGCGCCGCCGACGACCCGGAGGCGTTCACCCCGCGCCACCGCCTCGTCCACGCCTCCCACCGCCGCCACCGCGGCGTCCGTCTCGCCCGCACCGGACTGGTCCTGGAGTCGCTGATCCCGTCCGTCCTGGAGCAGAAGGTCACCAGCGACGAGGCGTACCGCGCCTGGCGGCTGCTGCTCCAGCGGCACGGCGAGCCCGCCCCCGGCCCCTGGGACCGGCTGCGGGTCATGCCCGATCCGCGCGGCTGGGCCCTGATCCCGTCCTGGGAGTGGCACCGCGCGGGCGTCGACGCCAAGCGCTCCGGCACGATCGTGCGCGCGGCGCGGGCCGCCCGGCGCCTGGAGGAGGCCGCCGCGATGGATCTCGCCGATGCCACCCGCAGGCTCCGCGCGGTCTCCGGCATCGGCCCGTGGACGGCCGCCGAAACGCTCCAGCGCGTCCTCGGCGCCCCGGACGCCCTCACCCTCGGCGATCTCCATCTGCCGAAGATCATTGGCTATGCGCTCACCGGCCGCCGCGCCACCACCGACGCGGAGATGCTCGGCCTCCTCGCGCCGTACGAGGGTCAGCGGCACCGCGCGGCCCGGCTGATCCTGCTCTCCGGCACGGTCCCGCCGCGCCGCGCCCCGCGCTTCCCCGTGGGCGACATCGCCCGCCTGTGACCGCCAGGCGGCGCCACCCACGCACCGCCCGGGGGCGCCACAGGTCCGCCGCGGACCCGTACGGGCCGCCCTCGACCCAGTACGGGCCAACGGCGAAGCCCTACGGGCCGCCCTCGAACCCGTACGGGCCAACGGCGAACCCGTACGGGCCGCTCCCGATCCAGTACGGGCCAACGGCGAACCCGTAGGGGCCGACCGCGATCCCGTCACCGCACCTCGATGAAATCTGCTCCGTCCCGCACCGGGCGCTCCCTCGGCGGCGCCGCGGGCCGTCCGATCGCCACCGCGCCCATCGGGTCCCAGTCGCCGGGCAGTTCCAGGACCTCGCGGACCACGTCGCGGCAGAACATCGTCGACGAGACCCAGGCCGAGCCCAGCCGCTCCCCGGCCAGGGCGACCAGGAAGTTCTGGATACCGGCACCGTTCGCGACGACGAACATCTCGCGCTCCGCCGCCGCCCGCCGGGCGTCCGGGTAGGCGTGTGCCCCGTCCGCCACCAGGCACGGCACCGCCAGATACGGCGCGTTCCGCAGGACGTCGCCGCGGCGCAGGCGGCGGGCGACGGACCCCTCGGAGAAACCGTCGGCCCGCAGGTCCGCGGCCCAGGCGTCCCGCATCGCGTCCAGCAGCCGGGTCCGGGCCTCCGGCGACTCCAGCAGGACGAACCGCCACGGCGTGGTGTGGTGCGGCGCCGGGGCGGTCAGCGCCGCCGCGACCGCCCGGCGCACCGCGCCGCCGTCCACCGGATCGTCGGTGAACTCGCGGACCGTGCGCCGCAGCGTCACCGCCTCCCGCACCGCCTCGGACGTGCCGAGCCGGAACATGTCGTCGGCGTCGTCCCGCACCAGCGCCCGCGCGCCCACATCGTCCGCGCCGTCCGCCGAGTCCGGGTCCGTCGCGGCCGGCCGCGTCATGACGTGTGGCAACCCCCGCACCACCGCGACCGGCAGCGCCGCCGCCTTGCCCTTCACCAGGTCGCCCGCGGCGGCGAGTTCGTCGGCGGTGGCCACCACCGTCGCACTGAGCGGATTGCCGTACGCGTCGGTGCCGCCCCGCAGATCGTCCAGGACGCGGACGCCCGCGGCGCCGATGGCCACATCCGTCAGGCCCGCGCGCCACGGTCGCCCGAAGGTGTCGCTGATGACGACGCCGACATCGACACCGAGCGCCGTCCGCAACCCGGCGCGGAGCGCGCGGGCCGAGGCGTCCGGGTCCTCGGGCAGCAACAGCACCGTCCCGTAAGGGGTGTTGGAGGCATCGACCCCGGCGGCGGCCATGATCAGGCCCTGCCGGTTCTGCACGATGCGCAGCGCGCCGCGGCGCGCCACCACGCGGACCGTCTCCCGGTCGATGGCCTCCTCGCGGTCGGTGGCCTCGACGATCCGGCCCTCGGCCTTACTGACGATCTTCGAGGTGACGAGCAGGACGTCGCCGTCGGCGAGCCCGGGCAGCCCGCCGGCGGTCGCGGCGGCCGCGATGAGCTTCACCAGATCGTCGCCGGGGCGCACCTCCGGGATTCCGGGCAGCGCCCAGACGCGGTAGCCGGGGCCGGTCCCCTCGATGTCGATGCCGGTGTCGATGTCGGTGCTCATGCCCGTACCTCCCCGGCGAGCGTCAGCGCCACGCGGGCCATGGCGGCCGTGGCGTCGAGGTCCGTCATCATCAGCGGCACCGCCCGGCAGCGGATCCCCGCGGCCTCGACATCGGCGACCGCGGCGGCGTCCACCTCGTCGACCAGCCAGCCGTCCAGCAGCCCGGCGGGCCCGTCGTCCGCCGCCGCGCGGCCCTTCGCGCCGTAGTGCCGGGCGACCGCGGCGGCGGTGGCCTCGACGCCGACGGCGGCCAGCACCTTGTCGGCCATCCCGCGCACCGGCGCGCCCCCGACGATGGGGGAGAGGCCGATCACCGGGGCGTCCGCCGCCGCGACGGCGTCCCGGATACCGGGCACCGCGAGGATCGTGCCGACGCTCACCACCGGGTTGGACGGCGGGAAGAGGATGACGTCCGCCGCGGCGATCGCCTCCAGCACGCCGGGCGCCGGGACGGACTGTTCGGCGCCGACCGGCACCACCGCGTGCGCGTCCACCGAGGCGCGCATCCGCACCCAGTACTCCTGGAAGTGGATCGCCCGCCGCTCCCCGCCCTCACCGATGGCGACGTGCGTCTCGACGCGGTCGTCGGTCATCGGCAGCAGCCGGACGCCGGGCCGCCAGCGGTCGCACAGCGCCTCGGTGACGGCGCTGAGCGGAAATCCGGCGCCCAGCATCTGGGTCCGTACGAGGTGGGTGGCGACGTCCCGGTCGCCCAGCCCGAACCAGTCGGGCCCCACGCCGTACGCCGCCAACTCCTCCTTCACCCGGAAGGATTCGTCGTCGCGGCCCCAGCCCTTCTCCTCGTCGATGCCGCCGCCGAGGGTGTACATCACGGTGTCGAGGTCGGGACAGACCTTGAGCCCGAAGAGATGGATGTCGTCGCCGGTGTTGCCGATGACGGTGATCTCCGCCTCCGGCTGAGCTGCCTTCAGTCCCCGCAGGAAGCGGGCGCCGCCGATACCGCCGGCCAGAACCACAATGCGCATGCCCCCA
Source organism: Streptomyces benahoarensis (assembly GCF_007280575.1). Lineage (GTDB taxonomy): Bacteria > Actinomycetota > Actinomycetes > Streptomycetales > Streptomycetaceae > Streptomyces > Streptomyces benahoarensis. Next base: position 4,876 of record NZ_VKJP01000128.1, read on the forward strand.
GTCTGGCAGCCGCGCGGAACCGCCCGGCTGCCGCCGTCGAGGGTCCGTCAGTGCGCGGCGGCCTCGGCGGCGACGGCGTGCTGCGAGGGGTGCATCGGCATCTCCGTCAGCCCGGGGAAGTAGAGGTGCAGGCTGACCGCCGGTGTCAGTGCGTCGTTGACGACCTCGTGGACGTACCCCGGCGCGAAGACCCGCTGCGCACCGGGGCGCAGCGCATGCCGCACCTCGCCGCCGCCGGACGTCGCGTGCTCCGTCAACTCCCCTTCCAGCATGGTCAGTACGCCGGACGAGCGCCCGTGGTCGTGGCGGCCGCTGCCCTGCCCGGGCAGCCAGCTCAGCAGCCACACCTCGTACCCGGCCGACGGGACCGAGCGCAGCCGGTGGTACCAGCGGGTGGTGGCGTCGTAGCGGACCAGCGGGGCCCAGGCGGCGCGGTCGGCGGCGAGGGAGCGGGCCAGTCCGGCGAATCCGGCGACGGTGGAGGGGTGTGCGGGGACGGGCGGCAGGAGGTGGGCGACGGAGAGCAGGTCACCGGCGATCTGGACATCGCTGTTCATGTGCTTCGGTTCCTCGGCGAATGAGCAGGAATCGGGGAAGGGCGCGAACGGGGTGCGGCACCGTGCGGTGGTCTCCCGGTGGGGGCACCGTGCGGGCGCGTGGAGCGGAGCGCTGCGGGGGTGGTGCGGCGGAGAAGGCTGGAGCTCAGTGGCTTCAACAGCTGGAACAGCGACAGCGAGCGTGCGCAGCGCGCAGCGACCCGTGGAAACGGGTCGTGCGGGGTGCGGAGGTCGCTGGCATGGGACCAAGGAGAACGGTTCGCGTCCGTGATGTCAACCGGACGCCTGCCGCGGCGGTGGGGCTTCACCCCATCCGGTCGGACCGTCCGGCGAAAGGTTTGTCCCCCGTCCGCGGGGAGAGGGGGCCCGGCAGCCGCGCCCGCGCACGCCGTTGCGGCCCTGAGGCCGCGCTGTGATCTCTCCCGCTCCGACGCGTGAGGTGCAACGGGAGTGCGGTCGGTCACGTCCCTGTGGGTAATGGGGGCGTACCCCTGGAATGCGCCCCCAGGGAAGTGTCCGAGTTTTTCACGATATCAACACTTTCCGTGTACGTTTGGTTCCGCAGAGTGAATAAGGGGCGCAATAGCAGATCTTGGCTTGACTGGCCCGGATCCCCGCACTTGTAATTTCACTCGTGTCGTTCGGCCGTCATCGATCACGGCCGCATCACGGGGACGTCAAGACAGACGAGGGGCGCACATGACCGAGCTGTTCGAAGAATTGCTGGTCGAAGAGGCGGAAGAGGAGCTCGGCTGGCAGGAGCGCGCGCTGTGCGCGCAGACCGACCCCGAGTCCTTCTTCCCGGAGAAAGGCGGCTCCACCCGCGAGGCCAAGAAGGTCTGCCTCGCCTGTGAAGTCCGCTCCGAGTGCCTCGAATACGCCCTCGCCAACGACGAACGCTTCGGAATCTGGGGCGGTCTGTCGGAGCGCGAGCGGCGCCGGCTGAAGAAGGCCGCCGTCTGAAGGCGGCGCGGAAGTCCGCCGGGCGGACGGTGCGCGGCCCCGCAGGCCCCGCAGCCGTACCACGCCAACTCCCCATATCCCCCTATAGCGAACCCGCCGCCTCCAGCGCACTCGACGCCGGGGGCGGTCCGCTGCGTGAGGAGCCGGTGGGCGCCGACGCGTGAACCATTAGTGTGGGGCTCCGTCCGAGACGTGCCGCCGCCCCCGAGTGGGCGCGCGCGTCCCTAGGGGGTGTCGTCAACGTCCCGTCCGGCTCGCGGCGCCCGGCGGTGACGCTTCCCCTAGTAGTCCGTCGCAGTGTCTTCCGGGGGCGCCGGTCCGCGCGGCTTCGCCGCCGGCCCCGAACTCCCGGGTCCGGAGGGCCCGTACCTCGATGTCCGTGCACAGCCAGTCGGCGGCCCAGACCGCCACAGATCCCGCAGGCACCCCAGAGTTCCCACGGCATGTCGTCACCGCCGTGATCGTCTCCCACGACGGTGCCCGCTGGCTGCCCGACGCGCTCGCCGGGCTGCAGGGTCAGGAACGCCCGGTGCAGAACGTCATCGGCGCCGACACCGGCAGCGCGGACGACTCCGCCCAACTCCTCGGCGCCGCCCTCGGCGACGAGCGGGTGCTGCACCTCGCCCGCCGCTCCGGCTTCGGCACCGCCGTCGACGAAGCGGTCCGCACCGCCCCCGTGCTCACCCCCGACGACCTGCCGTACCTGCGGCGGCCCAGCGGCTGGGACCCCGTCAGCCGCACCTGGCGCGACGACGCGTACGACATGCCGGAACTCCCGCACGGCGAACCGGTCCAGTGGCTGTGGCTGCTGCACGACGACTGCGCGCCCGAGCCGACCGCCCTCGCCGAACTGCTGCGCGTCGCCGACGCCAGCCCCTCGGCCGCCGTCGTCGGCCCCAAGCTGCGCAGCTGGTACGACCGCAGGCAGCTGCTGGAGGTGGGCGTCTCCCTCGCCCGCAGCGGCCGCCGCTGGACCGGCCTGGACCGCCGCGAGCAGGACCAGGGCCAGCACGACCAGGTCCGCCCGGTCCTCTCCGTCTCCAGCGCCGGGATGCTCATCCGCCGCGACGTCTACGAGGAGCTGGGCGGCTTCGACCGGCGGCTGCCGCTGATGCGCGACGACGTCGACCTGTGCTGGCGCGCCCACTCGGCGGGCCACCAGGTCCTCGTCGCCCCCGACGCGGTCCTGCGGCACGCCGAGGCCGCCGCCCGCGAACGCCGCACCGTCGACTGCGTCGGCCGCTCGGCCGCCAGCCCGCACCGCGTCGACAAGGCCGGTGCCGTCTACACCCTGCTCGCCAACACCCGCGGCGCGCTGCTCCCGTACGTGATGATCCGGCTGGTCCTCGGCACCGTGCTGCGGGTCCTCGCCTACCTCGTCGGGAAGGTGCCGGGGCAGGCGCTCGACGAACTCGCCGGGCTCTTCGGCACCTTGCTGCGGCCGGGCCGCATCCTCGCCGCCCGTAAACGCAGAGGCCGTCCGGCCGCCGAGGCGGGGGAACTGCGGTCGCTGTTCCCGCCGCCGGGTGCGACGGTCCGCGTCACCGTCGAGCAGGTCGCGGGCAACCTCACCGGACGGGCCGCGCCCGATGTGGCGTCGTCCGGGCGGCACGGTGCGGTGGAGTCCGGGCCGGGCGGTGACGACGCCGACTTCCTCGACGTCGAGCAGTTCGCCCGGCTCAAGCGGATCGCCCGCCGCCCGGCGCCGATCCTCTTCGCCGTCCTGCTGCTGGTCTCGCTGATCGCCTGCCGCGATCTGCTCGGCTCCGGTTCGCTGGCCGGCGGCGCGCTGCTGCCCGCACCCGCGCACGTCTCCGAGCTGTGGTCGGCGTACCTCGACAGCTGGCACCAGGTCGGCACCGGCTCCACCGCTGCGGCGCCGCCCTACCTCGCCGTTCTCGCGCTGCTCTCCTCGCTCTTCCTGGGCAGCACCGGCTTCACCCTCACCCTGCTGCTCGTCTGTTCCGTCCCGCTGGCCGGACTCTCCGCCTACTTCGCCTCCCGCCCGCTGGTCGCCTCCCGGCTGCTGCGCGCCTGGGGCAGCGTCGTCTACGCGTTCCTGCCCGCGGCGACCGGCGCACTGGCCGGTGGCCGCCTCGGCACCGCGGTGCTGGCGATCGTGCTGCCGGGGATGGCCCGCGCCGCCGTCGCGGCGGGCGGTCTGCGCCTGGCGCCGGGCACCCGCCCGAGCTGGCGGGCCACCTGGGCGCTGGCGCTGCTGACCACCTTCACCATGGCGTTCACGCCCGTCGTCTGGCCGCTCGTGGTGGCGCTGAACCTCGCGCTGCTGGTGCTGCGCGCCCTGGACGGCAACCGCGCCCTGCTCGCCGGGTATGCCCTGCGGTTCGTGGCCGTGGCGCTGGCGCCGCTCCTCGTCCTCGCGCCCTGGTCGCTGTCGCTCCTCTCCCACCCCGCCGACTTCTTCCGTGAGGCCGGTCTGGCGTACGGCACGGGCTCCGCGTCCGCGTTCGACCTGCTCTCGATCAGCCCCGGCGGCCCGAAGACCGCGGGCGGCCTGCTGCTGCTCGGCATCGTCCTGGCCGCGCTCGGCGCCGCCCTGCGAGACGCCCGGCAGCGGACGATCCGTACCGCCTGGGCGGCCGCGTTCGCCGCCCTGCTCCTCGCCGCGCTCGGCAACGGCCACGGCTGGACCGGCCCGCTGATGCTGGTCTACGGCCTGGCGCTGCTGACCGCCGCGGCCGTCGGCGCGGAGGGCGTCCGCACCCGCATGATCGCCCTCGGTTTCGGCTGGAAGCAGCCGGTGGCGGTGCTGATCGCGCTGGCCTCCGCGCTGGCGCCGCTCTACGCCGCCGTCACTTGGATGATCACCGGCGCCGCCGGGCCGCTGGAGCGCCGCGACCCGGTGCAGGTCCCGGCGTTCGTCGCCGAGGAGTCGTCCACCGCCGACCGGGCCCGCACCCTGGTGCTCGACGGCGGCGACGGCCACGTCGGCTACAGCCTGGTCCGTGGCTCCGGCGCCCGCCTCGGCGACGCCGACCTGGCCCGCGAGGCCGGGGACGACCGGCGGCTCGGCACCATCGTCGCCAACCTGGTCGCCGGTTCCGGCGCCGACCAGACCAGCCAGCTCGGCGGCTACGCCGTCCGCTACGTCCTGGTCCGCGACGGCGCCCCGCGCGACATGGGCCGGGTCCTGGACGCGACGCCGGGCCTGACCCGGCTCAGCCAGGACGACGGCAGCGCCCTGTGGCGCGTCGATCGGCGCGTGCCGCGGGTGACGATCGTGGCGGGCGATGCCACCGACGGCACCCATGCCGGGGACGCCGCCGCGCCGGTCGCGGTGGCCGCCGGTCCCGTCGAGGCGCACACCCGGGTGCCCGCCGGGCCCGAGGGCCGGGTGCTGCGGATCGCGGACGCCGCGGACGAGGGCTGGCACGCCACGCTGGACGGCACCGCGCTCAAGCCGGTCACCGTCGACGGCTGGGCGCAGGGCTTCGCGATCCCGGCCGGTGCCGGCCGCCTCGACCTCACCCACGACAACCCGCTCGGCCACACCCTGTGGCTGGCCGCCCAGGGCCTCCTCGCCGTCGTCCTGGTGGTCCTGGCGCTGCCGGGCCGCCGCCGGGAGATCGACGACGACCTCCCGGAGGAGGCCGTCGCCGAGGCGCAGGCCACGGCCGCGACCGGCGAGGGCCGCCGCGCCCGCCGCCTGCGCGCGGCCGCCCAGGCCACGGAGGCCCCCGCACCGGACGCGCCGGAGGCCGCGGCACCGGACGCCGGGGTCCCGGCGCCCGGCCACGAACAGGAAGGGACCCTGTACGACCCGGCCGCCCACGACCCGTACGCGGCGGTGCCGCAGCAGACGCCGTACGACCCGTGGGGCGGCGCCCCGCAGCAGCCCGGCGACCCGGCCGTGCCGCAGCAGTTCCCGCACGACGGCGGCGACGGTACCCGGACCCCGTACGGGTACGGGCAGCCCGACCCGTACCAGCAGCCCGGCGGCTACCCGGCCGACCCCTACGGGGCCGGTGCCCAGCAGGCGGGCGGCTACGACCCGTACGCCTACGGGCAGCAGCAGCCCTACCCGGGACAGCAGCCCTACGACGGGCAGCAGTCCTACGAGGGGCAGCAGCCCTACGGCGGTCAGCAGATCCCGGCCCAGCAGCCCTACGACGACGGCACGACGTACCCCGGTCCGCACTCCGGGCCGCGCCGTGACGGGAGCGAGCAGCAGTGAAGCGCACGATGATGACCCTGACCGCCGCGGCGGTCGCGCTCGCCGCGGCGACCGGCGTCGCCGCCGTCGCCGCCCCCGGCGGTGCCCCGGAGTCAGCGCCCGGCGCGGCCCGCAAGCCGGTCGAGCGCTCCGCCCTGCTCTGCCCGACCCCGACGTCCTCGGAGGTCGGGGAGACCACGTACACCGCGTTCTCCCCCAAGGGCGCCGCGGACAAGGGCACCGCCGCGCTGCACGCCGCCGGAACGGTCCAGGAGGACACCGGCGGCAAGGGCGGCAAGGGCAAGGGCGGTAAGGGCGACGACAGCGGTGCGGCGGCCGGGCAGCGGGCCGTGCCGCCGCGCGACAGCAAGCCCGTCGCGCCGCTGAAGGCCGCGGGCACCCCCGTCACCGCCACCACCAACCGCTCCGACGCGCCCGCGCTGACCGGCGAGGCCGACGGCGCGCTGGCACCCGGCTGGACCGTCCAGCAGACCACCTCGGTCGCCGCGGGCGCCGGGCGCGGACTGCTCGGCCTGAGCTGCGTCGCGCCCGACACCACGTTCTGGTTCCCGGGCGTCAGCACCGGCAAGGACCGGCAGGACTACGTCCACCTCACCAATCCCGACGCCACCCAGGCCGTCGTCGACCTCGAACTGCGCGGCAAGGACGGTGCGCTGAGCGGCGACGCGGGCGAGAACATCGCCGTCCCGCCGCACACCACCGTCCCGGTGCTGCTCTCCACCCTCACCACCTCCCCGCAGCCCGACGCGGCGCTGCACGTCACCGCCCGCGAGGGCCGGGTCGGCGCCTCCGTCCAGGCGACCGACACCCACCAGGGCGGCGACTGGCTCCCGGCCGCCGCCGACCCGGCGCCCGGCGCGGTGCTCCCGGGCATCCCCGCCGACGCCACCTCCGTACGGCTGGTCGTCCTGGCGCCGGGTGACACCGACGCCGACCTGAAGGTGCAACTGGCCACCCCGACCGGCTTGATCACCCCGGCCGGACTGGAGTCGCTGCACGTCAAGAGCGGGATGACGACGGCGGTCGACCTCAAGCCGCAGGGCGAGGCGGGCTCGCTGGTGCTGTCGCCCGCCGACGACGGCTCCCGCACCCCGATCGTCGCGGCGCTCCAGGTGGTCCGCGGCAAGGGCGCCAACAAGGAGATGGCGTTCATCCCCGCGACCCGGCCCGTCGAGCAGCGCGCCACCGCCGCCGACAACCGCGCCAAGGGCGCCACGCTGTCGCTGGTCGCCCCCGAGAAGGGCAAGGACGCCAAGGTCACCGTCGTCGCCTCGGCGGGCAGCGAGGGCGGTACGCCGGTCAGTAAGACGTACACGGTCAAGGGCGGCACCACCCTCGCCGTCACACCGCCGCTCCCGCAGGGCCTCAAGGGCAGCTACGCGCTGACGGTGGAACCCGCCGCCGGCAGCGGTCCGGTCCACGCGGCGCGCACCCTGGCCCAGCCGCAGGGCGGCGTCCCCGCCTTCACGGTGCAGACACTGCCGGACGACCGGGGAACGGTGGTCGTCCCGACGGCCGGCCAGGACCTGTCGCTGCTGACGGACTGACGGGCTGACGGGCTGACGGGCTGACGGACCGGGAGAGCGGTGGCCCGCGCGGCGGTCAGTCCTGGCCGTAGCGCGGGTCCACCGACTCCGGCGCCAGGCCGAGGAGTTCGGCGACCTGCTCGACGACGGTCTCGTGGACCAGCAGGGCCCGCTCGTCGCGGCTCTTGGTGCGGATCTCGACCGGGCGGCGGTAGACGATGACGCGGTCGCGGTGCGGCCCGGCGGCCGGAATCGCCCGCCCCAGCGGCACCGTCCCGTCGTCCGGCTCCGCCTCGTCCTCCGGTCCGAACAGCGGCACCTCCTGGACGAGGAAGTCGACGCCGGACAGCTGCGGCCAGCGCCGCTCCAGCCGGTCGCGCGCATCGTGGACGAGGTCCTCGAAGGCGTCGGCGCGGCTGACGGAGAGCGGGACCTGCGGCGGGGCGATGGGGCCGCGCATGCCACGGCCGTGGCGGTCACGGCGGCGCGGGCGCGGTTCCGTCGGGCGGGGCGGTTCGGACGTGTCCATCGCCTCCGAGCGTAGCCGCCGCGGCCCTTCCGGGGAGGCGGAGCGAGGCATCCGGGAACACGGGGCGGATGACCGGTCCGATAACGATTGTGTTCATTTGGCGCGCCCCTCCTCGCGCCTGCCGTCCGGCCTGGCCCACCGGCCCCCCGATCCCCTCTCCACCACTTCCCCGCACCCATTTATCCCTTTCCTTCCCATCCTCGTCCAGGGAATCCGGCGATGCCGTCCCCGGGCGGCGTCCATTCCGGCTCCGTGCGGCCCTTTCCGTGCCGCACGGCGCAGGCCGCCGCGAGCGGGTGCAGGTCAGACGCACCGGACGAACCGGGACGACACGGTCGGGTGAGCGGGAGGTGAGTCGTCGCGGCCCGGTCAAGAGTGCGGTACCGTCCAACGTCGTGAGCCCTGTACGTCGCTGTTCGCGCACTGCGTGCGGCCGCCCCGCCGTCGCAACGCTGACGTACGTGTACGCGGATTCGACCGCCGTGCTCGGACCGCTCGCCACCTACGCGGAACCCCACTGCTACGACCTGTGCGCCGAGCACTCCGAGCGCCTGACCGCCCCCCGCGGCTGGGAAGTCGTCCGCCTGGCGATCGACCCCGGCCCGGCCCGCCCCAGTGGCGACGACCTCGAAGCGCTCGCCAACGCGGTGCGCGAGGCGGCCCGTCCCCCGGAGCGCCCCGCCGCCCCGGAGCGGACCGAGACCCGCGAGACCCCGCAGCCGGGCGCCACACGCCGCGGGCATCTTCGGGTGCTGCGGTCCCCGGATTCCTGATGCCGCCCGGCTCCTGACGCCTGGGCGGCCCGAGTCCTGAGGCCCCGAATCCTGGCACCGGCCTGGTCCTTGACGCTTCAGGGCAACTCCTGGCACCGGCCCGGCCTCCGACACCGAGGTGGCTCCCGGCGTCAGCCCGGTGACCGGCCCCGCTCAGCTCCCCATCCGCCGTCCCACCGAGGGGCGACGCCGTCCTGGCGCGCCGCCCCGACCACCGGCTTCGACCCGGTCGAGGTGGCCGTCGTCGTACTCGTCGACGGGCGGCCCGCGCTCGCCTGCGGACGCGCCTTCGCCGCCGTGCAGTTCGCCGCTGCCGGCTACGTCTCCGCCCACCTCGCCGGCATCGACGCCGCGCTGGTCGGCGCCCTCGCCGCGCTGCCCGTCGCGCCGCCGTACCGGGCCGGATGCCGCCCTGACGCCCCGCCACCCGGAGGGAGGCGGACCGGCCCGCCCGGGGTGCCGCGGCCGTCCGCGTACCGCCTGGCGTGTACCCGACGTGCGCCCGGCCCGCTGTCGGTACCTCCGGGTAGGTTGGATCTCCCGTACCGAATCGAGGAGGACCGGCCGTGGCTGATCTGTCGCAGCTCGTGAAGGCGTACGACGTGCGCGGTGTCGTGCCCGACCAGTGGGACGAGTCGCTCGCGGAGCTGTTCGGCGCTGCCTTCGTCGAGGTCACCGACGCGGACGCGCTCGTGATCGGGTACGACATGCGGCCCTCCTCGCCGGGCCTGGCGCAGGCGTTCGCGCGCGGCGCCGCGGCGCGCGGCGCGGACGTCACCCACATCGGCCTCTGCTCCACCGACGAGCTGTACTTCGCCAGCGGCGCCCTCGGCCTGCCCGGCGCGATGTTCACCGCCTCGCACAACCCCGCCCGGTACAACGGCATCAAGATGTGCCGCGCCGGTGCCGCCCCCGTCGGCCAGGACACCGGACTCGCCGACATCCGCGCCCTCGTGGAGCGCTGGATGACCGAGGGCGCCCCGCAGCCCGCCGCCACCCCCGGCACCGTCGGCGAACGCGATGTCCTCGGCGAGTACGCCGCCCATCTGCGTTCCCTCGTCGACCTGTCGGCCATCCGCCCGCTGAAGGTCGTCGTCGACGCGGGCAACGGCATGGGCGGCCACACCGTCCCCACCGTCTTCGCCGGGCTCCCCCTCGAAGTGGACGCGCTCTACTTCGAGTTGGACGGCTCGTTCCCGAACCACGAGGCCAACCCCCTCGACCCGAAGAACATCGTCGACCTCCAGGCCCGCGTCCGCGCCACCGGCGCCGACCTCGGCCTGGCCTTCGACGGCGACGCCGACCGCTGCTTCGTCGTCGATGAGAACGGCGACCCGGTCTCCCCGTCCGCGATCACCGCGCTGGTCGCCGCCCGCGAGCTGGCCAAGCATCCCGGCGGCACGGTCATCCACAACTGCATCACCTCCTGGTCGGTCCCCGAGGTGGTCGAGGAGAACGGCGGCACCGCCGTCCGCACCCGCGTCGGCCACTCCTTCATCAAGGAGCAGATGGCGAAGACGGGCGCGATCTTCGGCGGCGAGCACTCCGCCCACTACTACTTCCGCGACTTCTGGAACGCCGACACCGGCATGCTCGCCGCACTCCACGTCCTCGCGGCCCTCGGCGGCCAGGGCCGCCCGCTGTCCCAGCTGGTCGCGGCGTACGACCGCTACGCCGCCTCCGGCGAGATCAACAGCACCGTCGCCGACCAGGCGGGCCGACTCGCCGCCATCAAGACCGCCTACGAGGACCGCGACGGCATCACCCTCGACGAACTCGACGGTCTCACCGTCACCGCCGCCGACTGGTGGTTCAACCTCCGCGCCTCCAACACGGAGCCGCTGCTGCGGCTGAACGTCGAGGCGCGGGATGCGGGGACTGCCGCGCGGGTGCGGGATGAGGTTCTGGCCGTGGTCCGGGCGTAGGTGGGGCTGCCGGTGCCAGGCCGTTGCCGAGGCCGGGAGGGGGCGCGCCGCCAAGGTGCCGGCGCGCGTGCCCGGGGTCGGCCCGGCCTACGTCCGGCCCGCCCGGCCTACGGTCCCGAGGCTGTGGGTGCGCCGCCCAAGGCGGCCGGACGGGGCTCGCGCCGCGGACCGGGGCTCCGGATGCTCTCCCCGGACCGGCTGGAGCGGGGCGCGTGCCCGGAGCCGGCCCGGCCTTCGTCCGGTCCAGGAGTCCCCCGGGAGCGGCCGACGCCCGGCGCCCGGCACCCGGCCCGGCCCCGTCGCCCGCCCCGCCC
>NZ_VKJP01000129.1 GCF_007280575.1 Streptomyces benahoarensis
GGTGCGGGTGCGGGCGTGGCGCCGGGGGGCGGTGCGGGCATCGCCTCGCCCTCGGCCGGGGCCGGCCGGCTGGTGCCCGGCACCCATGCGGCACCGTCCCAGTACCGGATGTAGCCGGGGATGGACGGGTCCGGGTAATACCCTCCAATGGGTACGTTTCCACTACTACCGGGGGATTCCGCCACTGTCCCCAACTCCCCTCGCGTCCCACACCTGTGCTCTGTGTGCCGTCGCCCGCCGGTGGCCCCCGGCCGCGCCGTGCGCTAGGGGAGCCGCACCCGGGCTCTTGGCGTGACCGTCCACCGCACCCCGGCTGCCACGGGGGCACCGCGCTCGGCGTCGATCGTCCACGGAGGAGGTTAACGAAGAACCGCGGGGCGGCAGAGCGCGAGGCGAACAGGGAGCCGACCCCTCGAATGCGGGCCCGAGACGTTCTCCCCCGGACAATCGCGGACGAACCCGTGCGCTCCGCCGCCCGGAGGCGTGTCACGGGGTCCCGTCCGCCCCGTTCCGTACCGGCCGTTCACCCGTACGGAACCACCTGGAAGAAGTCCGCGAAAAAGTCCGCGAAAAATTTTCTCGAAGTCGCGTAAGGATCCGTGGCCCCCCGGCCTCTCTCCCTGTGCGGGCGGAACACAACGGGGCCCGTACAGCGAAAGCGGAGAGGTGGGAATCCCATGCGCAGCGTGGTGGAGCGAGAACTGGAGCTGGGTCTGGTCGTGTCCCCGGAGCAGAGCGTTCCGGTGCCGGCCCGGCTGGCCTACCGCACCGACGACCCGTACGCGGTCCACATCACCTTCCACATCGGCTCGGACGCGCCCGTCAACTGGACGTTCGCGCGCGAGCTGCTGGTCGAGGGCGTGTTCCGGCCCTGCGGCCACGGCGATGTGCGGGTGTGGCCGACGAAGATGGACGGCCGCAGCCTGGTCTGCATGGCGCTCAGCTCGCCGGACGGGGACGCGCTCCTGGAGGCGCCCGCCGCCGCGGTGTCGGCGTGGCTGGAGCGCACCCTGCGGGTCGTCCCCCCGGGCTCCGAGCAGGAGCACCTCGGCATGGACAAAGGACTGAGCGAGCTGCTGGCGATGGCGACCGGCGACGCGCCGTGGGCCGGGGAGCCGTGGCCGTCCGACGAGACTCCGGACGCGGGTGCGTGAGCCGTGCCGGACACCGTGCCGGGCGCCGGATCCCCCAGCCCCCGCCCGGCGCCCCTCCTCCGGCCCGTTCCCGGGTCAGCCGCGGTACCCCTCCAGCAGCCGCAGCCAGATCTCGCTGATCGTCGGATAGGCGGGGACCGCGTGCCAGAGACGTTCCAGGGGGATCTCGGCGGCCACCGCGAGGGTCGCCGAGTGCAGCAGTTCACCGACCCCGGGGCCGACGAAGGTGGCCCCGAGGACGGTCTCGCGGTCCAGGTCGACGACCATCCGGGCGCGCCCGCGGTAGCCGTCGGCGTAGAGGGCGGCCCCGGCGACGCCGCCGAGGTCCTGGTCGACGGCGCGGACCCGGTACCCGGCGCGCTCCGCCTCGGCCAGGCTGAGGCCGACCGCCGCGGCCTCGGGATCGCTGAAGACGACCTGCGGGACGGCGGCGTGGTCGGCGGTGGCGGCGTGCGCGCCCCAGCGGTCGGTCTCCAGGATCGGCACGCCTCGGGCCCGCGCGGCGAGGGCGGCTCCGGCGATCCGGGCCTGGTATTTGCCCTGGTGGGTGAGGAGGGCGCGGTGGTTGACGTCGCCGACGCCGTAGAGCCAGTCGTTGTCCGCGACGTCGGTGACGCGGCAGGTGTCGTCGACGGTCAGCCACGCACCCGGCGTAAGGCCCACGGTCTCCAGGCCGAGGTCGTCGGTGCGCGGGGCGCGGCCGGTGGCGATCAGCAGCTCGTCGGCGACGATCTCGCCGCCGGTGTCCAGCTCCACGGTGACCGGGCCGCCCGGTGCCTCCCGGCGCACCCGGGTCACGCCCGTGCCGGTACGCAGCAGCACCCCCGCCTCGGCCAGCGATTCGGCGACCAGCTGCCCGGCGAACGGTTCCATCCGGGGCAGCAGCCCCTCCCCCCGGACGAGGAGGGTGACCGAGGCGCCGAGGGCCCGCCAGGCGGTGGCCATCTCGACGCCGACGACGCCCCCGCCGACGATGACCAGCCGGCCCGGTACGGACGCGGCGCTGGTGGCCTCGCGGCTGGTCCAGGGTGCGGCGTCGGCGAGCCCGGGGATCGGCGGCAGCACGGCGCGGCTGCCGGTGCAGAGGGCGACGGCGTGCCGGGCGTGCAGCGTCCGCTCCCCGTCGACGACGACTTTCCGCGGTCCGGCCAGGCGGCCCTGACCGCGGACCAGCGTGACGCCCACCGACTCCAGCCAGCGGACCTGGCCGTCGTCCTTCCAGTGGGAGGTGAAGGCGTCGCGGTGGGCGAGGACGGCCTCGGTGTCGAGGGGCCCGGTGACCGCGTCCTTGAGTCCGGGCACCCGGCGGGCCTCGGAGCGGGCGGTGACCGGGCGCAGCAGCGCCTTGCTCGGCATACAGGCCCAGTAGGAGCATTCGCCGCCGACGCGTTCGCTCTCGACGATGACGGCGCTCAGCCCGGCGGCGTGCGCCCGGTCGGCGACGTTCTCGCCGGTGGGTCCGGCGCCCACCACGATCACGTCGTACGTCTCGTCGGCCCGGGTCGCTTCGCTGGCTGGCATCGGCTGCTCGCTCCCTGAGTGGCGCGGCGGCCGGGCGGTCCCCGGCCGGTGCGGTCGCCTCCGCCCGGAAGGCGGCGGACAGCTCCCATCGTGCGTCCGGTGTGGCGGGCGCGCATCCGGCGCGACGGGCGGTAACCGGTGGCGTGCGGGCGCGGGCCCGGCCCTCAGAAGAGCTTGCCGGGGTTGAGAAGGCCCAGCGGGTCGAAGACCTGCTTGATCGAGCGCTGCAGCTCCAGGCCGACGGGGCCCAGTTCGCGGGCGAGCCACTCCTTCTTCAGGACGCCGACGCCGTGTTCGCCGGTGATCGTGCCGCCCAGCTCCAGGCCGAGGGCCATGATCTCGTCGAAGGAGGCGCGGGCCCGGCGGGACTCGTCGGCGTCGGCGGGGTCGAAGCAGACCGTGGGGTGGGTGTTGCCGTCCCCGGCGTGGGCGCAGACGCCGATGGTCAGGTCGTACTTCTCGGCGATGGCGGCGGTGCCGTCCAGCATCGCGGCGAGCTGGGAGCGGGGCACGCAGACATCGTCGATCATGGTGGCGGACCGGATGCGTTCCAGGGCGTGGAGCGTGACCCGGCGGGCCTGGAGCAGCATCTCCGACTCGGCCTCGGTGTCGGCGGGCACGACCTCGGTGGCGCCCGCGGCGGTGCACAGGGCGCCGAGGGCGGCGAGGTCGGCGGTCGGGTCGGGGGTGTCGAAGGCGGCGAGGAGCAGCGCCTCGGTGGTGTCGGGCAGGCCCATGCGCGCGAAGTCGTTGACGGCGCGGACGCAGGTGCGGTCCATCAGCTCCAGCAGCGACGGGGTGTGACCGGCGGCCATGATCGCGCAGACGGCCTCGCAGGCGGCGGCGGTGGAGGGGAACTCCGCGGCGAGCGCGAGCTGCCGGGGCGGCTGCGGTTTGAGGGCGAGGACGGCGCGGACGACGACGCCGAGGGTGCCCTCGGAGCCGACGAAGAGGCGGGTGAGGTCGTATCCGGCGACGCCCTTGGCGGTGCGGCGGCCGGTCGTCAGCAGCCGCCCGTCGGCGAGGACGACGTCGAGGCCGAGGACGTACTCGGCGGTGACGCCGTACTTGACGCAGCACAGGCCGCCGGAGGCGGTGCCGATGTTGCCGCCGATGGAGCACTCCTCCCAGCTGGAGGGGTCCGGCGGGTAGTACAGGCCGTGTTCGTTGACCGCGCGGGAGAGGGTGGCGTTGATGACGCCCGGTTCGACGACGGCGGTGCGGTCGACGGGGTTGATCTCCAGGATGCGGTCCATCTTGACGAGCGAGAGGACGAGGCAGCCGTCGGTGGCGTTGGCGGCGCCGGACAGGCCGGTGCGGGCGCCCTGCGGGACGACCGGGACGCGCAGCGCGGTGGCGGTGCGCATGACGTGCTGGACCTCTTCGACGGTGCGCGGCAGGACGACGGCGACGGGGCTCCCGGCGTCGCAGAAGCCCGCCATGTCACGGGCGTAGGCGCCGGTGACGTCCGGGTCGGTGAGGATCGCTTCGTCGGGAAGGCCGGCGCGCAGCTGTGCGAGAAGATCCATGGCGCCAGCGTCGCATCCGTGGCCGCCGTACGGAAGATCGTGACGGGGGCGGAACCCGGCCATCCGTGGGGCGGCTCCGGGGCCGGTGGCGGGGGCGCCGCCACCGGCCACCGGTCAGAGGTTGCCGCGGCGCTCCTGCTCGCGCTCGATCGCCTCGAAGAGGGCCTTGAAGTTGCCCTTGCCGAAGCCCATCGAGCCGTGCCGCTCGATCATCTCGAAGAAGACGGTCGGCTTGTCCTGGACCGGCTTGGTGAAGATCTGGAGCAGATAGCCGTCCTCGTCACGGTCGACGAGGATCTTCAGCTCCCGCAGCGTCTCGACGGGCACCCGGGTCTCCCCGGCCCAGTCGCCGAGGGTGTCGTAGTACGAGTCGGGGGTGTCCAGGAACTCCACCCCGGCCTCGCGCATGGCGCGGACGCCGGCGACGATGTCGTGGGTGGCGAGCGCGATGTGCTGCACGCCCGGGCCGCCGTAGAACTCCAGGTACTCGTCGATCTGCGACTTCTTCTTGGCGACGGCCGGTTCGTTGAGCGGGAACTTCACCTTGCGGGTGCCGTCCGCGACGACCTTCGACATGAGCGCGGAGTACTCGGTGGCGATGTCGTCGCCGACGAACTCCTTCATGTTGGTGAAGCCCATGACGTTGTTGTAGAAGGCCACCCACTCGTTCATCCGGCCGAGTTCGACGTTGCCGACGCAGTGGTCGATGGCCTGGAAGCGGCGCGGGCCGGGGGCGACGAGCGGCTTGGCGGCGACGTAGCCCGGCAGGTACGGGCCGGTGTAGTCGCGGCGCTCGACGAGGGTGTGCCGGGTCTCGCCGTAGGTGGCGATGGCGGCGCGGACGACGGTGCCGTGCTCGTCCTTGGTCTCGTAGGGCTCCTCGATGCCGGTGGCGCCGTGAGCGGTGGCGTAGGCGTACGCGGCGCGGGCGTCGGGGACCTCGATGGCGAGGTCGACGACGCCGTCGCCGTGGGCGGCGACATGGTCGGCGAGGAAGCGGCCCCAGTCGGAGGACGGCTTGATCACGGAGGTGAAGACGAACCGGGCGCCGCCGGATTCGAGCACGTAACTGGCGGTCTCGCGGCTGCCGTTCTCCGGTCCGGAGTAGGCGACGCGGGTCATGCCGAAGGCGGTGGCGTAGTAGTGCGCGGCCTGCTTGGCGTTGCCGACGGCGAAGACGACCGCGTCCATCCCCTTGACCGGGAAGGGGTCCGCCTGTCGGGCCGTGCCGGGGGTGGGCTGAGTGTGCATCGTGTCTGCCATGGCCGCAGATTCCCTCCGATCCACAAGGTGCGCAATAGTTCGCGCATCTGCTGGGCACTATGCCTAGCAGTCGGGGGGCGAGGCCGGGCTATCTGTACAGGATGACCATCGATATCGGAGGGTCCGCAGTGGCGATCGATCATTTGGACGGGCGGCTGATCGAGCTGTTGGCGCACGAGCCGCGGATCGGGGTCCTGGAGGCATCGCGGCGGCTGGGTGTGGCGCGCGGCACCGTCCAGGCGCGGCTGGACCGGCTTCAGTCGAATGGAGTGATCAGGGGGTTCGGCCCGGAGGTGGACCCGGCGGCGCTCGGCTACCCCGTGACCGCATTTGCCACATTGGAGATCAAACAAGGTCAAGGCGCGGACGTACGTGCTCACTTGACGACCGTTCCTGAGGTGTTGGAGCTGCATACAACGACGGGACATGGGGACATGCTCTGCAGGCTCGTCGCACGCTCCAACGCCGATCTCCAACGTGTGATCGACCGAGTGGTCGGTTTTGATGGCATCGTGCGGGCCTCGACGGCGATCGTGATGGAAAATCCGGTGCCGCTGCGCATCATCCCTCTGGTGCAACAGGCATCGGAGGACTGACGGAGGAGGGTGCCAGTGAGCTTCTGGGAGTACGTCGGCAGCCGCCACGCCCAGTTGCTGACCGATGCGGCGCAGCACGCCAGCGCGGTCTTCCAGTGCATGGTGGCCGCCACCGTCCTGGGCGTCGCGCTGGGCGTCGCGACGTACCGCACCGAATGGGCCGGGAACCTCGCGACCACCGCCACCTCGACGATCCTCACGATCCCCTCACTGGCCCTGATCGGTCTGCTCATCCCGATCGTCGGCCTCGGCGTCGCCCCGACCGTCATCGCCCTGACGCTGTACGGGCTGCTGCCCGTCGTCCGCAACGCCATCGTCGGGCTGCGCGGGGTGGACGCCACGCTGGTGGACGCGGCGCGCGGCATCGGGATGTCCCGCGCCGCCCAGCTGCTCCGCGTCGAACTGCCACTGGCCTGGCCGCCGATCCTCACCGGCATCCGCGTCGCCACCCAGATGCTGATGGGCATCGCCGCCATCGCCGCCTTCGCGTCCGGTCCCGGTCTGGGCAACGAGATCTTCCGCGGCATCGCGTCGCTGGGCAGCGCCAACGCCCTCAACCAGGTGCTCTCCGGCACGCTCGGGATCGTCGTCCTCGCCCTCCTTTTCGACGCCGCGTACGTCCTCATAGGACGGCTGACCATTCCCAGGGGGATCCGTGCCTGAGACGCCCGTGCCCACCGCCGAAGGGACCTCCGCGCGCGCCGCCACCTCCGGCGCCGGGATCCGGCTGGAGAACCTCACCAAGCACTACCCGGGCAGTCCGGCGCCCGCGGTGGACGACGTCACCATGGAGATCAACGCCGGTGAGCTGGTCGTCCTCGTCGGCCCGTCGGGCTGCGGGAAGTCCACCACGCTGAAGATGATCAACCGGCTGATCGAGCCGACGTCCGGCCGGATCCGCATCGGCGACCGCGACGTCACCGGCATGGACCCGGTCAAGCTCCGCCGCACCGTCGGCTACGCCATCCAGTCCTCGGGCCTCTTCCCGCACATGACCGTCGCCCAGAACATCGCGCTCGTGCCGAGGATGGTCGGCTGGTCCACATCGAAGATCAAGAACCGGGTCGAGGAGATGCTCGACCTCGTCGGGCTCGACCCGGGCGAGTTCCACGGCCGGTATCCGCGCCAGCTCTCCGGCGGTCAGCAGCAGCGCGTCGGCGTGGCGCGGGCACTCGCCGCCGACCCGCCGGTGCTGTTGATGGACGAGCCGTTCGGCGCCGTCGACCCGATCACCCGCGACCACCTCCAGGACGAGCTGATCCGGCTCCAGCACGAGCTGCACAAGACGATCGTCTTCGTCACCCACGACTTCGACGAGGCGATCAAGCTCGGCGACCGGATAGCGGTGCTCCGCGAGCGCTCCCACATCGCGCAGTTCGACACCCCCGAGGCGATCCTCACCAACCCCACCGACGACTTCGTCTCCGGCTTCGTCGGCGCCGGTGCCGCCCTCAAACGCCTCAACCTCACCCGCGTACGCGACGTCGGCGTCGTCGACTTCGCCACCGCGGGCGTCGACGACCCGCTCCAGTCCATCTTCGACCTGCTGCGCGACGGCGACACCAACGAGGTGCTGCTCCTCGACCGCCACCGCCGCCCGTACAAATGGCTGCGGCGCGGCGATCTGATGCGCGCGAAGGGGACCCTGGCGCGCGCCGGGACGCTGGTGCACGACACCGTCACCCGCGACGCGACGCTGCGCGACGCGCTGGAGGCGGTCCTCACCGACAACGCGGGCCGGGTCGCGGTCACCGGGCGGCGCGGTGAGTACATCGGCGTCGTCGACATGGAGACGCTGATGAACAACGTCCACGAACTGCTGGAGGCCGACCGCCTGGAGGCCGTCGAACACCGCCACCAGCTGGAGGAACAGCGGGCCCGCCGCACCCGGATGGCCCAGGAGGGCCTGGGCGGCCAAGGCGGCGCGGGGGCCCCGGCGTGAGCCCCCGCGAGGAGCGCCGCGCCCCCCGGGACGAGCGGCCACCGGGCGAACACGAGGTGCACGGCCTGGCGTTCCGGGACGAGGTCCACGAGCGGGAGCACGGGTCCACGGCCGCCCCCGTACCGGCGGCGCCGCCCCAGGGGCTGCGCCGGATCACCTGGCAGCGGGCGCTGGCCATGCCGCTGTTCCTGGCCGCCGCGCTCCTCGCCACCTGGCTGTGGTTCCGCGGCGCCCGCCTCGACTCCATCGCCCACCAGGCGGTGGACCACGGCAAGGTCGGCCTCGCGGTGCGCCAGCACCTCCAGCTGACCGCCGTCTCCACCTTCTTCGTCCTGATCATCGCCATCCCGCTGGGCATCGCGCTGACCCGCGCCACACTGCGCCGCGCGACGCCGTTCGCGGTCGCCGTCGCCAACCTGGGCCAGGCGGTGCCCGCCCTGGGCCTGCTGGTGCTGCTCGTCATCTGGCTGGGCATCGGCACGAAGGCGGCCGTCATCGGCATGGTGGTCTACGCGGTGCTGCCGGTCCTCGCCAACACCATCGCCGGGCTGCACGCCATCGACCCGACGCTGACGGAGGCGGCCCGCGGCATCGGCATGTCCCCGGCGGGCGTGCTCGCCCGCGTCGAACTGCCGCTGGCCGTCCCGCTGATCCTCGCCGGGGTGCGTACCGCGCTGGTGCTGAACGTCGGCACCGCCACGCTCGCCACGTTCGGCGGCGGCGGGGGCCTGGGCGACCTCATCTCGGCGGGCATCATCACCCAGCGGATGCCGGTGCTGATCCTCGGCTCCGTCCTCACCGTGGCGCTCGCGCTGCTGGTCGACTGGCTGGCCTCGCTCGCCGAAGTGCTGCTGCGGCCGCACGGTCTGGAGGTATCGCGCTGATGACACCGGACCCCGGACACCGCCGCCCGTACCGCCGCCCGTACCGCCGCCCGCGCCGCACCGCCCGCGCCGCCGTCCTCGCCGCCGTGGTCTGCCTCCTCGGCGGCTGCGGGCTGGTCAGCGGCAGCCCGATGACCGACACCGTCCGCCCCGGAACCCTCGGCCGCGGCCAGCCCCTCAAGGGCGCCCAACTGACCGTGACCTCCAAGGAGTTCACCGAGAACATCATCCTCGGCCAGATCATGGGCCTGGTCTTCGAGGCGGCCGGGGCCACCGTCATCGACAAGACCAACATCCAGGGCAGCATCGGCGCCCGCGAGGCGGTCCGCACCGGCACCGCCGACGGCATGTACGAGTACACCGGCACCGGCTGGATCACCTACCTCGGCCATGAGCGGCCGATCATCGACCCGTACCAGCAGTGGGTCGCGGTCCGCGACGCCGACCAGGCCAACGGCCTCGTCTGGCTGCCGTCCGCCCGCCTCAACAACACCTACGCGTTCACCCTCAACCGCGCCAACGCCCGCAAGTACGGCGTCACCACCCTCTCCGGCATGGCGGCGCTGCTCAAGAAGGACCCGAGCGCGGTCACCCTCTGCGTGGACAGCGAGTTCGCCGCCCGCAACGACGGGCTGCCCGGGATGGCGAAGCGGTACGGCATGAACCTCCCGCCGGGCAACGTCCACAAGATGACCAGCGGCGTCGTCTACACCCAGACCGCACAGGGCACCGCCTGCACCTTCGGCGAGGTCTACACCACCGACGGCCGGATCAAGGCGATGCACCTGACCGTCCTCGCCGACGACAAGCACTTCTTCCCGAACTACAACGCGGCGCCCGAGATGTACGCGCCGACGATGGAGAAGCACCCGGAGATCGCCGGGCTCCTCGCGCCCGTCACCAAGGCGCTGGACAACACCGTCGCCCGGAAGCTGAACGCCCAGGTCGACGTCGAGGGCGAGGACCCGCACGAGGTCGCCAAGGAGTGGCTGATCGCGAAGGGGTTCATCAAGGAGAAGTGAGGCCGGGGCGGGCCCGGCGGGCGAACCGGGGCGGGCGCGGTGCGCGGGCGGGCGCACGCGCCGGGGCCTCGCGCCGGGGCGCGAACGCCTCCCCACGCGCCCCGCCTCAGCAGCTGGGGACCGCCCCGCCGCTCTTCAGCGCCTTGAGCGAGTTCAGCGCGCTGTTCAGCGTGGTGACGGGGATCAGCCGCATCCCGCGGGGCCGCTCGGCGAGCGCCTGGGAGCACTCGGCCTTGGGGACGAGGAAGAGGCGGGCACCGTCGCGGTGCGCCGACCGCATCTTCAGCGGCACCCCGCCGACCGGGCCGACCGTGCCGTCGGTCTCGATGGTGCCGGTACCGGCGAGGGTCCGGCCGCCGGTCAGATCGCCCCCGGCGCCGTCCCCGTCGAGCTTGTCGATGATTCCCAGCGCGAACATCATCCCGGCGCTCGGCCCGCCGATGTCCGCCAGCCGCAGGGTGACCTTCACGTCGCGGGCCGAACGGTGCAGTCGGCCCAGCGCGGCGCCGACGGCCGCGTCCTGCGACTTCCGCATCTCGTCGGCGTTGTGCTGCGCGACCTCCTTGGTGCTGTTGCCCACCGGGTAGACCGACTCGGACGGCATCACCGCCTCGTCCGTGCGGAACCAGCCCCGAATGACATCCGGCAGATGCACCGAGGCGTCCGGCCCGGTGGCGACGATCGCCGTCATCCGCAGCTGCCCGCTGGTCCGGCGGACGTCGGCGCCGGAGATGGTGATCACCGGTTTCCCCTTGTTGTCGCCGAGGACGTTCGCCGTCGGCCCCGGATACGCCAGCGAGTACGGCAGCGGCGCAAGGGCGGCGGTCACCAGCAGGGCGAGGACCAGAGCGGCACAGATCGTCAGGGCACGAACGCGGGAGGACACCCCGCCACCCTAGAGGACCCCCGACCCGGGCCCCGCACCGCACGCCCGGCGCGGGCCCACCCCACGGGCGCCGGGCGGCGTGCGCCACCCGGCGGCCTCAGCGCAGCGCCTCCGCGACCTCCCGCGCCGCGTCGACCACCCGCGGCCCGATCCGCTCGGAGACCGCGTCGGCGAGCATCACCACGCCCACGCTGCCCTCGATCCCGCTGACCCCGAGCAGGGGCGCCGCGGCGCCGCTCGCGCCCGCCTCCAGCTCGCCATGGGTCAGCGCGAGCCCGGCGTCCTGGATACGGCCCTGGCGGGCCTTGAGGATCGCCCGCCCGGCGGCGCCGCGGTCCAGCGGATGCCGGAACCCGGCCCGGTACGCGACGTGGTAATCCGTCCACGTCGGCTCCACGACGGCGACGGCCAACGCCTCGGTGCCGTCGACGAGCGTGAGATGCGCGGTGGCGCCGACGTCCTCGGCCAGCGCGCGCAGCGCGGGCAGCGCCGCCTCCCGGACCAGCGGATGCACCTGGCGGCCCAGGCGCAGCACGCCCAGACCGACCCGGGCCCGGCCCCCGAGATCGCGGCGGACCAGCGCATGCTGTTCCAGCGTGGCCAGCAGACGGTAGACCACGGTGCGGTTGACCCCGAGCTTGTGGGACAGCTCGGTGACGGTCAGGCCGTGGTCGGTGTCGGCGAGCAGTTTGAGGACGCGCAGTCCCCGGTCGAGCGTCTGGGAGGTCTCCGCGGTCACGACGCCCCCTCCTGGTCGAAGTGGCGGCTCATCGGCGCGGGGCGCTGCGGTCCCGGTGCAGCGCGC
Organism: Streptomyces benahoarensis; assembly: GCF_007280575.1. Classification (GTDB taxonomy): domain Bacteria; phylum Actinomycetota; class Actinomycetes; order Streptomycetales; family Streptomycetaceae; genus Streptomyces; species Streptomyces benahoarensis. The sequence goes on from NZ_VKJP01000129.1 coordinate 11,603, forward strand.
GCAAGAGGCCGCCGGCCGCATGCACCGGCTGCGCTCCGCGGCGGCGCTGCCACGGGGCGTGTGCGTGACCGGACAGTAGCGAGCCAGTCCGCTCAGCGAAAGTCCCCGTCCAGAATCCGGTCGTTCCCGTCCGGAATGTTCGCAATATCCCATCCGACCCGCGGGTAACTTGCCCTGTGCACACGGCCGTTGACGCGGAGAGGCGGCGCGCCGGGCGCACCGCCTCTCCGTCACTCACCGCCGCGCGCTCAGCGCATCCGTGTGGCCCACTCCTGGACCTTCTTGATCCGCTCGGTCAGCTGACCGGCCGTGGCCTCCGCGCTGGGCGGGCCGCCGCAGACCCGGCGCAGCTCGGTGTGGATCACGCCGTGCGGTTTGCCGCTCTGGTGGACATACGCGCCGACCAGCGTGTTCAGCTGCTTGCGCAGCTCCAGCATCTCCTTGTGGCTGACCACCGGGCGCCGCTCGGCGGGCAGCTCCAGCAGATCGGCCTCCTCGGCCGGCTTCTTCTTGCTGTGCGCGATCTGCCGCGCCTGCCGCTTCTGGAGCAGCATCTGCACCTGGTCCGGCTCCAGCAGCCCGGGGATGCCGAGGTAGTCCTGCTCCTCCTCGCTGCCCGCGTGCGCCTGCATGCCGAACTCGGCGCTGTTGTAGAGCACCCGGTCGAAGACCGCGTCCGACTCCAGCGCCTCGAACGAGAACTGCTCCTGCTCGCCCGTGTCCTCGTCCTGCGCCTGATTGGCCTCGTCCATCTCCTTCTCGGACTCGGCGTACGGGTCCTCGTCCGCGTCCTTCTTCGGCTTGTCGAGGACGTGGTCGCGCTCGACCTCCATCTCGTTGGCGAAGCCGAGCAGCATCGGGACGGTCGGCAGGAACACCGACGCCGTCTCGCCGCGCTTGCGCGACCGTACGAAACGGCCGACGGCCTGCGCGAAGAAGAGCGGGGTGGAGATCGTCGTGGCGTACACGCCGACCGCCAGACGCGGCACGTCGACGCCCTCGGACACCATCCGGACCGCGACCATCCAGCGGGCGTCGGAGGCGGCGAAGTCGTCGATGCGCTGCGAGGCGCCGCTGTCGTCGGAGAGCACCAGCGTGGCGCCGCGCCCGGTGATCTCCCGGATCAGCTTGGCGTACGCGCGCGCCTGCTCCTGGTCCGAGGCGATGACCAGCGCCCCGGCGTCCGGGATGCTCTTGCGGACCTCGGTGAGCCGCTGGTCGGCGGCGCGCAGCACGTTCGGCATCCAGTCGCCGCGCGGGTCCAGCGCGGTCCGCCACGCCTGCGAGACGGCGTCCTTGGTCATCGGCTCACCGAGCCGGGCGGCGATCTCGTCGCCCGCCTTCGTCCGCCAGCGCATGTTGCCGCTGTACGACATGAAGATCACCGGGCGGACGACGCCGTCGGCGAGGGCGTTGCCGTAGCCGTAGGTGTAGTCGGCCGACGACCGCCGGATGCCGTCGTTGCCCTCCTCGTACGTGACGAAGGGGATCGGGTTGGTGTCGGAACGGAACGGCGTACCGGTCAGCGCGAGCCGCCGGGTGGCCGGTTCGAACGCCTCCAGGCACGCCTCGCCCCACGACTTGGAGTCACCGGCGTGGTGGATCTCGTCGAGGATGACCAGCGTCTTGCGCTGTTCGATGCGGTTGCGGTGCAGCATCGGGCGGACGCCGACACCGGCGTACGTGATCGCGATGCCGTGGTACTCGCGGCCCAGCGGGCCCGCGCTGTACTCCGGGTCGAGCTTGATCCCGACCCGCGCGGCCGCCTCCGACCACTGCTTCTTCAGGTGCTCGGTCGGGGCGACGACGGTCACCTGCTGCACGACGTGGTGATGGAGCAGCCACGAGGCGAGGGTGAGCGCGAAGGTGGTCTTTCCGGCCCCCGGGGTCGCGACGGCGAGGAAATCCCGGGGCTGGGTCTGGATGTACCGGTCCATGGCCGCCTGTTGCCAGGCACGCAGCTTGTTCGCGGTACCCCAGGGGGCCCGGCCGGGGAAGGCCGGGGACAGGTGGTGATTACTGGTGGCGCTGGTGGTGGTAGTCACGGTCTCCGTCGGCTGGCTCGGCGATCGGCAACCGCGTCAGCCTACCGGTGCGGGGCGGCGGGGCGAGGCGTTCCGGCCGCCCCGACGCCGGGGGTGGGACCGACCTCACACCGCACCGCGCCACCCCGACGGCCGGTCCCGCCGCTCCCCCTACGGGCTCCCGTACCGGCCTCCCTTACGGGCTCTCCCCCGCCCGCAGCCGTCCCGCCAGGGCCGCGCCCGTGGCCGCCACCACGGCCATCGTGGCGAAGACGGCGAGGAAGGCGGCGGGGTGCGAGGCGGTGGCGGTGTGGGTGGGGGCCGGGGTGGTCGGGGAGCCGCCGCCGAAGGCGACGAAGAGGGCGCCGCCGAGGCCGACGAGGACGACGTTGCCGAGCGCGTCCGCCATCTGGAGCGACGCGGAGTTGGCGCCCGCCTCCTCGGGCCGGGACAGCTTCAGCAACAGCACCCCGCCGCTGGAGATGTTCAGCCCCATGCCGAAGCCGCCGAGCGTCCAGGCCACCGCCACGGTCCACACCGGGACCGCGTCGGACAGCACCAGCGGCACCGCCGCGATGGCCAGCGCCAGGAACGCCATGCCGACGCCCATCAGCCGCTCCCGGTGCGGCTCGCACCCCGGGCGGCTCTGGACGTACGAGCCGAGCGCCCAGGTCAGGCCGCCGCCGGTGAGGGAGAGCCCGGCGAGGGTGGCGGACAGGCCGCGCTCGCTGACCAGCAGCAGCGGGATGAAGCTCTCCGCGGCGACCAGCGCGCCGGCCGCCAGCCCGCGCATCAGGACGACCGTCGGCAGACCCCGCGCCGCCCGGAACGTGCCCCGGGGCAGCAGCAGCCGCACCGCGGGCACCAACAGCGCCAGCCCCGCGGCCGCCGGGAGCACCGCGTACGGCGTCAGATGCCCACCCGCGTACTGGAGCAGCCAGGCGCCCGCCGCGACGGCCAGCGCGAGGAGGGCGCGGCGGCTGCGCAGCACCGCACCGAGACCACCGCGCGGGCCCGGCGCCTCGCGCGGCAGGGCGCGCAGCGCGGGCAGCATCACCGCGAGCGGCAGCAGGACCAGCACCGGGATGGCGAGGAAGACCCAGCGCCAGCCGAGGTGTTCGGCGACGCTCCCGGCGGCCAGCGGGCCGACGATCACCGGCAGCACCCACGCCGCCGAGAACGACGCCATCACCGCCGGACGCAGCCGCTCCGGATAGGCCCGGCCGACGACGACGTACAGCGAGACGATGACCAGCCCGCCGCCGAGCCCCTGAACCCCGCGCCCGGCGACGAACAGCACCATGGTCGGCGCCGCGCCCGCGATCACCAGTCCGGCGCCGAACGCGCCGATACCGGTGAACAGCGGCGCGAGCGGCCCCCGGCGGTCGTTCCACTCCCCCGCCAGCGCCATCGCGAAGAGGCTGGTGGTGAAGAACGCGGAGAAGGCGAAGGCGTACAGCCCGATGCCGTGCAGCGCACGGGCGGCGACCGGCATCGCGGTGTTCACCGCACTCGCCTCGAAGGCGATCAGCGACACCACCGAGATGATCCCGAGGGTCAGCGCCCGGTACCCCCGGCCGAGGATGCCCGGGGCGTCGCCGGGCGGCCCGGCGTCCGGAGCGCGCCGGTCCCCGGCGGAGTCCGTGACGGCGGAGGCGGGCGGCGTGGCGGCTGGGGCGGCGACGTCGGTGTCGCGCGCGGGGTCGGCGGTCATCGGGCCAGCGTAAGGGCCGACACGCCGGATGGCCCCTGTCACCGGAGGGGACATCGGACGGGGATTTTCGTCGGTCGGGGGTCCTACGTCCGGATCCGTTCGTGCCGTGGCACACGGGCGGCCCGGGGCTTCCTACGCGCCCCGGTACCCGCCCCGTGAGCGCCGGACCCGGCACTCCGTACGCGATCGGCCCGGCGCGCCGTGCCCGCCCGGGAG